>DAOUDY010000029.1:0-13770 GCA_034430755.1 Dehalococcoidales bacterium
TAGGAACATTTCTAACTATAATCACTAATGTTACCCAGATGCTTATACAGAGGGGACAGAACCGAATTCGAGCCAGAAGATTAAACATGATTATCGGGGTATTCTTCACCGAGGTCGGAAATCAACTGCTTCATATCTTTACCCAATATGACCCTCAAATAAACGAGGTACGCAAAGATTGTTTGATAAATCAAACCTGCTCTGAGGCTGACTTTGCTAACCTGAAGAGGCAACTTCAGCGGCATGAATGTAACATTGACCCAAAATCGATGGACTTGGAAATATTATCCGAGTTTCTAGCGCAAAAGGGCGATTTATTATTAAGACAAATAGAAAATCCTGATCTTATAGAGCATGAGTCTTTCACTGATCTTCTCTGGGCTGTTGTTCATTTAAGAGACGAGCTTATGTCTAGGAAGAGCCTCTTGAACTTACCGGAAGCAGATCTTGAGCATTTAGCCAATGATGCCAAGCGAGCTTACGGCGCCCTAGTTAGGCGCTGGGTGGATTACCTGCAACACCTGAAGCGCAGTTATCCCTACCTTTTTTCTTTGTCTCTCAGAACAAACCCGTTTAGTGAGAATCCGACCGCTGTAATTGAATAAATAAAACTTATATTTGTTATTGATTGATACGCATTCTAGGTCGGCGGTTCGAATCCACCCGCTGCCAGTTATCTTAATAATGCTTGTTATTGTCTTTTTTCCCTTCAATATGTCTTTTTACCGCCTCGCTTATAGTGCCATCAGGTAATACATAGTCAGGAGAAACATACCCCTCTTCTTCAAATCTCTTTTTTCTTACGCACCCTCTGCCTCCAGCCAAGCAATACCCTTCTACCCATTTCTTGTCAATTAACCCTAAATCATGAGCTCTCTTTACACCCGAGCTTTCATCATACCATCTGCAAGCATTTATTCTTTCCATGTTTCTCTCTCTCAATATATTCTGCCGTATCTAATATGTAATTATAACGCATGTATCAGGTCTTGACCTTCTGAAATACCGCTGGTTCAAACCCAGCCGCTGCCACTTACTTATTAGAGCTTCCCTTCAGCTTCCTTCTCCATTTTATCAAGCCGAGTATAGTAGTCCGGGAACTCGTTAAGATGAGCTAAAGCTATCTTTCCTGTCATGATAGGGTCGTCATTGGTAACATTGGTATGCTGGTCTACTTTCCCATGCTCAAGTTCAACATCAAGCCCCATACGGTATTGTTCAATATCAAATTTACTCCAATCAATACCTAGTGCCTCTCCAATTCGCTTGGCCTCTTCGCTAGTAAAGGTTTGCTTGCTGGTCATTATCCACCTCCAATGAAGATTCCTTATTAGTAAGACATATTATAGTTTATATATCAATTCTTAGCCTTCTCTAGTAAATCCACCCGCTGCCAGTTTTATGTTTGGACGCTTCGACAAGGGGTACCATATCAGTTTAATTTCCACAGTTATTGTTGCATTTAATAGGCCCGTAGGTCTATTATCATTAGTAATATCAAAAAATATGGTCTGCGTCGACCATTAATTAGGAGAGAAATATGATTGAACGTGTTCATGAACATATCATAACTGAGCTGCAACAAAATACGCGTACCGATATAGTTTTCATTCTCGCGGCGATTCTGCTAAACCTCTTGGCATTGGGTGTAAACTCGGCAGTAGCTCAAGGTTCAGATAGAGATGCGACTACCTGGACAGTGTTCTTTACCTTTTTTTGCCTCGTCATCGCGGTCAATGTTGTCGTAGAAATAGGGTTATTAAAAGGGAAACAAACTAGAATTAAATTGATAAATGGTTTGCTCAAGATGTACAAAGACCAGGGTGTCGAAGGCTATTATGATGAGTCCCTATTAAGTAATTACGCGTTAAGATACAATCTCTTTCTTTTTGTAGTTGTATTCACGGGACTGATAGCACTGATCGTGCCTCTGGTACTAATCCTATAATCTTGGCTGAATAAACATGATACTGGTTCGAATCCCGCCGCTGCCACTTTTGTTTCTATATAGTCCACATGTTACCTGCTAAAAAGCAACCAGATAACCGGAATCGATATTACGCAAGCAATTACTATAAAAATCCACCATGTCCAAGTTGCTATCCAAGTTGCTAATAGGACACCTATGCCTACCCCGGCGAGAAATTTAGCCGTGACATACAAGAGGGCGTAAGGATTTGGTAATTTCTTTAACTTCTCTATCTTGTCACCATACCAACCCATTGTGCTCACCTCCTAAGTTCTGCCGTGTTTTACTTTCTTCAAACCCAGCCGCTGCCACTTACTTTCGCAGACACGAATACTAATGTTTTTTACATCTGTTCACTATTAATCGGAAATTAATTCAAGACAACTCTTCGGGAAATACATGATGTCTCTATCCCCTTTAAGAAGAACGCTATACAGCGTTTCATTATTTCTACTGGTTATTATTACTCCTGCTCTTATGGTTTTCATTTCATTTGGGACTGCATTCATATGGCGAGCCTTTATTTGACCGACTTTGCCTTGAAATTCGCCGTACGTTATTTTGACTTTGTCGCCAATGTTCATTGCTACAAATCCAGCTTATAAATCTATTGCTTGTATAGATAATAATACCATTATTGACAGTTAACCATCTAGCGGTTCGAATCCACCCGCTGCCAGTTTGTATTTTGGGCTTAGGAATTCGTCAGGTTTTAAGTGTGATTCAGGGGTTAATCTCAATTCTGGACGATTGAGCGGTTAAGCGCTAAGCGTCCGGGCCTGCGGAATGCGGTTGCTTCTGCTCGGCGAGTGAATGTCCCGTTACGCCCCCATGAAACGGCTCATTAAGAAGAGCATCAATATGACAATCCCCAGCGCGCCTAATATGGTTGCAGTATAGCGCAAAGTTTGCATGGTCACACTCCAAATCCAATATACTGTTTTAAAGGCTATTTCACCTCAGGCAAGTGTTATTATAGTCCTATACGATTATTTGTCAAGTCTCCATGTATGAAGTCTTGGCCTTTGTTAGAGTGTCGCTTCTGCTTGTGCGACTCAGGGGAGAAAAGTGAAAGAAGCGTTTTCATGACTGGTGCTACTCCAGTAAATGACGGGCGAATGACTCTATCACGTAATACATGGCCGTCGCCCCGGCATCCTGCACGCCTATGGTGTTCTCCCGGTGCCAGCTCGCTCGCCCGTGCTTTGACATCATCTGAACCGTTGCTTTCACTCCTTGGTCAGCCGCTGCTATGGCTGCCTCGAGAGATTTCTTCAGGTCACTGCCTGCTTCCAGTTGCTTCCGGAACGCGTCCGCTGCCGGTGCGATGCAGTCGAGCATGGTCTTGTCGCCCAGCTCTGCTTTGCCCCGCTTCTTGATGCCATCAATAGCACCTTCTGCCATCTGCACCAAATCACTGCTGTCGATGCTCTCCTTGCCGGTGACCATCTTCCCCGCGCTCAGGAAAGCCGAGGCGAGCAGTGTGCCGAATGTTGATGGGGACGCTTTGTTAATGCTCAATCCGCACCTGGCGATGAGCGAGCCGATATTGCTCTCGCTTGCTGAAGCGAAATGCTCTCGTATTGCCTTGCTGCACAGCGCGGTGGTTATGCCCAGGTCACCGTCGCCGATGACCGCATCGAGCTGCCTCAGCTCTTCGGTATGGCTCTCCAGGTCATCGGCCATTTTATTCAGTATGGCGGCGATGTCCGTCGAAGTAAGGGTGCGCTGTGCCATGTCTACCTCCACTGCAGCAGGAATGGTGAGAAGGCCGGCGCATCGAGAAGAACCTTGAATTCATCATTGAGTCTGAGAACGGTCAGCGAAGCGCCAGCCATCTCCATGGAGGTCGCATACTCACCAACAAATGTTTTATATACCTTCAGGCCGTGTTCACCAAGCACATCATGAGCCTTATTGTAGAGGATGAATAGCTCCTCAGGCGGCGTTGCCCCGAGGCCATTGATGAGCACGGCGACCTCGTCTCCTGACCTGAACGGGAGGTCGCTGATGACCTTCTCCGTCATGATAGCGGCAATGTCATCAGCCTTCATCAGCTTGGTCCGCTCCAGCCCGGGCTCGCCGTGAATGCCCATGCCAATCTCCATCTCGTCATCGGCGATGGTGAACGTCGGCTTACCCGCCGCCGGTATGGTGCATGGGCTCAGGGCTACCCCGATGCTGCATGTCTCATCGATTACCCTGTCGGCAACCGCTTTCACTTCATCAAGGCTGGCCATGGTATCGGCCTTGGCCCCGGCGAGCTTGTAGGCGAAGAAAAGACCGGCAACGCCGCGGCGATGGTCTTTCTCATCACGAGGTGCCGAGACGACATCGTCCTTCACTATGCTCATCTGCACCGGGATGCCTTCTATTTCCGCCGCTTCGGCGGCCATCTCGAAGTTCATTACGTCACCGCTGTAGTTGCCAAAAATATAGAGCACGCCTGCTCCCCCGTTTACTTCTTTCGTGGCGGCAAGCATGTCATCGCTGCTCGGCGAAGAGAATACGTTGCCCACGGACACGCCATCGAGCAGTCCCGGGCCGACGTATCCCAGGAAGACAGGGATATGACCCGAACCGCCACCAGTGCAGATACCAACCTTCCCTTTCACCGGCGCATCGGCCCTTACCAGCGCCCGCTGGCTCTCCTTGGACATGCGCAAGTGGTAGGGGTACGCTTTCAGGATGCCGCTCAGTGTCTCCTCCACCACCTGATACGGGTCGTTGATCATTTTTTTCATTGCCGTTCTGCCTCCTCATTGTGAAGCGATATAAATATGTTCACGCTGTGGACTCGATGAATAGAGAGCTACGGACAGTGTATGACGAAACGGGGAGGCGGGAAGAGCATAGGTTTGACCGTGCTGTCTTGGAGCTCATTCATCGGTGTACTAAGGCTATGGTAGAACTTTGCCTTAGGGCTGTCAAGGCCGGCCATTAAATTCATTATTATTATTTACTACTCCTCATCGAGCAGCTTTTGGGGAACCGGGAGCTCCTGAACCGGCAGTTTCAGCTCCTTCTTCAGAGCAACGGCATTGCGCGGCGCATAGCCGCGCCAGTGGTTGTTGAAAAAGGCGAAGGTTAGCCTGGCCTGCTCAAGGGCTGGCCTTATCTTATCTGCCAGTTCCCGTATCTCTTCCGGTGAATACAGGTATTTATAGCGCGTCTCGCTGTCACCGGTCCACCACGTTTCTCTGTTCCGCCCGTGAAAGCGGAAATAGGCCGTGTCAGCCGTCAGCGGAATATTGGCGGCGATGGAAGAGGGGAACTTCGGCTCATCAATCTGTACCCAGGCAACGTTGCGCTCCCTGAGCAGTCCGGCGGTGTGCGGGTCATCGCTCCAGCTACGGTGCCGCAGCTCAACGGCCAGCCGGTGCTGGCCGAATGTCCGGACCACGGCAGAGAGTATCTGCTGGCCGTACCGGTCATTCCTGAAGCTCGGCGGGAACTGCGCCAGGAGGGCGCCAAATTTCCCCGATTTATAGAGCGGCTCCAGGCTGTGGTGAAAGAGGTCAACATCCCTCTGTGATATCGCAGCCGCCTCACCGGTGGCTTCCTGGTACATTCTGGGGTGGGTGAATTTCTGCCATAATTTCACCGTGAACAGGAAATCTCCCGGCGTCCGGCGCACCCAGTTGTCAACGTATCCCGGGTTCGGTGGGCGATAAAAGGTGCTGTTAATTTCTACCGTGTTGAAAAACTGGCTGTAGTATTCCAGTTCATTTATCCTGCCGGTGGGGTAGAAGTAGCCGGTCCAGGTGCCCTCGCCCCGGGGGTAAGACCAGCCCGACGTGCCAACATAAATTGCCGTTTTTTCCGCCATGCCTGTGAATCCCTTTTTTGATTGATTTTTAGTCCGGGCGACGAGATATGATTAGAATCATGGGTGATTTGGAAATGATGTCTTTTGTGGATACAGGTTTGATTTTGCGCCGGGTGAACCCGGTGGCAAATCCGGGGTAAGCGGCTTCGAACTGCCAGCCGGTGCTGTCGAAAAGCGTGATAAGCTCGGGCAGGCTCCAGATGCGGTGGTCAAGCTCGATTATCCTTTCCAGTTTGAAAGTCAGCTCTCCGGTTTGCTGCAGAAACATCCAGGTGTTGTAATTCCGTGATTTCCCCGTATCAAACCTCCGTTCCTCCAGCACAATCCAGTCGTTATGGTGTGAGAACCCCTTTTCCGAGTAGTTCTGGAGCAGCAAGTCCTTGTTCACAATGTCCAGGGCGAAGAAGCCGCCGGGCTTCACCAGCTTGAGGCAGTCGCGCAGTATGTTCTCGTTGGTTTTGTCATCGTAAAAGCCAAAAGAAGTCCAGAGGCAGACAATGCCGTCAAACGGCGGTTCGCCGTGGAGGCTGGAAGCAATCTGTCGCATGTCCGCCACCTTGAATTTTGCCCGGTCAGCTATCTTTTCTTCCCGGGCTTTACTTTTGGCGATTTGAATATAGTGAGATGATATATCAGTGCCCAGAACCCGGATACCGCGATGTGCCAGCGCTATGGAGTGGCGGCCGATGCCGCAGTTCAAATCGAGGACTCGCTCCGGCCGGAATCCCTGCTCTTTCAGGTAGCGGAGAAGGGCTGCTGTTTCTCCCGGCGCTTGTTTGAGGCGCTCTTCCAGGGCGCCAACATACAGCTCGGGATATTCTTTGAATAGCTCTTCCGTCCAGTGTGCCATTGCGGAAAATCTGTCGGCCTTGGATGGTATCTAAAGCGGCGGCATCAGAGATTTCGCCACTTGGAGAGCATCAGCTTTTCTTCGTTGAGATAAAAATTGCCTTCTTCGCTAATATCAACCACGTCGGCTCTGAGGAGGAATTGCAGGGCATTCTGCCGGTAGTCACGTCGGGTGAACATCCTCTGGAATATGGACCTGGGTCTAAGCCCAAGCTCTTCAATTGTCTTGGCATTCTGTGCGCTGGTGGCATTGTTCTGCCGGAATGCCTTGATTACTTTGGGGACAGAGCGCATCATCAACCAGTAGGGCAGAAAAATGACCGACAGAACGAACAGTATGATTATCAGGATAATGAACAGAATGCCTTGCGTATCCATAAGCAAATCACCCCAATCTATCGCCTGTTATCAGCGCTTACACTGATATAACGCCAGAAATACTACTCTTCTATTGTACTACATCCGATTATGTTTTTTTACTATTTATGCCAGTTGCTCACCAGGGGAATAAGAAAGGCAATACAACCGGCAAGAAAGAAGATGCTGCCGCTGAGGCCAAGCAGGTTATTGTCGGTGAGGCTCTGCACAATGAAGAAGACGGCGCAGACAAGAAACAGAAGCCAGCCGGCAAGATGATAACGTTTCTCCTTTTTGCTGATTGAAAACCCCCTATCCGGCAAAGTTGTACCTATGGTTTCATTATAGCACAGTTTATGTTTGGCCTGCCCCGGGCTCTCTGCTATCTCAGATGGCCAATCTGGAACGGTCGGGGTGTGGCGAGCTCGGGGCGTCCGCAGGGGGGCTGGGTCAGACTGCGGCAGGTAACGTGGCAGTTTGCCGTGCACCCTTCGATGGCCTGGAATCGGCCGTCTGCCTGCTTCCGGGCGAAAGGCAGTATGAAACGCTCGCAGTGCGGCAGACCCGGTGAGTCAGACTCGGCGGCGCTGAGCTCCTGGCAGGCGGCGTACGTCATCCCGTTCTTCTCGGCGAGCATTCTGAGCTGCTGATGCACCGCCAGGCGAATGTCTCTCCGCAGCAGGTATCCCTGGCTGGTGCCGCCGCGCTCATAGCAGTATTCCTGCTCAAATCTTCGGGCAGCTTCCGGCGACTGGCGATGGATAACCTGCCATACTCGCTGCCACAGACTTATGCCATCCGGGCTGGCTGATTTTCGGGACAGCCGGCCGGTGCTGCTGACGATATGCTTGGCACCGGTTTCGGCGAAGGTTTCGATTAGCTCCTCAATCTTCTCGAACCATCTGTTCCCGTACAGTGCCTGGAAAAGGTGGATGAAGACAGGGTCGAAGCGCACCAGGGTATCTATGCCCAGGGCGGAAAGCTGCCGAACTGTTGCCAGACGCTGCTCCAGCGGGGGTGCTGCCGGCGAGAGCAATTGCAGGATATCGGCGGTGCCTTCTATGGTGATGGCAATGAATTTCGTCCGGTAGTTTATGAAACCCGGCAGGTCAAGGAGAAAACATGGGTCACCTTTGGTGGTGATGGCAAAGGAGACGCCGTAGTCCATGAGCAGCCGTATTAACCTCTTCACCTCGGCCCTGAGCTCCGGGATGGGCTGGCAGGGGTCGGAGACGTTGGAGATGGAGATGGGCGGGCACAGGCTTATCCGTTTCAAGTCTCTTTCTACCAGCTCCGGCAGGTTGCGATAGACAAGCGTTTCGGTTGAGTAGTTCGAATAGATGGCCTCGCGGGCATAGCAGTAAAGGCAGTGGTGTATGCAGTGGGCCGGACCGGGCGGGGTAACGTTGATTATCCAGAAGTGCGGGCACTTCCGGGCGGGCGTACTATAGGGGTAGTCGTGCAGGGTGGAACCCTTTTTATCAACGAGCTTTATCCCGGCCATTATCTAAATTATACATCCAGGAAAGCTGGCAAGCATTTCTGCTGGCTAGCTGATATAATAGCTTGGTATGGAAATCAACTGGCTTGAGGCTTTGGTGCTGACCTTCGTGCCCCTGTTTATCGCCATCGATACGCTGGGGAACCTGCCCTTCGTTGTCTCCCTGAGCGAAGGCCTGACCCGGCATGAGCGGCAAAAGATGATTCACGTGGCGGTCATCACCGCCGCCGTCGTTGGGCTTATCTTTCTGTTCTTTGGACAGTTCATCCTGAGCGTGCTTGGCATAGAGGTTGGCTCCTTTGCCATTGCCGGCGGGCTCATCCTGCTGGTGCTGTCCATAAAGTACATGACCACGGGGCAGGCGGTGGAGCTGATAAAAGAGGAGATGGTGGCCGTGGTCCCGATAGGCACGCCCCTCACCGTGGGTCCGGCGGCGATTACGACTTTGTTGCTGCTGGCGACCCAGTTCCCGCTCTACATGGTCCTGGTGGCCTTTATCTTGAACCTTCTGGTCGTCTGGGTTGTCTTCATGCTCAGCAACTGGTTTGTCCGCATTCTGGGGCAGGGCGGGCTGAAAGCGGTGTCCAAGGTCTTCAGTCTGCTGCTGGCCGCCATCGCGGTGAGCATGATTATCCGCGGGCTGAGCCTGCTGGGGATATTGACTATTACCGTGTAGCTTCTTCCGGCAGGTAGGCGAAGCTGCTCTCCATATTGGCCAGAAGCTGGTCGGCGAGGACGGCCAGGACGGCCGCCGGCACGGCGCCCTCGATGATGTAGGCGAGGTTGTCCTGCACCAGCCCGGCAATAATGGGCGAGCCGAGGCCCCCCGCCCCGATAGCCGCACCTATCATGGCCGTGCCGATATTGATGATGACGCTGATACGGATTCCGGCCAGGATGACCCGCGCCGCCAGCGGGATTTCGATGCGGAAGAGCGCCCGCAGTCGGCCCATCCCCATGCCGTAGGCGGCATCGAGCAGGTGGGGAGGCACGGCGCTCAGGCCGGCAATGGTGTTGCGCACCACGGGCAGCAGCCCGTAAAGGAAAAGGGCGACCACCGTCGGCATCAGGCCAAAGCCGAGCATGGGCACGGCCAGGGCCAGGACCGCCACCGGGGGAAATGTCTGGCCGAATGAGGTGAGGTCGGTGACGATGGGCAGGAAATTCCGGCCGCCGGGGCGGGTCACCCATATGCCGAGCGGCACGCCGATAAGTATGGTCAGGCTGCTGGAAATGCCCACCAGCCCTAGGTGTTCCACGACCAGAGTGAGCAGGCTGGCGCGGGGGTGAAGCACCTGCGATTCCTGCGGGAACAGATATCTGAGGGACGCTTCCCATATCCCCATATTGGCGATGAGGGCGATGAATGCTGCGCTCAATATCGCCAGGACAATCCAGCGCCATGTCTGCTGGCGGCGCATCAGTTATTCCTCCGCCTCGGCGGTGGCCGCCTCGACGTCACCCAATGTCACCTCGCCGATAAGCCTTGAGTTCTCATCCACCACCGGGATGCTCTTTAACCCCTGGCCGAGCATGCGCGAAAGCGCTTCTCTTAATGTGGCGCAGCGCATGAGGGCGATGTCTTTCGTGTCCAGGGCAACAACGGCTTGCCTCACCGAAGTCGCTTCTGACAGGCTGGCCTTATCTATCCAGCCGAGTAGCTGGCCGCCCTCATCAACCACCCAGGCTGACCTTTTGCCGCCAATAGCGGTCTTTGCCTCTCTGGCGGAAGCACTCAGCGCCACCGAAGCCGCCGGCCTGATGAAACGTTCCACATTAATTCTGGAGAGCCGTTTGAGAGCACGGTCCGTGCCGACGAAGTCGTGGACAAACTTATTCGCCGGCCTGGAGAGTATCGTCTCCGGTGTATCATACTGCACCAGCTTTCCCGCCGCCATGATGGCGATGCGGTCGGCCAGTCTGATGGCTTCATCAAGGTCGTGAGTGACCAGAATGACCGTCTTTTTCAGCTCCTGCTGGATGGCCACGAACTGGGTCTGCAATCTTTCTCGCGTCAAAGGGTCGACGGCGCCGAAGGGCTCGTCCATGAGCAGTATCGGCGGGTCGGCGGCTAGGGCACGGGCCACGCCGATGCGCTGCGCCTCTCCGCCGGAAAGCTGGTTGGGATATTTGGCAGCGTACTCTGCCGGGGGGAGGCCGACGAGCGTCAGCAGCTCTTCCACCCGCCTGGCTATGCGTGACTTGTCCCAGTGCAGCAGTTCCGGCACGGTGGCGATATTGGCCGCTACGGTCAGATGGGGAAAGAGCCCCACGCTCTGGATGGCATAGCCGATTGACCGCCTGAGCTGCTCCGGTTTGGCCTGACCGGTGTCCCTGCCGTTGACCAGAATGCGCCCGGAGGTCGGCTCAATGAGGCGATTTATCATGCGCAGGGTGGTGGTCTTGCCGCAGCCAGAGGGGCCGATGAGGACGCATACCTCACCTTCGTTCACCTCAAGGGAAAAGCCGTTGACGGCGGCTGTTTCTCCGTATTTCTTGGTCACCTGCTCCAGCTTTATCATGACGTTTACGTTCCTGTTGCCAGTCCTTTGGGCGTGCTGAGGCGTACTATTTTCCGCATCACGGCATCCACGACCAGGGCGAGGATGATGATGGGGATTGCCCCGAGGATAATCAGGTCCGGGGCCGCCTGTCCCAGCCCCTGAAAGACGAACCAGCCCAGGCCCCCCGCCCCGATGAGCGCCGCCACTGCGGTCAACCCCACCGCCTGCACCGAGGCGGTCCTGACTCCCTCTAAAACGAGCGGGGCGGCAAGGGGAATTTCGAGACGGCGAAAGACCTGCGGCCGGCTCATCCCCATGCCCAGCCCGGCATCAATCACCGCCGGGTCAAGCTGACGCAGGCCGACAAAGGTATTTCTGACGATGGGCAGCAGCGAATAGATGATCAAAGCAATCAGTGCCGGTGCCGCGCCCACACCCCTGATGCCGAATTCGCGCAGGGCGGGGAAGGCAAAAGATAGAGCGGAAAGCGGCGCGATGAGCAGCCCGAAGAGGGCGAGGCTGGGTATGGTCTGGGTGATGTTGGCGAAGTAGAAAATCGGCTTCTCGGCACGGCGATTCCGCGCTGCCCAGATGCCCAGCGGGATGCCGATGATGGTGCCTGCTATCACGCTGCCCCCGAAGAGCAGGACGTGTTTTATCATTTCCTGCTGAAACCGTGACTCACGACCGATAAACTCCTGGACCACAGATAAGCTGTTCAGCCCGCCGGTAAGCAACAGGGTTACCACGGCGGCCAGCCCGATCCAGGAGATAACATTCTGCCATACCCGGTCGTTGTGCAGGCTCTGGCGGGCGGCAAAGAGCAGAACGTAGACGGCGGCAATGGTGACCCAGACGCCGGCGCTCAGTGAAACGCGGGCAAACTCCGACCCGGTCGCGGCGAGGCGGTTTGCGTTCAGGCCGGCGAAGATAAAGGTCAGAATAAGAACCACATTGGCGGCAATGCCGGTGGCGATGGAGCGCCACCTATTTCTTTCCGCCAGGCTTAAGGCCAGACAGATAAGCCATAATATAATGATAGCCGCCGCCACGCTCCAGCCATACGCGTCCCAGAGCCGCAGGCTGGTTCCGGCGGCAAGCCGACTTGTCTTGAGGGTCAGCCAGCCAAATGGCAGCGAACAGAGTCCGATGAAAGACCCGGTAACGGCCACACTGTTAGTGGTGACCCATTGCCGAATCATCATTTTTCATATCCTCAAAGCTGCTACTTCAGGAAATCCTTGGCGACGAGGTATTCACGGGCAACGTCAACGGCCACCTGCCCCTCAAAAGCTATCTTGGCATTCAGGGCCTGCAGCGTCTCCAGGTCAAGCGACTGGAATGCCGGGTTGAGGATGGACTCGATTTCAGGGTGCTTTTCCAGGACTTCGCCGCGGATAATCGGCGCCGGCTCATAGACGGGCTGGACATTCTTGGGGTCGCTCAGAATGACCAGGCCCAGTGCCGCCAGCGAGCCGTCGGTGCCATAGGCCATGGCGGCATTAACGCCGTCCGTTCCCTCGGCAGCCGCCTTTTCCGTCTGCGCTGTGTTGCCGCCGGAAAGCGTCAGGAGCTGGTCCTTTTTCAGGGTAAATCCGTAGGCCTCCTGAAAGGCGGGCAGGGCCACGGGGCTGGTGACGAACTCCTCGGAGCCGGCCAGCTTGACATAGCCGCCATGGTTTACATAATCAGCGAAATCCTCCAGGCTGCGAATGCCTTCCTTCTCGGAAAGTTCCCCCGGTATGGCGATGGCCCAGGTGTTATTGGCCGGCGCTGACTTGAGCCAGACGACGTTGTTCGCCTCGAGGTCAAGTTTCTTCACCCGTTCCCAGCCTTTCTGGGCGTCATTCCAGACATCCGACTCCGTCTCATCGAAGAAGAAAGCGCCGTTGCCGGTGTATTCGGGGTAGATGTCAATCTCGCCACTCTGAATCGCCTTGCGCACCACCTGCGTTGGCCCCGTCCCTGACTTGTCGACAACGTCAAAACCATGGTCAGCAAGCAAAAGGATAATCATCTGGGACAGCAGCGCGCCCTCAGTGTCTATCTTCGAGCCAACGACAATCCCTTTGCCGCCACAGCCAGTCAGAATAAGTGACAGAATCACAATCACTATACCTGCCAAAAGCAGAACTCTTTTCATTATCAGCCTCCTTCGCCGTGGAATAGACAATGCACCATTTAATCAGGATAAGCGGTTTTTGTCAATCAGAAGCGGTTTTAATCGACGATTATTTTCCCTTTTGGTTCGGCAACGACTTCGCCGACCAGAGCCGCTTCCGGGATGCCTTCCTGGTGCATCCTTTCCAGCAGGCTCCGGGCTTTTTCGGGAGCGACTGATATAAGCAGCCCGCCTGACGTCTGAGGGTCAAAAAGGATATCGGACATATAATCCGGGACGGTCTTCGCCATGGAGACCATACCGGAGCGAAAGTCGCGGTTGCGGTGCAGTCCGCCGGGGATCATGCCCTTTTCTGCGTATTCTCTGGCTTCGGGGAAGAAGGGAACCGCCGCCGAATGAATGACCATGCCGACGTCGCTTCCGTTAATCATCTCGCCGGCGTGGCCGAGCAGGCCAAAACCGGTGACATCGGTGCCTGCGTGAACGCCTATCTCCTGCATCAGCTCGGCCGCCTTCTGGTTGAGCGTGGTCATGCTCTTCACTATCTTGGCTTCGGCATCGGCACTGGCCACCCCACCCTTTACGGCGGTGCCGATAATGCCCGTGCCCAGCGGCTTGGTGAGAATCAGCTTATCGCCG
>DAOUDY010000030.1:0-3446 GCA_034430755.1 Dehalococcoidales bacterium
TGGCAAGGAAAAGACAGAGAAACCCCGTAACACTGACCTCTTGCCAGCCCCGGCAGGAGGTTATTTTTATGGCCAAGAAAACCGTCATGACCCGGGATGACATCCGGCGCACCCTGGCGCGCATCGCCCATGAGATCATCGAGCAGAACAAGTCCATGGACCACCTGATACTGGTGGGGATGCGGACGCGGGGGGTGCCGCTGGCAAAGCGCCTCGCGGCCAATATCCAGAAGTTCGAAAATACGGCTGTCCCCGTGGGTGCCCTCGACTTCAGCCTCTACCGCGATGATATTTCCCATCTCGACAAGCAGCCCGTCGTCCAGCGTACCGATATCCCGACGAGTATCGACGGAAAATCAATCGTGCTCGTTGATGACGTGCTTTACACCGGCCGCAGCGCCCGGGCGGCCATGGACGCTCTCATTGACTGCGGGCGTCCCCGGCAGATTCAGCTGGCAGTGCTCATTGACCGCGGACACCGTGAGATGCCCATCCGCCCCGACTACGTTGGCAAGAACATACCGAGCGCCCGCCACGAGGAGATACAGGTCCACCTCTTGGAGACCGACGGCGTGGACGAAGTGGCTATTGTCAGCCAGGAAACAAATACAGGCAAGAACGACTTGCACCCGGTGAATGCCGGGAAAAGGAGTGGCCATGACACTAACAAATAGAAGCCTGGTTACCATTGATGACCTTTCTTACGGGGAAATCGAAGCGCTCTTCAATCTGGCGGATGAGATGGCCGGGGCCATGGATGAGCAGCATGGACTGTGCCGGGGCAAGATTATGGCCAGCCTCTTCTTTGAGCCGAGCACCCGGACGCGGCTCTCCTTTGAGACGGCGATGCACCGCCTCGGGGGGAGCGTCATCACCGCCGCCGATGTCGGGGCCACTTCACTGGCCAAAGGCGAAAGCATCGCCGATATGGCAAGAGTGGTCGGGAGCTATGTTGATATAATTGTCATCCGCCACCCCTGGGAAGGGGCAGCGAAGGTGGTTGCCGACTACTCCGGCGTCCCGGTCATCAATGCCGGCGATGGCGGTCACCAGCACCCCACCCAGACGCTGCTCGACCTCTACACCATCAAAAAGGAGAAAAAGACCCTGAAGGGGCTGAAAATAGGGCTGTGGGGCGACCTTAAGTACGGCCGGACGATACACTCCCTCATCTTCGCCCTGGCCAAGTTCGGGGCCAATATCCTCTTCTACCCCACGCCGGGACTGGAGGTGCCGGAGCACATCCTGGAAAAACTGACCCTGGAATATGGCGGTGAGCTGGAAAAGTACGCGGCTCTTGGCCCGACAGCGAAAGAAAAGCTGTTCCCTCTTGACGCCATCTATCTGACGCCCAGCAGTCCCCACCAGCTGGCCATGATGCCCGACGTTAATATTCAGGTGGAATTGAAGACCGGGATTGATGCCCTGTATGTCACGCGGCCTCAGAAGGAGCGGTTTACCACCACGGAAAAAGGTAAGGAAGTAAGAGAGAAATACCCCGTTGTTGATAAAAAGCTGCTCCGGAGCAGGGAGTTCCGCAGAACGCTGGTGATGCACCCGCTGCCCCGCGTCGATGAGCTGGCCCGCGAGCTTGATGCCGACCCGAGGAGCCTGTACTTCAAGCAGGCGGCGCGCGGGGTGCCGGTGCGGATGGCACTCATCGCCCTTCTGCTTGGGGTGAAAGACGCGGCCATTCCACAGGAAGAAGCGCCGCCAATATCATATCCCGTTTACCGGCGCGATTACGGCCCCAGGTGCCCCAACCCGCGCTGCGTCTCGGTGCAGGAGACGGAAATCAAATCCCTCAGGCCGGAATACAAAATCGTCAACCGCAGGCCGCTCACCCTGCGCTGCATCTACTGCGAGCATGGTTTCGAGCCGGAATACGTCGCCAGTTCCGACTGGCACGAGGGCAGAACGGCGACCAAGAAATACCACAGCGCTTCAAGCCACTGGGCAAAGAAGATAAGGCCGGAAAACCTGATTACCTTTCGCTCGACGGGAGATGCGGAAAGCCTCGGCTTCAAGCCGAGCCGATACGTTAAGGTACGACGTAAAAGGAAGAGTGCGCCGAAATGAAATCAATACTGATTAAAGATGGACGGATTATCGACCCGGGCCAGGGCCTAGACGAGCGGGGCAGCCTTTTGCTCAGCGAGGGCAGGATTGCCTGGCGGGGAGTGACCCCACCCCAGACCGATTACGACATCCTGTATGCCGAAGGGATGGTGGTCTGCCCGGGATTTATCGACCTCCACTGTCACCTCAGACAGCCCGGCTCTGAGGAGAAGGAGACGATTGCCACCGGCACTCAGGCGGCGGCCCGAGGAGGTTTCACCACCATCTGCTGTATGCCCAACACCAGCCCGCCGCTGGACACACGGGAAACAGTGGAGTATGTAAAGGCGGAAGCGGAGAAATCCGGCGCCATCCGCGTGCTGCCCATCGGCTGCGTCACCAGGGGCAGGAAGGGTGAAGAACTGGCTGACATGGAGGGGCTGGCCCGGGCGGGGGTCATCGGCTTCAGCGATGACGGCAGCCCGGTGAAAGACCCGGAGATAATGCGCCAGGCGCTGGAGAAAAGCCGCGAACTCGGCCTGCCGGTCATCGACCACTGCGAGGAGCCGTCGCTCGTCGAGGGCGGACAGATGAACGAGGGAGAGCTTGCCCAGCGGCTCGGCCTGCGCGGCATCCCGTCGGCCTCCGAGGAGATTATGGTGTCGCGGAATATCATGCTCGCCAGGATGACCGGAGGACACGTGCACATCGCCCACGTCAGCACCGCGGGCGCGGTCGCCCTGATTCGAGACGGCAAAAAGCAGGGAATAAGAGTTACCGCCGAGGCCACTCCCCACCACCTCACCCTCACCGAGGAGGAGTGCAACGGCTACAACACCAACGCCAAGGTCAGCCCGCCGCTGCGCACAAGGCGGGACAACCAGTCGCTGCTCAGAGGACTGAAAGATAACGTCATAGATATCATCGCCACCGACCACGCCCCGCACGCGCGGTCGGACAAGGAGTGCGATTTTGTAAAAGCCGCCAGCGGCATCAGCAACTTCGAGACGGCGCTGGGCAGCCTGCTCGGTCCGGTGCACAGCGGGCAGCTCACGCTGAACATGCTCATCGCCAGGCTCACCGGTGATCCGGCCAGACTTTTGAAAGACGACCTGCTCGGGACGCTCAAAGTCGGCGCGCCGGCGGACATCACCATCTTTGACCCGTACAAAGAGTGGACGGTTGAGCCGGGGTCGTTTGCCTCCAAGGGGAAGAACACACCACTCGCCGGCCGCGTGCTCAAGGGCAAAACGATGGCCACCATCTACGGCGGCAAGCTGATATATAAAGACAACACAGTTACGTTTATCGGGGAGTTATAGAGGGGCATTACTGAATATGAACGGGGAGTATTAGAGGGGCGAAGCCCCTCTCCCATATACCTCCCC
>DAOUDY010000031.1:0-3170 GCA_034430755.1 Dehalococcoidales bacterium
TGGCAATAGGTTTATTCTTATTTGCATTTTTTATAGCACAATACCTTGTTTACCATAGAGTTGAAAGAATTCTAATACCTGCAGACCAACTAGAAAAAGCACTGATTAAGTTAACGAAATACAGGTCTTGTGGTGTTTATTTCCGAAATAAAGGCATGCGCCTTACAGATGTAGCTAAAATAGAAAAGTGGATAAATGATAGCGAGAAATGGGATAAAGCTGTATTGTCTACTCTTAGTAAGTTTTCAAAAACTGAAGCTGGTATATACAAAACGCTAGATTGGATTGATTTTCCTCCCGAACCATTCTTAAACCTTAAATTAAATAGCGAACACTTGAAAACTCTAAGAATTCATAGCCAACGCCTAATAAGTCTAAAAGAGATAATTATACGATATAACCAATTTATATTTGATAGAAAATCCATCTTCTAATGATTTACCGATAGGACTCAGCCCCACCAACCACAACCGAGCAGAACCCAAAAAGGCTCTTCCCTTTTGACTAATTCAGCTATAAATTATATAATGCGTTTTACATCGTTTTATGGTGGGAGAAGGATGAAGCGCGGTTTTGTTAGTGTGGTGATGAATATATGTATCATGCTTTGCCCGAGAGGGCGAACAGCCGGTGAAACTATGTCTTGGAGGGCAATGCATGATGAAAACGATAGCGGAAATCAACGAGAAAATACAGCAGGGCAAGGCTGTAGTAGTCAATGCTGAGGAAGTCATTGACCTGGTCAAAGAAAAAGGCGTAAAGAAGGCGGCTCAGCATGTTGACGTGGTGACCACGGGCACCTTCGGCCCGATGTGCTCGTCCGGCATCTACTTCAATATCGGTCACAGCAAACCCAGAATAAAGCTTGGTGGCGGACGAGTTTACCTCAATGACGTCCTTGCCTATCCCGGCCTGGCGGCGGTGGACGTTTTCCTGGGGGCAAATGCCCTGCCCGATGATGACCCCAGAAACCGGGTGCATCCCGGCGATTTCAACTACGGCGGTGGTCACGTCATCGAGGAACTGGTCGCCGGTAAAGATATCCGTCTGATGGCGACCGCCTACGGCACCGATTGTTACCCGAGGAAGCGTCTGGAGACCTGGATAAATATCAAGAACCTGAATGAAGCGGTGCTGTTCAATGTCCGCAATGCCTACCAGAACTATAACGTGGCCGTAAATCTATCCGGTAAGACCATCTACACCTACATGGGGGTGCTCAAGCCGCGCCTGGGCAATGTCAACTACTGCAGCGCCGGGCAGCTCTCGCCGCTGCTCAATGACCCGTACTACCGGACCATCGGCATCGGCACCAGGATTTTTCTGGGTGGAGGCATCGGGTATGTTGCCTGGCAGGGCACCCAGCATAACCCGGATGTGCCCCGTACCGAAACCGGTGTGCCGAAGCGGGGTGCCGGGACGCTGGCGGTAATCGGTGACCTGAAAAGGATGAGCCCCAGGTGGCTGGTGGGAACGAGCATGTACGGCTACGGCGTCACCCTGACCGTGGGTATCGGCGTGCCCATCCCCGTACTTGATGAGGAAATCCTCCGCCATGCGGCGGTGACCGATGCGGAGATATATGCCGGGGTGGTTGACTATTCAGATGCCTATCCCAACCTGAAAGCGGACATCGTTGGTGAAGTAAGCTATGCGGAGTTGAAGCGCGGCACGGTAAAGCTTCAGGGTAAAAAGGTGCCCACCGGCTCCCTGTCCAGCTATTCCCGGGCCATGAAGATTGCGGAGACCCTGAAGGGCTGGATACTGCGAGGCGAGTTCCTGCTCACCGAGGCGGTGGCACCGCTGCCGGGCGTTGAGTCCGGGGTGACCTTCAAACCTTTGAAAGAGCGCCCGCTGGAGATTTAAGTCGATATGAACTGGAGGCAGCGATAATGGCAGTTTCAAAAAGAGTTGTTTTGCACTTTCCCAGGCGGCTGGTGGAGCAACCGGTCATCTACCGGCTGGTTAAAGACTATAACCTTGAATTCAATATATTGCGGGCGTCCATCACCGCTGAGCCGGAGGAGGAAGGGGTGCTGGTGCTGCAGCTTAAGGGCGAGCAGGAAGAATATGACAGAGGTATCAAGTTCCTGCTCAAGTCCGGGCTCAAAATTCAGTCGCTCAGTCAGGACATTACGCGGAACGAGGAACGCTGCACCAACTGCGGCGCCTGCGTCACCATCTGTCCTCCCGGCGCCTTCGAGGTCGACCCGAAGACAAGGCAGGTCGAGTTCGACCATGAAAAATGCGTGGCCTGCGGACTGTGTATCAAGGCCTGTCCGCCGCGGGCCATGGAAGTCCACTTTTGATGAGATGTATCAGCCGCGTACCTACCGCCACTGGGTAAAGGGCGATGACCTGGCCAGTTTCAGCGTCGTGGTGAAGGAGACGGACCTGTATATACGCGCCGCGAGCAACCTGCGGCGCAGGGCACACCGGCTGGCGCTGAAGCACCGCGAGGGTCTGGAGAAGTACATTGCCCACCACCCCGATTTCCTGACCTCTCTGGAGCCGGTTGAGGTTGAGAAGGACGCGCCGAAAATCGTCCGCGATATGGCCGCTGCCGCCCGCCTGTGCGGTGTCGGCCCGATGGCGGCGGTGGCGGGGGTCATCGCCGAGGCTGTCGGCAGAGAGCTGCTCGAGTTCTCTCCGGAAGTCATTGTGGAGAACGGCGGCGACATCTATTTAAAAAGCCTGCGCCAGAGAACCATCGGCGTCTTTGCCGGCAGGTCTCCGCTGACCGGAAAGCTGGGGCTGCAGATAGAGCCGGAGGACACGCCGCTGGGCATCTGCACCTCGTCGGGGACGGTGGGGCACTCGCTGAGCTTCGGCCGCGCGGATGCGGTGGTTGTGCTCGCCGATTCCGCCGCGCTGGCCGATGCCGCGGCCACCGCCATCGGCAACCGGGTCAGCGATGTAACGGACATAGAGAAGGGCATTGAGTTTGCCCGCAGTATCGGGCGGCTTAAAGGAGTGGTCATCATTAAGGACGATAAGCTGGGGGTGTGGGGGGAGGTAAAGCTGGTGCCCACACAGAATGAGTAATCAAATCTAATCGAGTATGACCTAAAAATAGCATTAAGTGCTTGATAGCGGAATAGGTTTTACTTGCATTTGGTTGATTGCACCTCTTTATAATACATTCACTAAATTGTTTTCTTTATGGGGTG
>DAOUDY010000032.1:0-1978 GCA_034430755.1 Dehalococcoidales bacterium
CCAGATAATAACCTACCCTGCCCCCACCAACAATGATGATGTACATCTCTCTCCTCTCAGCCTTCTATTTTGTCTTTCACCAGTTGGGCAAAGATGGTCGTCGGACTGAAGGCCTCCAGACCGAGGGTATCGTACATTTCCTGGCGCAGGGGGTCATAGATACGAGAGATAACCCTTGGCACATTGAAAATATGCTTGGCAATCTGGGCAGCCATGACATTCCGGTTATCTCCCTGCGTCATGGCGACAAAGACATCTGCCTGTTCGATGCCGGCTCTCTTCAGTACCTCCTCGTCCATGCCGTTGCCGAGCAATGCCGTGCCGCTGAAATCAGGTGGCAACCTCCGGAAACTATAAGCGTCAATATCGAGGATGGTGATTTCGTGGCCGTCCTGTTCCAGCAGGCTGGCTATCTGAGCGCCGACTCTGCCGCAGCCCATAATGACTATTTTCATCATTTACCTCAATCGATTTCAATGCTGATAAAGTATCACCGGGCAGGGTGAGTTCTTCAACACATAGGGGGCCACGCTGCCCAGGCTGAACTGGCCAAAGCGTCTCTTGTACTTAACGCCCATCAGAATCAGGTCAACCTCGCGTTCCACTGCCTCATCGACTATCGCTGGACCCACCTCACGGGCCTGGAGCACATCGGTCTCCACCTCGTAATCTTCTTCTTCGGCGAGGATTTCCAGATGGTCGAGGATGTTCTCTGCTTTATCGATCTCGGGTCTGATTTCGGCATTGAGGGGCAGGGCACGCTTGATGGCGATGACGTAAACTGACCAGATCTTCCCCTTTTCTTTCTTGGCAAGTCTGATGGCGAGCTTTAACGCCTCAACATCAGCCTCGCTGCCTACTACCGGAATCAGAATCTTCTGGAATTCCATTTGCTCTTACGATATTTTTAATAGGGGTATTATAATCCCCTCCGCAAAAATCTACAATATGGTGCTGTTTTTTTGGTTCTCCCGGCCCTTTGGCATATGGGTTAGCGGCAGATTCTCCCTTTTCCGGTAGAAGTAGTAAATGATGATGCCGACGACCATCCAGCCAAGCCCCACCCACCGGCTGTAGGGCTGAGTGATTAAAATGATAACCCAGATTACGGTGAGCGCGCAAAAGCCCAGGAGAGCGCTTATGGGCAGCTCGCGTCCCTTTATCTTTATATTACCGCGAAGCTTGAAAGGGCGTTGTAGTTCCGGTCGCCTGATGCGCAGGCTGATGATTGAAGCGTGAGCGAACATGAAGGAAAGCAGGGAACCAACCGCGTATAGCGCCCCCATATTTTTAAAGACATCGGCTTCAAAGAAGCTGGGAATCAGGATTATGATGGCAACCACGCTGAACAGGATTACGGATATATAAGGTGTCTTGAACCGGGGGTGAATCCGGCTCAGCGCCGGCGGCACCAGCCGGTGGTTGCCCAGCGAGAAGGCGAGCCGGGAAATGCCGATGAGCCCGGCATTGGTGGCGATAAGAAGGATGGTGCCGGCCAGGATGGCGATCAGGGGCTTAAGCACATCGCGCAGCAACACCAGTGGCAGGCTGGCGGCAATGCCGGCGACGGGGTCCCGGGACCAGTCAGTGGCCAGCTCCTGCGGCGTCATGGCCGATAGCGATACCAGCGAGATGCCGGCGAAGATAACCAGAACCGCCACGATCATCATCACCAGCGCCCTCGGCACCCGCTTCTCTGGCTGTCTGGTTTCCTCCGCCATCTGTGACATGGTTTCAATTCCGGTATAGGCAATGGCGGCCAGCGCGATGCCGATGATCAGGTTCTCCGGTGCTGGCCAGTTATCAACGATGCGGTGGATCAAAACCGTCGGATTGAATAGAAGGACAAAGCCAATGACCACCAGTGAGACCTGCGTGGCCAGGTCAAGCACGGCGGCACTGATATTGACAAATGATGTCTCCTTGATGCCGATGACATTCAGGGTCATGAGGAAGAGGACAATACCTATAGAAGCCA
>DAOUDY010000033.1:0-3103 GCA_034430755.1 Dehalococcoidales bacterium
AGGTGAAATAGGTGCGGTGAAAATCGCGCGGCAGTTCTCCCCTTTCCAGCTTCTCCGTTCGCATCTGTTCGGCTTCAGCATGCAGCTCTTCCATGGCCTGTTCAATGCTCGACGGCTCATCGAGCAGCAGAACTGCGTCCCCCGGCAGGTAGTCAATAAGGCTGCCGCAGTTGAACAACGAAGCATAGAACTGGCGGTTGGGCGGCACCTGCCCCTCAAGCAGCGCGGCCATTTCCTGTTCGTACTGCTGGCGCGTCTCTGCGTTGAGATTGGCCAGGTCCAGGCCGCACAGAACGCTTTCCAGTTCCGATTTTCTGTCCGGCAACGGTGCCAGCAGTTCTGTGGCCGGTGCCACCGAGAGCGACTCCCTCTTTTCCAGAGAGCGCTGGCTTTCGGGGTCGAAGAGCCGGATGCTTTCCACGGTATTGCCGAAGAATTCCAGCCTGGCGGGAAGCTCACTGGTGGGAGGATAGACATCAATTATGCCGCCGCGATGGCTCATCGTGCCGGGCGCCTCGACCACGCCCTCCGCCTGATAGCCGATGTCGGCCCAGCGGCGCAGGAGCTGATATGGCTCGATATCCATCCCCACCCTTATGGTGCTGCAAGCGGCGCTGAACTCGGGGAACGAGGTCGTCTTGGTCATCAGTGCCGGGGCCGAGGCAACAACGAGTGGCGGTTCTCCCGTTTTTATACCCTTTTCACAATTGGCCAGCATGGAAAGCACCGTGACCCGTTCTAACTCTGTAGTGGGGTCTGATGTGATACGCTCATAGGGCAAAGCGTCCGGTTCCGGGAATACCGGGGCCGCAGCTCCGGTCCACGCGGCAAGCTGCTCGGACAGCTTTTTACCGCGCTCGGGCTGGGCGGTCACCACGATAACCGGCCGCCGCCAGTGCCGGTACAGCGCCGCGATAAGGTAAGGCTTGGCCGCATCGAGCAGGATGAGTTTTTTGCCGCGAACCTGATGCGGCCGCGCCGCCAGCAACTGACCGAACGCCGGCATATCTTCCATCAAGCTCAGCAATCGGGTTAAATCGGGCGACATATAAAATTCCCCAAATACCTATAGGGCTCGTCGCCAATGACCAGCCCTCCCGCTAATTCTAACACTGCTGATGCAGCTTCTCAAACATGCTTTCCGCCTTCTGTTGTATTCATAACGCGCTGTTTTAACAACATTGTAATCCCGCTCACCTTGCCCAGCGCCGCTCAGGTTGCTATAATGAGGAATACCGTCTCGACGGGTGTGAAATGGGCGGAAATAACGGAAGCAATTCGAAATCGAGCAAGCAGGTGTGCCACCGCCTGGTGGTAAAGCTTGGCACCAGCCTGCTTACCGGCGGCAGTGACCACCTGGACCGTGACATGATGTCCCGGCTGGTAGCCCAGGTGGCACAACTGCACCAGCAGGGGGTGGAAATGCTCGTTGTCTCCTCGGGGGCCATGGCGGCCGGTCGGCAACGCCTCGGCCTGACCAGAAAGATGAAGGGCATCCCCTTCAAGCAGGTGCTCTGCTCCGTGGGGCAGAGCCGCCTCATGCATATCTACGAGGAGCTTTTCGACCAGTACGATATTCCGGTAGCTCAGGCGCTGCTCACCAAGGCTGACCTCTCTGACCGCTCCGGATACCTCAACGCCCGCAACACACTGCTCGCCCTGCTCCAGCTCCGGGTGCTCTGCATTGTCAACGAAAACGACGTGGTGGCGGTCGATGAGCTTGATGAAGCCAAGTTCGGGGACAACGACAATCTGTCAGCCATGGTGGCCAACCTGGTCGACGCCGACCTTCTGCTGCTGCTGACGGACACCGCTGGCCTGCACACTGCCGACCCGCGGCGTGACCCCGATGCCCATCTCATTTCCGAGATAAAGCGCATCGATGCCGGGATTGAACATCTGGCCGATAAAGCCGGGGCACTGGGCATAGGCGGGATGACCACCAAAATAGAGGCCGCCAAGCTGGCCACCGCCTCCGGCGTAACCGTGATTATTGCCGACGGCCGGGAGCCAGATGTTATCTTAAGGCTGGCGGGCGGGGAAAAAATCGGCACCCGCTTTCTGCCGACCACCATCAGGCTTGAAAGTCGCAAGCGCTGGCTCTTGAGCGGTCTGTGCACCCGCGGCAAGCTGGTGGTGGACTCCGGGGCAGCCCTGGCGTTGAAGAAGCAAAACCGTAGTCTGCTCGCCGCCGGCATCAGGGAAGCGGAGGGCGATTTCGACCGCGGTGACCTCGTAGCGATTTGTGACGCTGAGGGCAAACATTTTGGCTGCGGTCTGGTGAATTACAGTTCTCATGAGGTCAATCTCATTAAAGGTGCTCAGTCCGGGAAAATTGCCACGCTGCTCGGCATTGACCTCGGGCCAGAAGTGGTGCACCGGGATAATCTAGCTGTTCTTCAGGAGGTAGCAAAGTGACTATAGGCAAGCTCTACCGGCATAGCGACAATGAGTTCATCACCGAGGTCAATTATAAGTTCCATGATGAGTCCCCGACGGGCTGGTGGGGAGAACTCACCCTCACCGATTTCAAACGGGTCAATGACAACGATATTTATATCTTTGAACTGGCTGACCAGCGCCGGGGCCGGTGTCATCTGAGGAAGCGGGTGAACCGGGCGGTGAGCGGCGTGCCGCCCCGTTACGTGTACCAGTTCACCGGCACCAGCGATTTAAAGCAACCTGAATAACCATATGAGCTATAGTTCGGTCGCGTTCATTAAATTGACCAGACAATAAATCGCAGTTTTAAATAAGTTACGGGGTCCCATCATGAAATCAGCCATTGCGGAACTGGAAGCCAAGGGAAGAGCCGCCAAAGAAGCCTCAAAACGGCTGGCCTATCTCCCCACGGACATCAAGAACAAAGCGCTGGGCAGCATCAACCGCGACCTGCTGGCCAGAAAAGACCAGATACTGGCGGCCAATAAAGAGGACTATAAAGAAGCGGAGGCATCCGGCATGAGCGCCCATATGCTCGACCGCCTCATGCTGAATGAGAGCCGCCTTGAGGCCATCGCCGGGGACGTGCTCAATATAGCGGCGCTGCCCGACCCCGTCGGCGAGGTTTTCGATATGCGCACCCAGCCCAACGGCCTGCTGC
>DAOUDY010000034.1:0-9794 GCA_034430755.1 Dehalococcoidales bacterium
TTTTCTTCATTGTTCCCTAACGGTGGGGTGGTATGGTGTAGGGCAGCTCGGAACTATTCATGGCGAAATCTAAATTACTGAATCTTGGGTTCACTATCCAACCCGTACAGGCGGGACGCATTATCGTGCAGAATCATGCGAGCTACTGCTTCCGCATACGCTTCAGCCATAAGGCCCAGCCTTATGGCATCTCCCAAGACCTCAGTCAAAGCCGCCTTGGCAGTCAAGGCCGCCAGCCACGCAATTTCTGGACTTCCATGCCCCCCGCTTCCGATGACAATCTTGGAAAGTGGTGCCCAGGCCATTACGTCTCGATAGCACTCAACGATGCGCAGAGAGGACCAGGGTGTAACCTGGCCCATGTCTACCCAAACGTGAGGAAAAGTGTGCGCAAGCTGCCCGGCTTGTTTTGTCCAGGGATATCCTGCATGTAGCAGCACAACTTTTGTTTTCAAAAACTCTGGTTGGCGCAGAAAAGGAGCTAATAAAAACGGCTCCGAGTCATGTATGGGGCCGTTCCACATTCCGCCGGTGAAACCGCTATGGAGATGGACAGGCACTCCCAATTCTTGACACTGGAGTAGCGTTGCTGTGAATATAGCGGTATATAATTTTTTATAAGCATCAGCGTTGCCTGCTTTTGCCTGGGGGAAAATTGACAATGCCTCATCTTCCCAAACAGGCATTGTCCCGAAACCAACTTGCTCAGCCAGGTGGGCTTTCACCCCGATAAAACCGTCTTCTTTTATTGCCCGTTCCAAGCTTGCCTGAAAATCACGTAGCAGTTCCTGATAGGATTCAACCTTGAGTAGCAGTTTTTGCAGGGGTGGTTCAAACTGAAATAATCGCAATTTAGTGCCGGGTATCAGGTTTAGCAAGGGGTCATTTTTAGGGAGATCTGAGTCCAGAACCGTGCCCACAATTTTCGCATCTTCGTACAACAACCGGGCATACGCGGCAAAGTCATCCGAAGCGCGGCGATTGCGTTCATACGCTACCGCATCTAACTCAGCCGGACAGTCAAAAACTCTGGATAACTGACACACCATGGTGTTAACGACCCCCATATGGCGGAAGTGGTAACGGAGTTCTTCAGTTGTGCCCCAGAATCGCGCATTGGGGACTTTCGGGGTGGGGATGTCGCACATTCCGTGATGAAACTCGCGGGCTAAAAGCCCTGGTTCCATGACGGCTTTTGCAGGATCATACGGATGGCAATGGTGGTCGATAACTGGAAAGGCAGTTAAATCCATCAATGTTTACCCTCCTTTAACTCAAATTACATTGGATTGATTTTCGATCGTGAGGGAAATCTGCTCAATTGCCCGTGAGACTTTACTTTTAAGAAGTCTGATTTTCTCTGCAGATTTTCACCGTATGGTTGTTAGCCATTTCTACTTCATTTCAGAAAGCGGCGTCGGAACCATAAGCCTGACCTGTTCGTACGCAATGAGCGCACGCAGACGTTCGGAGGCCTTGGTGAATTCGGAGCTCTTAGCTCTCGCTTCGTTGAAGCGCTGCATGTGGGTAAGGTCTTCGTAGGCCCAGAGATCAACAACTTCATCCAGCGTGCCGATTGATGTAGTCCACTGCGCCACTAGCTTTCTGCCAAGCTTATTGGATAACTGCAGATACTCCTGTTCGAACACTTCCATTAGCTCCTTCATCTTGCCGGGCACAACTCTCAGGGATGCCTCAAGGTAGATCATATATACCCTCCTTTTGTTAGTTTTTGATTCAAATTAATCCAAGTGTGATGCTTTGTACAATTCAGTTCACAATTGCCTGTTTTATTACCACTTGCTTAAGGTATCGACCATCCTGACGGGAAAATCGGTTTGTAGACTCCTGCCTCCGAGATGACCGCCTCTTGTTCCTTTTCTCCCATAGGCTTAAATCTTTCGGCGGCGTCGATAACCTTTGGCCAAAGACGCAGGTCAGCAGGCAGAACCGTGGTACTGATTTCCTGGCTTAAGGTGTACCAGATACTCTTATCAATATCGACCTGCTCGGTGAACGGTTCATACCAAGTACGGTACATGCGAACTCCAGGATTCCAAGGCTGTTTGGCTATTGCCTTAATGGCTATGGTACCAATGTCTTTCTTCTGAGTGGTATCTATTAGAAATCGAAATTCTGTATAGTCATTTGGATGAGCCGCTAAGACCCGGTTGAGAGGGAAAAGCACCGTATCAAAATCGAATCGATTAATTGCTTCTATCTGGACATATGGTCTATGCCCAGTAATGCCGATGTACCGTATCAAACCCTGGTCCCTCGCCTCCACGATCGCCTCGAGCGCACCACCGGGGCCCAAGACTACATTCAGTGTCTCAGCATCACTCACCATATGCAGCTGATATAGATCGAAATAGTCAGTGCGTAGTCTATCAAGCGATCGCTTAATGCTTTCCCAAGCGCCAGCTCTGCTTCTCTCCGTTGTCTTACAGGCAAGGAATATTTCCTTGCGATACCTTTCGGCCATGGGTCCCAGCCGAAGCTCTGCTATGCCATACCTTGGGGCAACATCAAAATGGTTTACACCGTGTTCTATTGCCATCTGGATTGCGGCATCTGCTTCTTCTTGAGTAACATCCCATAAAGCAGCTCCACCGAAAGAGATAACAGAGCTTTCGTGGCCTGTTCTGCCTAGTCTACGACATTGCATCTATATACTCCCCTGACAATGAGTATTTAAGGTATGATAACTGTTTATTTGTTATGTGTAAAGTGCCGAAATCCACTGAACCAACCAATAACGTTGAATCTGTCAAGGGTAAAATTCTTTTACCCAGTTTTACCGTAAATAATAAGCCTCAAATCCGAAGGTTTCAGCAAGAGTTAACAGGTAATATTCCATCAGTCCGTGAATCTGATTATGTGCAAGCAGGCATAATGGAACCCGATACTGGATTTTTGCTAACGGATTTGCTAACGGACTTGGTGGCATAGGGTGTCACCAGACGGTATGAAACCCCCTGAGTATGCCCCATTTTAGCTACAAAACGGGGCTACGTGGCACCCGAAAACACGGGCCGGGACGACCCGAAATGGACTGCAAAACCCCTATTCACCGGTTCGAATCCGGTCGTCGCCTCCAGTTTTTTGGCTCAGTAGGAATTGAACGAGGCCATCTTCTCCAGCGGCTCCCGGACGTGCGCAGACTTCACTTTCTTTTTATCGTAATAGCCCAGCGCAATCAGGACGTCAATCTTTTTCTCTTTCGGTATATCGAGCACCTTCTTCACCGCCGACTCGTTGAACCAGCCTATCCAGCAGGTCCCGATTCCCAGTTCTTCCGCCTGCAGGACAAAATGCTCGCCGGCGATGCCGATGTCAATGAGATAGTACCTTGTTCCCCGGAACATGCCACCCATCCGGGCCAGAAACCTGCTCTTCTCCGAGACAATGACCACGATAACCGGCGCTTTCTTGCAGAAGGCGTTGATGAAGTAGATGCCCTGGAACGCTCTTTCACACAAGCGCCTCTTTAGAGCCGGGTCATCGACGACGATGAACCGCCACGGCTGAGAGTTGCAGGCAGAGGGGGCCGCCCGCGCCGCCTCCAGGCACATCATGATTTTCTCGCGCTCCACGGGCCGGTCCAGAAAACGGCGAACGCTTTTCCTCTGTTTTACCAGCTCAAGCAGTGCCATAATGCGCCTGCGGTGTGCTCAACACGAGGCCGATGGGACAGTGGTCGGAGCCCATCACCTCGGGCATGATGAACGCCTGATTTATCGAGGGCAGCAGGTTCTCGGTGACGAAAAAGTAGTCTATCCGCCAGCCGACATTCCTCTCCCTGGCCCTTGTCTTCAAGTCCCACCATGTGTACTGGTCCGGCTCCGTATGGAAGCGGCGAAAGGTATCCACATAGCCATGCTCCACCAGTTTGTCCAGCCAGGCCCGCTCCATAGGCAAAAAGCCGGAGATTTTCTCGTTCTCCCTGGGCCGGGCAATGTCAATCTCCCTGTGCGCCGTGTTATAGTCGCCGCAGATGATAAGCCGGTCGCCCCTCTGCCGCATTGGTTCAACGAAGTCGAAGAAGGCGTCGTAGAAGTCCATCTTATATTTCAGCCTGATAGCATCTTTCTTTCCGTTCGGGAAATAGACATTGAAGAGGGTGAATTCCGGATACTCGCTGATGATGACCCTGCCTTCAATGTCAAATTCTTCAATGCCGATGCTGGTATCACTACTGAGAGGCTTCTGCCGGCTGAAGGTGGCCACGCCGCCGTATCCTTTCCGCTCCGGGTAGTTCCAGTGTACGTGGTAAGCCGGAGGTTCACGCAAGGCGGCATCAAGCTGGTCAGGGCTGGCCTTCGTTTCCTGAAGGCAGAGGATATCCGGCGCCTCTTTCTCCAGCCACTCGATGAGCCCGTGCCTCTGAGCCGCTCTGACGCCATTCACGTTCCAGCAGAGTATCTTTGTCTCCTTCACCGCCTCCCTGCCTCCTGAACCAGAAGAATCAAGCCTATATTAACGTACGGCATATTGGGTGTCAATTATATATGATGGGTGATTTAAGGATAGTTTGAAGCTGTATAAGAATATAGAGAACTAGTTCGCTTTTTCTTCAGCTTGGCCCTTTTTTAACTCTTCTCGCTTTTTTCTAAACCCCGCAAAGCGAACAGGCTCAACATAAATGTGGTTAAGAATTGCTTCTAAATATGCCAGCAGTTGTTTAGTATCTTCTTTGGATACCGCTTCTGTAATCGTTTTGTGCTTCAGTATATTACCCCATAACCTAATTTCGTTTGCTCTATCATAAAGTGTTGACGAAATAGCACCCGTATCTAATAAATCCTTCAACCCCGAAATGCTTTGATTTCGCCATACCGATTCTAAAGTAATTTGACACATCGCTGTACAAGCTTTATATGCTTCCACAGCGAAACAAAGATTAGCTTCTTCAAATTCACCCTTCACCGGTTCAGGTATTTCATCGGCGACAACTTTGCGCGGTATTGGATAAACAGCTACCCAGCTTTCATCTTTATATTTATCGTATTTAGCAACGAAGTGTCCGTCGCAAGCTTGACATTCGAAGATGCCATAGCTCACTTCATAAGGATATTCAGCTTCTTTTATCGCGTAAACAGCCGCTTTCTCATAAATGCTTCTATCTTCTGTAGACCTCTCCGGCATCAAAGCGTGTTCATCCTCTATTAGTACCGGTCGGAGAGCAGTCGCTGTATCACAATGAGGACAAATTATTTTTGGCATTTTACCACCAAGAGTTATTAGGTCGCTTCTTCTTTGGAATTAACCTTTTATATGACGTTGGGGTAAGACCAAGTTTCTTAATTTGTGTCACTGTTAACTGACCGCTATCAAATTTCTTATGGCAGATAGCACACATTGGAACCACATGCGAACCGCCACGAGAATACGCTTTAAGATGTGCTTTCTCTAAACCACCAGCTTGTTTATCTGTCCTTCCGCAAAGCACACATTTATTATTGTGTATTTTCTTTATTGCTTCCCATTCGGTTTTGCCAATTCCCTGCCTTGGTCTTTCTTCTTCAAAAAGTGACATTCAACATGCCCCCTTTTTAGAATAGTTACCTAAAATTTAGTACTACTCTAAATCATTGTCAATAGTTTTAAATATTAAACTAACCTTCACATTATTCCTCCACACACCCCAAACCCCCTCTCCTTGACGCCCTTTATCTTACCCATTACAATTTATTTATGCGGCGCCGGGGTGGCGGAACTGGCAGACGCAGCGGACTTAAAATCCGCCGGAGCAATCCTTGTGGGTTCGAGTCCCACCCCCGGCACCATTAAAAAATAAAAAGATGCCGCTCCCCGTAATGAGCCGGAACACAGGCATCACAGGGATACTTTGGTCAGCAAAAAAGAAAATGGCTTGGTTCAGGTCTTCACCGGCAACGGCAAAGGCAAAACTTCCGCCGCGCTCGGCTCGATATTAAGGGCTTCCGGTCACGGTTTCAGGGTCTTCATCGTTTTCTTCATGAAGGGAAAGTATCCCTACGGCGAGTTCAAGTCCCTCCCCGGACTGCCGAACGTAGAGGTGGCCAGCTTCGGCCTCCGCTGTCTGATTGACCCGAACAACGTCAACCCCGAGGAAATCAAACAGGCGGAGCTGGCCCTGAAGACGGCCCGTGAGGCGGTGCTGAGCGGGAAATACGATATGGTCGTGCTTGATGAAGTAAACGTCGCTGTTTACTTTAAGCTCATCCCGCTTGACGACGTGCTCAAACTTATCGAGGAAAAACCTGCGGAACTGGATTTGATTCTGACCGGCCGCTACGCCGAGACCGCAGTTATCGAGCGCGCCGACCTCGTCACCGAGATGGTGAAAGTAAAACACCCGTATGACAAGGGAGTGAAAGCGCGCAAAGGTATCGAGTACTGAACCGGCAAAATGGCTAAACGCTTCATTGCCCTTGACTGAGAGTCGACCGTCAGCGATAATATTAGAATAATACATTGTGATATGGGGGTGGGACTATGGCTGTTTATGTGATGTTGACCACGTTAACCGATGAGGGGAGGAAAACGCTCAAGTCGAATCCAAAAAGACTTCAGGAAGTGAACAAGGAAGTTGAATCCATGGGGGTCAAGATACTGGCGCAATACGCCCTTCTGGGGCCGTATGATTTCATCAATATCCTGGAAGCGCCGGACGACAAAGCCATATCAAAAGTGGCTATCGAACTCGGCTCGAGAGGTACCCTGCAAACGATGACCATGTCCGCCATGTCGATCGAGGACCTCACTGGATGATAACGTAGGAATTCGCTGGAGTTATTTTTGCATCCCAAGCTTCTCCTCGGGACCAATAACAGGGCCAAAGTGCGGGAATATCGGAGCCTGCTTCCCGACCTCGACTACGAACTGGTGACCATGGCCGAGCAGGGTATCTCGGTTGCGGTTGAGGAAGTGGGAGAAAGCCTGGAGGAAAACGCCCGTTTAAAGGCGAGGGCCGTCGCGGAAAAGAGCCGGTTGCTCACTCTGGCCGATGATTCCGGACTGGAAGTGGACGCCCTGGGTGGGGAACCGGGGAGGCTTTCTGCCCGCTATGCCGGTGAAAACGCAACCGATAAAGAGCTCATTGAATACCTTTTACAAAGACTTGATGGTGTGCCCTGGGAAAACAGGACAGCCCGTTTCCGCTGCGTGATTGCCCTGGCCACGCCCGAGGGTAAAGTGGAGTTATGCTCCGGTGAGTGCCCCGGCTTAATTACGTTTGAACCCCGCGGTGAGCATGGTTTCGGCTACGACCCGATTTTCTATTTGCCGGAGCTGGACAAAACTATGGCCGAACTTACCCTTGAGCAGAAGAACAAAATCAGCCACCGCGGCCGGGCCGCCAGAAAGGCGGCACAGGTCCTGCGAAATATGGTATCTTAATAAAGCCCTATCTTTACGGGAGACATAGCATTATATGACCGGAATTTCGGACTCATTTCAGCGCCCCATCAACTATCTGCGCATCTCGGTCACCGACCGGTGCAACCTGCGCTGTATCTACTGCATGCCCGCCGAGGGCGTAAACCTGCTCCGACATGAAGACATCCTGAGCTATGAAGAAATCTGCCGGGTTGCCGCCGCTGCGGCGGAACTCGGCATCAAGAAGGTCAGGCTTACTGGCGGAGAGCCGCTGGTACGCATCGGCCTCTCCAGGCTCATTCGGATGCTGGCACAGATAGATGCCATAGATGACATTGCCCTCACCACCAACGGTACCCTGCTGTCTCAATACGCCGACGAGCTGAAGGCAGCCGGACTGCGCCGCGTGAACATCAGCCTGGATACCCTCAAACCGGATAAATTCAGGCTCATCACCCGTGGCGGCAACCTTGACGACGTGCTGGCAGGCATAAAAGCTGCCGATGCCGCCGGGCTTAACCCAATCAAGTTCAACATGGTGGTGATGGCCGGGATAAACGATGATGAACTGCTCGATTTCGCCCGTAAAACAATCAATGAAGGATGGCACGTCCGCTTCATCGAGCACATGCCTTTCAACCGGGAAATAGCCGAATCTTATTTCTTTTCGGTCAACGAGATGCGCCAGCGTCTGGCGGCGCTCGGCGAGCTGGAGCCCTGCACGTTCAAAGGCAATGGACCGGCGAAATACTATCGCCTGCCGCAGGCGAAAGGCACGGTTGGCTTCATCACGCCCATTAGCGAGCACTTCTGCTTTCAGTGCAACCGCCTCCGCCTCACCGCCGACGGCAAGCTCCGCCCCTGCCTGCTGAGCGAGCGGGAATTTGACCTGCTCCAGCCGCTGCGCCAGGGGATATCGGCCGAAGGATTGAAAAAATTGATAAAAAGGGCGGTGGAGAGCAAGCCGCGGCAGCACAACCTTGCCCGGGGCTATGTACCACAGGACCGCCCATTCTCCCAGGTGGGAGGTTAATCATGAAAAAATTGACGCACATGGACGAATCGGGTCGCCCAAAAATGGTTGATATTACCGAAAAGCCGGATACTCACCGTCAGGCAGTGGCCAGAGGCCTGGTCAGGACGCAGCCAGCTACCCTTGAACTTATCAAAAAGGGGCAGGCGGCGAAAGGGGATGTGCTTTCCGCAGCCCAGCTTGCCGGGATAATGGCCGCCAAGCAAACCCCGAACCTGATACCGCTCTGCCACCCCATACTTATCAGCGATGTCAGGATTGAGTTCAATATTGATGAAAAAGAAAGCACGGTGGAAATTACCGCCACCGTTGAGAGCACCGGGAAAACCGGCGTCGAGATGGAAGCTCTCACCGCCACCGCTGTCACCGCCCTCACCATCTACGATATGTGCAAGGCGGTTGACCGGGGCATGAGGATTGAGAATATCCGCCTGGTTAAAAAAAGCGGCGGTAAAAGCGGCACCATAACCCTTGAAGAGAACCAATAATTGTTATATACTATTGCACCACAATATTAATTGGGGGTAACAACCATGAAGCTGTCATGTCTGCAGGAGAACCTCAACCGGGGACTCAACATAGTGGGGAGAGCGGTTGCCGCCCGAACTACCCTACCCATTACCAATAATATTCTCATCACCACCGACCAGTCCCGTCTCAAGCTTGCCGCCACCAACCTGGAAATGGCCATTACCTGCTGGATTGGTGCCAAGATAGAAGAAGAAGGTGCCATCACCGTTCCCGCCCGATTGCTCACCGAGTTTGTTAGCTCTCTGCCCAACGATAAGATAGACGTCAACCTTTCGCCCCGTACCAAGACCCTGGAGCTTAAGTGTGCTCGCTTCGAGGCGCGCATCAGCGGGGTCGACGCCAAGGACTTCCCGCCGATACCAAAGGTTGAGGAAGGAATAACCACGAAGGTAGAGGTAGAAGCTTTCCAGCAGAGCATCAATCAGGTTGTCTTTGCCGCTGCCACCGAGGAGTCACGACCGGTACTCACCGGCGTCGATGCGCAGTTCAAGGATGACCTGCTGACCCTGGCGGCGGCTGACGGCTTCAGACTGGCCATCTTCCGCTTGCCGCTGGCTACGCCAGTAGGAGAGTCAACTGAGGCCATTATCCCCGCCCGCACCCTCGCCGAACTGAACCGCCTGATGACCGACCAGGAGGAACCGGTGGAAATAACGGTGAATTCCAACAAGAGCCAGGCTTTGTTCCGTCTGAAAGACGCTGAGCTGGTCTCCCAGCTCGTTCAGGGAACATTCCCCAATTATACCCAATTGATACCCCAGAGCTTCAACACGCGCATGGTGGTCAGCGTCGACGAATTCCTGAGAGCAACGAAGACGGCTTCAATCTTCGCCCGCGATGGCAGCGGCATTGTGCGCCTCGTCGTCAC
>DAOUDY010000035.1:0-1688 GCA_034430755.1 Dehalococcoidales bacterium
CATAGCTGACCAGTCCCGTACCATCCGCATCCCGGTCCACATGGTTGAGACTATTAATAAACTGCTAAGAGTAAGTCGCCGTCTGGCCCAAGAATACGGGCAAGAGCCCACCTCCAAAGACATCGGTAAAGAAATGGAAATGTCTCCGGATAAGGTCAGGGAGATAGTCAAGGTAGCTCAGCTGCCAATATCACTGGAGTCGCCTATAGGCCAGGAAGAAGACAGCCACCTGGGCGACTTTATAGAGGACCGCGATGCCCTACCCCCCGTTGACGCCGCCTCCAAACAGCTGCTCAAAGAACAAATTGATGAAGTGCTGTCCAGCCTCACCCCCCGCGAGCAGCGGGTGCTCCAGCTGAGATTCGGACTCGAGGACGGAAGAAGCCGCACTCTGGAAGAAGTAGGACAGGAGTTCAGTGTCACCAGAGAAAGAATCCGCCAGATTGAAGCCAAGGCGCTCCGCAAGCTACGCCACCCCAGCCGCAGCCGCAAGCTGAAAGACTACCTGGAGTGACAAAGGCCGCTGATACCCTACCGCGAAGCCTTCCAACAACGGGGCAATACCACTTATCCCGGCTACTTAATAATACTGATATACGCCTCTTCCAAAGTGGGGTCCCTCATCACCATGGATTCTATGTTGCTTTCACCAAGAATCTTGGCAACCTCCGCCTTGACTTCCGCGCCGGGTAATATTTGTATGGTAAGCTTCTGAATCGGCCCGTCAAAACTGGAGGTTACCCGTTCAATGCCCTGTACAGAGGTGAGGGATTCAGCGACATCCGCCTGAGCCTGACGGAGAATCAACTCAAGAATATTAACTTTACTGAACCCCTTCTTAATTTCTGAGGGCGTACCCGAGGCGACAATCTCCCCCCTGTTGATAATGGCAATCCGGTCACACAGTTCATCGGCCTCCGACATGTAGTGCGTTGTGAGTAGAATAGTCTTACCCCGGCGAACCAGCTCCGGTATTAACTGCCGAAGCTCCCTGGCACCCATAGGGTCAAGGCCGATAGTCGGCTCATCCATGAATAGCAGCTCCGGGTCCGTCAGAAGACCCCGCGCTATGTGAAGCCGCTGCCTCATGCCTCTGGAGTACTGCTCCACCCGCCTGTCGCTTGCCGAGTCCAGCCCAACGATTTCAATAACCTCTTTCACGCGCCTTCGGGCAGTTTTGCGGTCAAGATGGTTAAGCGCCGCCATGTACTTCAGATTTTCGATTCCGGTTAACCGGCCGTAAAGCCCCCTCTCACCGCCGAGTATCAAGCCGATCCGCCTTCTTATCTTGCGGGCTTCAGAGACCACGTCAAAACCTAGAACCTGCGCCTTTCCAGCGGTCGGCGTGAGTAACGTGGTGAGTATCCTGATGGTGGTTGTCTTGCCGGCACCGTTGGGGCCAAGCAGACCGAAGACTATGCCGGGTTGAACGGTGAAGCTGAGATCATGCAGGGCGACTACCTCTCTCTTCTTCCCCATCAAAGCCCTTGAGACAAAGGTCCGTCCGATGTCAGAACACTCGATAACTGTTCCCATCTTCATTTTCACTCGCCATTCGCCAGCATCAGTTAAAATGTCTCCATTTCCAATGTTCCCATGCGCCTTGCCAGAGATTCGAATAGCCGGAAACCAATGAAAGCAATAGCGAAATACACCAAACCGGTTAGAGCCTCTCGCAGGATGATAAG
>DAOUDY010000036.1:0-11351 GCA_034430755.1 Dehalococcoidales bacterium
TGCTCTGCGGCATGGAAGAGGCCAAGGCACTGCTGGACCGGGCCTTGCCCAGGGACAGGCGCGAGGTATGGGCGCTCGACGAGGGCGAATCAATGGACACCAGGGAAGTGGTGCTGCGCATCACAGCGCCGTACCAGAGCTACGGCCTTTACGAAACCGCCTTATGTGGCATCTTGTCTCACTGCAGCGGCTGGGCCACGGCGGCCAGAGAGGTCGTCGCTGCCGCCCGCGGCGTTCCCGTCATCAGCTTCGGGGCGCGTCACGTCCATCCATCGGTGGCGGGCATTCTGGATTACTCGGCGATTGTGGGCGGCTGCGCTGGCTGCTCCAGCGCGGCTGGGGCCAATCTCGCCGGCGTAGCGCCGGCAGGCACCATGCCACATGCCCTGATTATCGTTATGGGAGACACGGTCAGGGCGACCGTTGCCTTTGATAAATACATGCCACCAGAAGTGCCGCGCGTTTCACTGGTTGATACCTTCAAGGATGAAGCCGAGGAGAGCCTGCGCGTGGCTGAGGCACTCGGGGAAAAGCTGAACAGCGTCCGGCTGGACACCCCCGGAGAGCGGGGGCGGGTCACCGATGACCTGGTGAAAGAGGTGAGAGCCAGACTGGACCTGGCCGGATTCAAGAAGGTGAAGATATTCGTCAGCGGCGGCCTGGACCCGGAACGTATCGCCTATTTTCTGAATAGCGGCGCTCCGGTTGACGGCTTTGGCGTCGGCAGCTATATCAGCGGTGCCAGGCCGATTGATTTTACCGCCGACCTGCACGAGATAGAGGGCAGGCCGATTGCCAAGCGGGGGAGGATACCCGGCATAACGCCGAACCCGAGGCTCAAGCGCGTGATGTAGGGGAAAGATAAGGCTGGTTTGTTCATTCGGCAGATTTAATCGTCTTGAGGCGCAGCACCTTTCGGGTGGCCGCGGTCACCTTCGTCCGTTCGTCAATGCGCCAGCCAACGACCCAGATGACCTGCTCGGGTGAGCAGACAATCGGTACCCGCCGTCGCCAGGCACGCGGTATCTTGCTATCTATCATGAACTCGTTTAATTTCTTGGGCTGGCTCATGCCGAGGGGCTGAAACCGGTCGCCGGGACGGCGCGGGCGCATGGTCAGTTTATCTCCCGTCCGGTCAAAGTCGAAGTATGCGGTATAACCATCGCCCTCTTCTTCAACCGGCTTTTGCTTGATAACATCGGCCACTACATGCCAGCCGGGCAGCGCTGTGGTGCCCGGTATCTGTAAATCACGTTCGTTTTCGATAGACGGGAATGGTGATAAAGCGGCGGGGTCGCTGCCCAGGAGATAGCGGTCATACTCGATGGTGAAGGTCAGCCCATCAGGCAGGGTGATAACTTTCCCCGCCGGCTTGTTCAGCGCGGCCATGATTTCGGCAATGTGCCGGCTCTCAATATCCATCAGGTTGCCGAGCAGTTTTTCGATAGCTGACCTCAGGAGGTGGTGCTGTAAAGCCGCCGGCAGCTTGCTAAAATTTTCTTTGTCCAGAATCACCGTGTCTCCCTGTTCTTTTAAGAGATGGCGCCCCAGCTTCAAGGCGTCTTCTTCCAGAATCGCCAGGTCATCGGCAGCGATGCGGGCGGTGCGGAGCAGGGCATCGGTCACCTGCGGGTTATAGCTCTCGAGCAGGGGGATAAGCTGCTGGCGTATCTTGTTCCTCAGCGGTGAACCCGATAGATTTGACGTATCAAGGCGGGGCCTCAACCGGTATCGGCGGCAGTGAGCTGCCGTCTCTTTTCGGCTTACCTCCAGCAGCGGCCGAATCACGGTCAGGGCAGCCTTACCAAAATGCAACTGGCTGGAAGGCTGCAGTCCTCTCAGCCCCCGCGTGCCGCTGCCCCGAATCAAGTGCATCAGGATGGTCTCAACATGGTCGTCAAGGGTGTGTCCCACCGCCACGGAATCAGCCCCGGTCGCCTCCGCAACTTCGGCCAGAAAGCTATAGCGGACTTCACGTGCCGCCTCTTCCAGAGAGAGAAGCCTGCTTTTCTGGTAGGCCTTCACGTCGCGCCGTTCCACAGTACACGGTAAATCAAACTTCCGCGCCAGTCCGGCCACGTAACTGGCATCGGCATCAGACTCAGCACCGCGGAGCCGATGGTTGAGGTGGGCCACGTGCAGCGTGATGCCAAGTCTATCCCGCAGGCCGAGCAGAATATGCAGCAGGCAAACCGAGTCCGGCCCGCCGGATACCGCCACCACCAGTTTCCCTCCCTCCGTTATCAGGCGGTGCCCCCTGATGAATTTGAGCACCCTGTCGGGTAATGCGACCGTAAGCGTCTTTTTCATCGTGCCACCGGTAACCTAATTTGATTTCAGAATAAGCCTGGTGCGGTGAATTGATTTCGGGAGTTCGGCAAACCCCAGAGCGGCGGCGACCTGCTCGGGCCTGCCCGAACCGCTGCTGTCGCAGCGCAGCCTCATCCCGATAATGCAGCGCCCGTCCGGGCAGTCGAGCAGCCAGACATCATCGATTAATTGCCTTAAATCGTAATGTCGCGGGCCGGTATCCCTCTGGTGCTGCCAGGGCAGATGCTCCAGTGAAAGGAGGTTATCAATTGCTGACGCTATCTCCTTCCGTCCCTTCTCCGTTTCCAGCTCAACGGTGTACTCGGCAAAGCGAACCTGCGACTGCAGCGACGGCACGGTCTCGCCAACTGGGACCACCTGAAGAACCTCAAAGCCGGCGGGCAGTTGCTGGTTTACCGCCGCGGTGAAGAAATGCGGGGAGGCCTGCCTGGTCAGGGCGACATCCATGAGTTCGGCTTCGCTGGTGACGCCGACGGCGAGCGGTGCGGCCAGAGAAATTTTGGGGTGGGGATGAAATCCCTCGGAATAGGCCAGCGCCATGCCAGCGCGGTTGAGTGCTCTCTGCCAGAGGCGCATGATATCAAGATGGGAAATGTATTTTACTTCTTCGCCACGACGGTATTTTATACGTAAACGCTGCATTGCCTTCGTATTTCAGGACCGGCCGGATTAGTTTCCCATTATGCCGGGCCAGCCCGGTCGCTGGCACCCGTCTTTTCTTTGGTGAGCAGGATTTTCTCAATCTTGCGGCCGCGCATTTCCGTAATCACCAGCTTCAGACCCTTGTAACGCAGCTGCTCATTCTGTTTCGGGATATGCCCGAGAAGGCAGAGAACGAATCCCGCCACGGTCTCATAGTCACCTTCGGGCAGGTCAAGCTCCATCTCTTCGTTCACTTCCTCGATGCGCATGCTGCCGTCAACCTGGAAGGTGTACTCGTTGATGACCTCGAAATCTTTTTCCACCTCCGCCAGCTCATCGCCCACCGGGCCGACGATTTCCTCGACCAGCCGGGTCAGGCTGACGATGCCGGCGGTGCCGCCGTACTCATCGACGACGACGCACATGCGGAAGTTCTTATCTCGCATTTCGGCAAAAAGGTCGTTGATGCGCTTGGACTCCGGGGAGAAGTAGGCGGGGCGGACCAGCTCGTCAATGATACCATCTTTGTCAAATCCGTCTTTCGCTCGGGCCATGAGCACGTCCTTGACGGAGAGGATGCCAACCACGTTGTCCATGTTTTCCTGGTAGACGGGGAAGCGGGAGAGGGGCGACTCGGCATATAAGGCCAGGAATTCAGATACTTTGGCGCCCTGTTCGATGGCGACGACCTCTGGTCTTGGGACCATGACCTCGCGGACGGGACGGTCGCCGAAGTCGAACACCTTGTGCAGCATATCGGCCTCGGCTTCCTCCACCGTGCCCTCTTTTTCCCCCATGGCGATCATGGTGCGGATTTCCTCCGGGCTGGCGATGTATTTTGAGACCGGCGTACCGCCGACCAGTCTGGTAAAGCCGATGGCTATCCAGCTCAGGACGACAACGATGGGCATGAAGAGCCAGGAAAAGAGTTCCAGCGGGCGGACGAACAGCGTGGAGAGTTTCTCCGCATGCTGGGTGGCCAGTGTCTTGGGCGTCGTCTCGGCGAAAATCAGGAGCACGACCGTCACGCCAGCCGTGGCGATAAGGACGCCGTGCTCTGGCAGGACGGCGATAACCAGCGCGGTGGCCAGTGCCGCCGCGGCGGTATTGACCAGGTTGGTGCCCAGCAGGACGGTGGAGAGAAATTTTTCCGGGCGGTCGAGCATACGGGCAACCCGTCTTGCTCCTTTCGCCCTGGTGCTGACCATGTGCTCGAGCTTGACGCGCTGCACGGAAAAGAAGGCCGTCTCCGAAGTGCAGAAGAAAGCAGAAAGGATAACACAGATGATAAACAGCACCAGATATAGTAACTCAGTACCTGACATACGCTATCACTCCCGGCCCTTTCGATTCCGGGTTACCCTGTCTTTTGCTTTGCTTTTCCTGGTACGAGCGGTTCGCAGTGCCTCAACCGCCTGTTTTTCTTTGGTGAGCAGGATTTTCTCAATCTTGCGGCCGCGCATCTCCGTAATCACCAGCTTCAGACCCTTGTAGCGCAGCTGCTCATTAACTGCCGGGATGTGTCCCAGCCGGTTCAGGACAAAACCAGCCACGGTCTCATAGTCACCCTCGGGCAGGGCAAGCTCCATCTCTTCGTTCACTTCCTCGATGCGCATGCTACCATCGATTTGAAACGTGTACTCGTTGATGACCTCAAAGTCTTTTTCCACTTCCGCCAGCTCGTCACCCACCTCGCCGACGATTTCCTCGACCAGACGGCTCAGGCTGACGATGCCGGCGGTGCCGCCGTACTCATCGACGACGACGCACATGCGGAAGTTTTTATCCCGCATTTCGGCAAACAGGTCGTTGATGCGCTTGGACTCCGGGGCGAAGTAGGCGGGGCGGACCAGCTCATCGATGGTGCTTTCATTGGTGATGGTGTCCCTGGCTTCGGCCATGAGCACGTCCTTGACGGAGAGGATGCCGACCATGTTGTCCATGTTTTCCTGGTAGACGGGGAAGCGGGAGAGGGGCGACTCGGCATAGAGGGCGAGGAAGTCTGAGATTCGGGCGCCCTGTTCGATGGCGATGACGTCAGGCCTCGGGACCATGACCTCGCGGACGGGACGGTCGCCGAAGTCGAACACCTTGTGCAATAGTTCGGCCTCGGCTTCCTCCACCGTGCCCTCTTTTTCACCGAGGTCAATCATGGTGCGGATTTCCTCCGGCCGGGCTATTGATAATGGGGTCGTGGTGCCGCCGAACAGTCTGATGAAGCCGACGGCTATCCAGCTCAGGACGATGACGAAGGGAGTGAAGAGCCAGGAGAAAAAGGCCAGCGGGCGGGCGAAAAGTATGGAGAGTTTCTCCGCATGCTGGGCGGCAATAGTCTTGGGCGTTGTCTCGGTGAAAATCAGGAGAAAAGCGGTGAGCCCGAGTGTGGCATAGAGCACCCCATGCCCACCCCAGAAGTGAATGGCCAGCGCCGTCGCTATGGTGGCGGCAGCGGTGTTGACCAGCGTGTTGCCGAGCAGCACGGTGGAGAGCAGCTTCTCCGGGCGGGCAATAATCCCGGCGACGCGTTTGGCGCCGCGCACTCTGCTCTGAACCAGATGCTGAACCCTTACTCTCTGCAGGGAAACGAAAGCTGTCTCCGAGCCGGAGAAAAAGGCGGAGAACAGCAAGCAAATGACGAGAACCACCAGGTAGAGGTCAATATTGACCATGAAGACCGCCCCCTTGTGTAAATCATAACATTGGCCTATGGGGGTGTCAAAGGGGCGGAGTAGAAAGAGGAGGGGCGATAAGACTATTTGTCTTCAGAGCCAAACAGGGCCAGCAGTCGTTGCTTTGCCGCCGGGGAAAGGCCGTAGAGGTCTATCTCCTGTTTCAGGTTTTCCATATTCCCGTTGCCGCCAGCATAGCCGTTGACGCGGGCCACGGCCGTGGAATCAGTGAAATCATGGATATCAGGATATATGGCGGTCAGCTCCTTTTTCAGATCGGGGACATTACTCAGGTAATACTTTTGATGATAGTCCTCGGCGAGGTAAAACCTGGAATACGGCACAATCTCGGTGTAGATGGTCTGGTTCAGCTCTGCCTCGCGGCGCGCCTTTGATTCAAGTGCCAGCCGCTTCTGCTCCTCATCGTGATAGAAGATTATTGACTTGTACTGTGCGGAAAGGGACGGCCTCACCGGGTGGTGGCTGTCCCAGAAGACGTCGAGCAGTTCCTCGTACGAGATTCTGGTGGGATCGTAATCAATCTGCACCGTCTCAGTGTGGTCACCCAGGTTATAGTAGGTGGGGTTGTCCTTGCTCCCTCCGGCATAGCCGACTCGCGTTCGTATCACGCCGGGCAGACTCCCGAACCGGGAGTCAGGGCCCCAGAATCAGCCAAGCGAGAACGTGGCCGTTTCTGTTTGCTCTGGTGCCGCCGCATCAATGGGCGGGATGCCTTGTTTTTTCATAACCATAGTTTCATTTTCTGATGAACTCATTGGCTCACTCTCCGTTATCGGCACGTTGCATAAGCCTTCCGCCTGGGCTACGGCCTCAGTTTCGGCCGCCGGCTGGCAGGAAGCCGCCAGTCCGCCGAGACCAAGCAAGAGCAGGATAAACAGCAAACCGTATAGTCCGCTGGTAACTCGCATCATCTATCCTCTTTCTCATCCGCCCTGACAAACTGCAGGGCTATGGAGTTAATACAGTAGCGCATTCCGGTTGGAGGCGGACCGTCCTCAAAAACGTGTCCGAGATGAGCACCGCAGCGCTGACAGAGCACCTCGGTCCGCACCATATTATGAGACGTATCCGCTTCCGTATTTACGCTTTCTTCAGAAGAGGGGGCAAAGAAACTCGGCCAGCCGCTGCCGGAATCATATTTGGCCTCCGAGCTGAACAAAGGGTTGCCACAGCCGACGCAGCGGTAACCCCCCTTTTCTTTCCAGTTATAGTATTTGCCACTGAACGGAGGCTCGGTACCCTTCTTGCGCGCGACCTCATACTGCTCGGGCGTCAATAACTTCCGCCACTCGGCGTCGCTTTTAGTAACTTTTTCCAAAGCCTTTTCCCCTCCCCCGTTCTATACATTCATCATATGGCGGAAAAGCAGGGCGTGTATGTGACTTTTATCGCAAGGGATAGCAGTGGCAATAGAAGAAGATACTTCAAGGAGTAGGAAAGCAGTGTTACAATAAAGCAATATAGCCATAGGAGGGGGGATTATGCCATATCACGAAATGGATTTTGCGGTTTGTAACTACTCTTCTAGAGTGGAATTACGCAAGAAAGTGGTATTACAGTTTCTTGAAGAACAGCCTGGTTTAGGAGGAGGTAGTGAGGCATCGAAATACCGCTATAATGTCGAAACCCTTTTAGATGGCAGGAGAATATATCTAACACGGCCAGCCTACTTAAAGAAAGGGTTTGACTTCCGTATAAACGTTGAAAGAACTACCTTCCAAACCGGACAGGAATATCCTAAGCATGATGATATCTTTGCTGACTTAAGGCTCAAACGGCAAGAGAAACCTGCCCTAATCAGGAGATTATATCAGGCGATGGAGAGAGTTTATAACTGCGAAGACCCAGAGGACATACTGCCAGAATACTCAGATATGAAATTTAATGAAGGACATCCGGTTGACCTTCTACTGAAAGTCATCAAATGGTTTTTAATAGAGCAGGATATTAGAGACTGGAACTATTCAGGTCGGCTGATGTTCAAAAGCGGCATAGCTAAGGTCTTATTTGAATAAAAGTCTAAGACGCGCTTTATCTTACTAGCTGCAAACTGATGTTGATAAGCTCATCTTCTGAGCGCTTTATAGTGAGATCAAGATATTCTTTTGATAATTCGATTCCGATATATTTTCTGCCTAGTCTTAAAGCGGCTATACCTGTACTGCCACTTCCATTAAAAGGATCGAGCACCAAGTCGTTTTCATTAGTTGAAGCCTTTATAATTCTATCTAATAGTGTCAATGGCTTTTGAGTAGGGTGCTTGCCATGTACCTTCTCTTTTGGTTGTGGAGGTGAGATTTCCCACAAATTACGCATTTGCTTCCCATTGCTGATTTCCTTCATCAACTCGTAATTGAAAGTATGCTTACTTTTCTGGTTTTTAGCTGCCCAAATTACGGTTTCTGTTGAGTGAGTAAAATACCTGCAACTGAGGTTAGATGAAGCATTAGGCTTAAACCAGATAATATCATTCAGAATTTTGAAACCAAGCTGTTGCATGGCAAAGCCCACGGAAAATATTACATGTGCTGTTCCTGATACCCATATAGTGCCATTCGGAGTCAATACTCGCTGGCATTCACTAAGCCAAGCGAGGTTAAATTTATGGTTTTCCTCTATTCCTTGTGATACGTCCCACTTGCCTTTATTCACTGAAACCATTCTTCCGGCATGGCAGGTTATACCGCCATTGGACAAGAAATAAGGGGGGTCAGCAAAAATCATGTCTATTGAATTATGTGGGAATTCGGGTAGTATTTCTAAGCAATCGCCATGAAAGAGCTTTAAAGAACTCCCCTTATTTTCATAATAGGGTTGTAAGCTAATTTCGGAAAGGTTATATCTATCCATTTGCCTTTAATAATACACGGAAACGTGTATTCTGTTAACAGCATTTCTATTTTTTATTATTCACCCGCCGCCGTTGCTGGCCTGTCTCAGGTTATCCAGAATAGCCCGGGTTATTTTCAGCTCATGTCCCTCCTCAAGGCGAAACAGGTAATCGTGGGGGACATTGGCCCTGTGGGCAAGCTCCTCAACCGAGAGGCCGCAGCGCTGGCGCAGTTCCCGGATACCGTCGCCGACACGCCTCGCCTCCATTTCCTGGAGCATAATAACCTCTCTATCCATTAAGTCCTTTGCCAAAGCTTTGCCTCCTCTTAACTAGCACTTGGTGTATCCGCAGGCGGGGCAGATAAAGCACCCTTCCTGGTAAATGAGCATGTTGCTGCACTCCGGGCACTGGCCGGCCAGGTTCTTGGCCAGACCGTAGTCCTCCGGCTTCGGCTTGCCATCATAGCCGGTGGTATGCTTTTCCAGCACGCTGGCGATGGCATCGGCGCAGGAAAGGATAGATTTGCCCTCCTCCCAGGCAATCGATGGGCAGCGAATGCCGCGGAGCTGCCGGACAACCGAGGCAACGTCCACCCCCGACCTTAAAGCCAGCGATATGAGGCGGCAGGTCGCTTCCAGCTGCGCCGAGGCACAGCCGCCCGTTTTCCCCAGATGTGAAAAGACCTCGCAGATGCCGCGCTCGTCAGAATTTACCGTGACGTAGATATAGCCGCAGCCGGTGGTTACACGTTCCGTAAAGCCGCTGGTCACCTTGGACCGCTTCCGCGGCGTAAGCCTGGCTTCTTCTTCGCCCTTTTCCGTTTTCCCCTCGGTTCTGCCGGTGGTAAGAACCTGCGCGTCGCGGCTGCCATCGCGGTAGATGGTTATCCCCTTCAGGCCTTCCTGGTAAGCCAGCATATAAACTTCAGCAACATCCTCCTTGGTGGCCTCGCGAGGGAAATTGACCGTCTTGGAAACGGCGTTGTCCGTCGACTTCTGGAATGCCGCCTGCATCCTCACGTGCCATTCCGGGGTAATCGCATGGGCGGTAACGAATACCGGTTTCACATCATCGGGCACGCTTTCAATATCGGCAAGGTGAGCTCCGTCCGTGAGCTTCTGCATCAGCTCATCGGAGTAAAAGCCCTTTTCCCGGGCGATTTCTTCAAAGTGCGTGTTCACCTCCACCAGTTTCGCTCCGTCCAGGATATTTTTGGTATAGCTCAGGGCAAAGAGAGGCTCTATGCCGCTGGAACAGCCGGCAATCAGGCTCAGGGTGCCGGTGGGAGCGATGGTGGTGCGTGAGGCGTTTCTCACTCTGGGAGCATCAGGTGCGTCGTAAATGCTGCCCTCGAAGGCGGGGAAGAGGCCGCGCTCCTTGCCCAGCTCCACGGAGGCCCTGGTCGACTCTTCGCTGATGAATTTCATGATGTCGGAGGCGAGGTTCAGGGCAGCCTCGGAATTATAGGGGATGTCAAGCTGTATCAGCATATCGGCAAAGCCCATCACGCCGAGGCCGATTTTCCTCGTCTTTTTGGTTATCTCCTCTATCTGGGGCAGGGGGAACTTGTTCACGTCAATCACGTTGTCCAGAAATCTGATGGCGGTCCTGACCGTCTTCGCCAGCTTGGGATAGTCGACTTCGACAGCGCCTTCTCCCCGTCGGAGCATCTTGGCCAGATTGATGGAGCCGAGGTTGCAGGACTCGTAGGGGAGCAGGGGCTGCTCACCGCAGGGATTGGTGCTCTCGATTCTGCCCAGATGCGGTGTGGGGTTATCCTGGTTTATCCGGTCAAGGAAGACAATGCCGGGGTCGCCGGTTTTCCAGGCCATATCCACGATTTTATCAAAAACCTCTCTGGCATTGAGCCTGCCCTCAACCTCCCCGGTGCGGGGGTTGATCAGATTGTAATCTTTACCTGCCTTGACCGCCTCCATAAACTCGGAGGTCGCCGCCACCGAGATGTTGAAATTGGTCAGGGCGGTCATGTCCTCTTTGGAGGTAATGAATTTCATGATGTCCGGATGGTCAACGCTCAGAATGCCCATATTGGCCCCGCGGCGCATCCCGCCCTGCTTGATAACGTCAGTGGCGGTGTCAAACGCCCTGATAAAGGACACCGGGCCGCTGGCCACCCCGCCCGTGGAACCGACCCGGTCTTTTTCCGGGCGCAGTCGGGAGAAGGAAAAGCCGGTGCCGCCGCCGCTCTTGTGGATAAGCGCCGTGTTCTTCACCGAGTCGAAAATGGAGTCCATCGAGTCCTCAATGGGCAGGACGAAACAGGCGGAAAGCTGCCCGAGCTCCCGGCCCGCATTCATCAGCGTGGGCGAGTTGGGCAGGAATTCAAGGCTGGCCATTATACTATAAAACTCGTTCTCTATTGCCTTCACATCGGCCCTGGGGTCATAGATAAGTTCTGCCTCGGCAATGGCTCTGGCCACGCGGCGGAACATCTCCTCCGGCGTTTCAATAACATTTCCCTGCTTGTCTTTCTTCAGGTAGCGCTTCTGCAGGACATGCAGAGCGTTCTCGCTGAGATTAACGCCGGCGGGTTGTTTTTTGGCCTCGGCGGTTGCTGTCTTCTTCATTTCCTTTGTCCCCTTCTCAGTATATTTCTGCTCTTCCGCAGCCAGGATTTCCTCCACCATCGTCATGATGTCAGTGTCCGTGGGCAGCAAGCTCGGCCGTCGTGACGACCTGTCAACTAGGTCTTCCATCCCGGGCAGGGTGGGCGGCTGATAAAGAGAGCGGTTTTGCTCAAGCCGCTTGATGACCTGCGAGGTAAGCCTTTCCACCAGCCTGCGGTCGGCGATTCCCATGGACTCAGCGGCGGCAAAGACGATGCGCGCAATCTG
>DAOUDY010000037.1:0-14999 GCA_034430755.1 Dehalococcoidales bacterium
GCCGGTTGTTCACCTTGTTTTCGGCGTTTCCTTTACAGATGGTGCCGCTTTCGGTAGAATAGCAGCGGCGATGATTAAAGCGGTCTTCTTCGACCTTTACCATACGCTGCTCGGCTATGACCCTCCTCGTGAGAAACTGCAGGCGCAGGCGCTGAAGGAACTGGGCGTTGACGTACATCCGGAAGACCTCCGCCGGCCCATAGTTACCGCCGATGAGTATATCTATCGGGAGCATTCCCGTGTTTCCCTGGGCCAGCGTTCCAAAGAGGAGCAGATGGCGGTCTGGGCACAGTACGAGCGCATACTGCTCAGCGAAGCCGGTATTGAAGCTGATGACCGGCTTATTAAGGGAGCGCTGGGCAAGATGCGGCAGTTTGACCTGAAGCACGTGCTTTTCGATGACGTTTTACCGGCGCTGAATGAGCTCAAAAAGCGGGAGCTGATTCTGGGCCTCATCTCCAATATTGATAAGGACATCACTTCGCTGCTGGATGACCTGGGGTTGACCGAATGGCTTCGGGTGGTGGTGACCTCGCAGGAGATTGGCTTCACCAAACCGAGCCCGGAGATATTTCAGGAGGCAGTGAAAAGGGCTGGAATTAAGCCTCATGAAGCCATCTACGTTGGCGACCAGTACCAGATAGATGTCGTCGGTGCCAGCCAGGCAGGGATGAGGGGGATTTTGATTGACCGGATTGACTATTTCGCCGAGGCGGCTGATTGCCCCCGGCTCCAGAACCTCGGGCAGATAGTGGCATATCTGGCCTGACCACGCAGGTTTACCGCTGGCTCTTACCGTTTTGCCGCCATGCCCAATGGGCAAACCGCGCATTTCCCATGTATGCAGAGTGTCTTATAGATATGAATCAACCCCTGCTGCCGCTGTGCCGAATTTATGGGCACGCTGCTCCTGCCCAGTTGCTTCGACATATGTTTTTCAATGGCATTGGTGCCCGGCTTTGGATAAGCGTTGAATATCGCCAGAGTCTTGGCGGCTAATTCCGGCTTTGCATTTAGCCTGCTCCAGGCGTAGATAAAGGGCAGGATGACGTTTACGGCAATGGCGGTGGCGCGGTTGCTTCCGATGAGTGTCGGGGCGATGTGTCTGCTGTAGCACCCAAGTTCATAGTGCGTCTTCCAGTAGCCACCGGCCATCACCATCATGCCTGTTACCGTGGCAAAATACGCTTGGTCAATTCTTATCTCCGATATTAAATTGATAATCTCTTCGAGTATGCCCTCTTTACGATAGCGAAGTATCAGATAGCTTATGCCGGCAATACGACGTACGGGTGAGTTATTCGGTCTGACCTTAATCAGGCGCCAGCTATCGGCTGACATTATGAGGCGGTGGTCATATTCCGACCAGTATCTTTCCAGTGCTTCGACCCAGTGCTCGCTTGCTACCGCAGAGTGGTGGATACCTTGCTGAGAAGGCAGTAGGCCAGCAGTACCCAGAAGCAGCGCCTGCTGCCGGGCAAGGCATCTGTCATCTGGCAGATAGCGCCGGACTATGGTTTGCAAACGGTGTAAGGGCACTTTGCGAGCGAGTTCTTCAAAGGGCGGCTTGTTTTTCGAGTAACCCAGCGCCTTCATTACTCCCTGGTACAATATCTGTTCCGGTGGGTCGCCGCTTAATTCATCTTGGAATGCCGCTGCCTTGGCCAGAAAACGTTCGTGCCCGGCATTGTCCAGTATAGTATCTATTCTTTCCATTGGTAATGATTTGACGGCTCGATAGCAGGGCAGGGTGGAAGTATCAGTTGGATGATCAGTCCTCATCCGTTGTCTGGTAGCTATTTTTAGATATCTGCTCAGCGCCAGAATCGGGACTTTCTTTTCGTTCTGTAGCTGAGTAACTGGCTCGGTATCACGCCACATCACCACGTGCAGTATGGTGCTGTTATAGGCCGGGTCCTGATGGTGTTGGTGCCTTCTCCAATCGCTTGACCACCGGTGAAACTCGATATCACCCTTAATCAGTCCCTGACCCAATGAAATTACGGCGTCGGTTAAGTCCGCACCCCGGTCATCATTCTCCCTTCCCGGGTAGATGAGCTGCATCGGTTCGCCTTCTTCAGTAATGAGGTCGGCTCCGCCCGTTAGCCGTTGCCAGACCTGAATAAGGAGGCGTTCCGAGATTTGAGCTCCAGAAGCAGCCGCCCTGTTCTTTCGCCGATTATGACCAGTTACCTCTTGGCCGCCTGCTGTAGACGTCCGCACGCTGAACATAATACACCATGTTTTAACGCATATTAAATTAGGAAAATAATAAGGAGATGAAAATTTACGCCGTGTGGTTAATAATACACGGTACGTGTACAATGTCAAGGGTTAGTCGGGCTATTCTTTTTGAGGCGGGGCGGTATAGTTAAATCTGGACTGCTCGGCGATAATGGAAAGAAGGTCATGGAAAAGCGTGAAAATCCCGAAATATTAAGAAATATAGAGCTTAAGGGAGAAATCAGGAAAAAGTAAGAGTTAAATTGCTTATAGTGGACATGAATGACAAAATATGGTAACCTAATGTGTTGATGAGAACAGCTCATTGCTGCTATTATATTTTTAGCACTCTCAAACCGAGAGTGCTAAATAATGAAAATCAATCATTGTTTAATTTCTAATAAGGAGGACAGGAATGGCAGTCAAGTTGCAGCCGCTCGCAGACCGTTTGGTGGTCAAACCAATTGAAGCCGAGGGGAAAACCAAGGCAGGCATCTATTTGCCGGATACGGCCAAGGAGAAACCTCAGGAAGGCAAGGTGGTCGCGGTTGGTCCGGGCCGGCTATCCGATGACGGCAAGCGCATTGCCATGGATATCAAGGTGGGCGACATCGTAATCTATGCCAAGTATGGCGGCACCGAGATCAAGCTCGACGATGAAGAGTATATGATTCTGCGCGAGAGCGATATTCTGGCTAAAAAGAGCAAGTAAGTACCGAAACACGATAAGGAGGAAAAAATGGCGAAACAGATAATATTCGATCAAGAGGCGAGACAATCGCTGAAAAAGGGAATAGACATCTTGGCTGATGCCGTAAAAGTAACTCTAGGTCCAAAAGGGCGTCCGGTAGCCTTGGACAAGAAGTGGGGAGCGCCATCAGTAATCGATGACGGCGTTACTATTGCCAAGGATATTGAGCTCCAGGACCCGTTTGAGAACATGGGCGTGCAGCTGGTCAAGGAAGCGGCCAGCAAGACCAACGATGCCTGTGGTGATGGCACCACCACCTCGACCATTCTGGCGCATGCCATCATCACTGGCGGCTTCAAGAATGTGGCCGCCGGCGCCGACCCTCTGGCACTGAAAAGGGGCATCGAGAAAGCAACCGGCGCCATCATTGAGGAGCTGAAATCAGTATCAACACCGGTCAAAGACAAGGAGCAGATTGCCCAGGTGGCCACCATCACCGCCAAGGACCGTGAGATCGGCAACCTCATTGCCGAGGTGATGGACAAGGTGGGCAAAGACGGCGTGATTACGGTGGAGGAGTCAAAGGGCATTACCTACGAGACAGAATACGTTGAAGGTATGCAGTTTGACCGTGGCTATATCAGTCCCTACTTCATCACCAACGCCGAGCGTATGGAAGCGGAGATTGAAGACCCCTATATCCTGATTACGGATAAGAAGATTTCGGCGGTATCCGACCTTCTGCCGGCGCTGGAAAAGATACTGCAGGTATCGAAGAACCTGCTGGTGGTGGCAGAGGATGTGGACGGCGAGGCCCTGGCCACTCTGGTGGTCAATAAATTGCGCGGCACCATCAATATCCTCGCCGTTAAGGCGCCCGGATTTGGCGACCGGCGCAAGGCGATGCTCGAGGACATGGCCATCCTCACCGGCGGCAAGGTCATCTCCGAGGAGGTCGGGCGCAAGCTGGACTCGGTTACCGTTGAGGACCTGGGCCGGGCGCGCCGGGTGACGTCGGACAAGGACAAGACCACCATCGTGGAAGGCAGGGGAGCAGACGAGGCTATCAAGGCGCGAATCAAGCAGATAAAGGCCCAGATTGAGGAGACCACCTCTGACTTCGACCGAGAGAAACTCCAGGAGCGGCAGGCCAAGCTGGCCGGCGGTGTGGCGGTCATCAAGGTGGGCGCTGCCACCGAGGTTGAGCTTAAAGAGAAGAAACACCGGGTTGAAGATGCTCTTTCGGCCACGCGAGCCGCGGTGGAAGAGGGCATTCTGCCCGGCGGCGGCGTTGCCCTGCTCAATTCACTCAAGACACTGGATAAGCTGCAATTGACTGGTGACGAGGACACTGGTGTTGATATTGTGAAAAAAGCGGTTGAGGAGCCGATTCGCTGGATAGCGGTCAATGCGGGTAAGGACGGCTCGGTGGTCGTTGATACGGTCAAGAAGAGCCCGGTCGGCACCGGCTACGATGCCGAGGCCGACGAATTCGGCGACATGGTAAAGAAGGGCATCATTGACCCGACCAAGGTGGTCAGGAGCGCCCTGCAGAATGCCGCCAGCATTGCCTCCATGGTCCTGATTACCGAAGCGCTGGTGACCGATATCCCGGAGAAGGAAAAGACACCGCCGATGCCCGGTGGCGGCATGGACTACGGCATGTAAGGCCAAGGTCTGCGCTGGCGAAAGGCAGCAAATAAAGAATTACGCCGCGGCCCTCTGGGCCGCGGCCCTTTTTATATGACGGGGAGTTTAAGAGGGGCGAAGCCCCTCTTTTCAAAAATCTTCTCCCTCTTAAATAAGCTTCGCGGTATCTTTGTAGTGTGGGACCTGTGTTTGCCACCCTGTCTGCTCACTGAGAAATTCAGCAAAGCTGGTCGCAGCCCTTTCCTCACCGTGGGTGACGAAAATGCAGCGAGGCGGCCTGCGCATGTCAGATATCCAGGCCAAAAGCCCCTCGCGATCAGCATGGGCGGAGAATCCATCTATCTTAACAACTCGTGCCCGCACGGGATAGGTTTGCCCTAATAATCGGATCTGTTTTTCCCCGTCCAGCAGGTATCTGCCCGGCGTTCCCTGCGCCTGATAGCCAATGAATAGTATGGTGTTCTCCGGCCGGGTGATGTTATTTACCAGATGGTGCTTTATGCGGCCACCCGTCACCATACCGCTGCCAGCAATGATTATGGCGCTCCCTTTGACGAGGTTGATTGCCTTGGACTCCTCCGCAGTCTGCACCATCTTCAGGTTGTCAAAACTAAAAGGCGAATTCCCCTGGCGCAGACGCTGCATCATTTCCCGGTCGAAGAGTTCAGCGTGACGCTTGAAAACCTCGGTAATGCGTATTGCCATAGGGCTGTCTAAAAAGACGGTTACCGGCGGGACCTCGTCGCGCAGGAATAGTTCGTTCAGATGGTAGAGCAGTTCCTGGCTGCGCTCCAGTGCGAAGCTCGGTATAATTATGTTGCCACCTGCCTTTAGTGTCTCGTTGATGCAGTCACGTAACTGTGTTTGAATGTCGATGTTTTTGTGTTCTGTATGGGTGCGGTCACCATAGGTTGACTCGATTACCACGTAGTCTGCCTCATGGAAAATGGCCGGGTCATTTATAATAGGGCGGTCTGGTTCGCCAACATCGCCGGAAAAGAGTATACGGCGCTTCCCGCCGTCCTGCATTACTGTAATGGCAACAGTCGCCGAACCAAGTACGTGGCCGGCATCATAGAAACAGCCTTCAACGCTATCTTTCACCCGGACACAGCTGGCGTATTCTATAGCGGCGAAATGCGGGGTAACCGCCTCAGCATCCTCGGCAGTGTAAAGCGGCGCCTCCGGGTATGGGCCGCGTCGCCCTTCCCGCCGGTGGCGCTCTGCTTTATAGATAGCATCTTCTTCCTGTAGGTGTGCCGAATCGAGCAGTATGATTTGGGCTATCTCGGACGTTGCCTGCGTACAGTATATCTTGCCCTTATAGCCATCACGCACCAGCTTGGGTAGCAGGCCGCAGTGGTCGAGGTGGGCATGGGTTAGAAAGACGGCGTCGATGGTTTCAGGGTCGAATGGGAATGAGTCCCAGTTCCTATCCTGATATTTGCGCTCCTGATACAACCCGCAATCCACCAGTATCCTGACATCAGAATTTTCTAATAGATAGCAGGAACCGGTAACGTTGCGCGACGCACCGAAAAATGCGAGTTTAGCCAGCATAGAGCATTAAATCATTATACAATGACGTGTCCAAAGTGTAACCGTTGCCATCAGGGCTAACACTACTAAATAGAGCCTGCCTACCTGAGTCATTATAGTGAATTATGGATTCTAAAGCAATTTAGATACTATACAAGAGCGAAGTAACTATAGCTTCAGCAGCTCTTCCAGAGGCTCATCCGCTGGGACCGGCCCCACTATCGCCAGGCGGAGTTTCTCGCCAGTCAGCAGTTCCCGGGCAAGCGTCTGCAATTCTTCGGCAGTGATGCTATCAACTATGGAGACGACCTCGTCAATGGTGAGGATGCGTCCGGTGAGCAGTTCCTGACCACCCATCCAGCCGGCCACGCTGCGGCTGTCCTCCATGCGCAGCAGCAGTCGTCCTTTGGTGAATTCCTTGGCCTTGTTCAGCTCCGGTTCCGGAATCGTCGCCCTGAGCTGATTCAGTTCCTCAATGATGGCCTTTACCGCCACCTGCAGGTTTTTAATCTCCACCCCGGCAGCGATGATGAGCGAGCCGGTGTCCAGGAAATGGTCAATGTAGCTGCTGATGCTGTAGGCCAGTCCCAGCTTGTCCCGGATATTGGTGAACAGGCGGCTGCTCATGCCTTCGCCGAGGATGACGTTGAGCAGGTCAATGGCAAACCTCTTGGGGTGGAGGAGAGGCAGGCCCGGCAGCGCCAGGCAAAGGTGCACCTGCTCGAGCTCCCGGCTCTCGATGCGCAGCCGGGGGAATGGTGCTTCTTCAAAGGTGAGGAACCCGGTCTGGGGCTGCTGTCCCTTCCATTTGCCCAGCGCCTGCTCCACCATGCTTACCATTTCCTTGTGCTGGATGTCACCGGCGGCGGCAATCACGGTGTTGCCCGGATGGTAGTGACCGGCGAGGTAGCCGAGCATGATTTCCCGGGTGATATTGCCGACCGAATCACGGTTGCCGGCGATATCCCGCCCCAGCGGGTGGCCGGGCCAGAGCAGCTCGTCAATGAGCATCCCCATCCGCTGCTGCGGTGAGTCATTGCTCATGTTTATCTCCTCAATGATGACCTGGCGCTCCTTTTCTATATCTTCGGGGTCAAATCGGGAGTTGATGAGCATGTCCACCAGCACATCGAGGGCGGTCTCAAGGTAAGGTTGGGCCACCTTGCACCAGTAAACGGTGAGCTCCTTATCCGTGCCGCCGTTGAGAATACCGCCCACCCCTTCGATGGCCGTGGAGATGTCATGGGCGGTGGGCCGCCTGGCAGTGCCGCGGAAGCACAGATGCTCGATGAAGTGGGAGATACCAGCCTGAGAATCAGCTTCGTAGCGGGAGCCGGTGCCGATGAAGAAGCTGACCGACACGGAGCGGGTCTGGGGCATGGTTGAGGTTATAATGCGCAGTCCATTATCCAGGGTGCTTTTCCGGTACAATAAATCACCTCATACTGTAAATAATTGACATAATATTATAGCATATCAACCGGGTCGTTGCATGGCCTGCCGGCACCGGTTGAGTATGGAAAGGACCTCAAAAGGCTCTTCAATCAGGGGGAAGGTGGGTACGCCTTTCGGTTCCAGAAATGCCTTGGCCGCTTCCATGTGCTTTTTCTCGGCGCTGAAAGTGACATAAAGCGGCTTTTCCGGGTATTTTTTGGCCAGCCTGACCAGGAAGTCCAGCGGCGGCACGCCAACTTCGTCGGCCAGCATGAGAATCGGCACTACCGCATCGATATTTTGGTCTTTCATCAGGGCTTCAATGGCCTCTCCGTAGCTGAACTCGATGCCGTGGTCAAGGGCCGAAGGCCAGATATCAACCGGGTTTCTCATCCGGATGTAGTCCGGGCTTATCTCCTGCAGGCGTGCTCTCGTCTTTTCTTCGAGCTCGGGTACTTCAAGTCCCCACTGCTGATGGCAGAGGTCAGCCAGCACCACCAGCATGGCTCCCGAAGGCGCCAGAAAGCTCACCCGGTTGCCCCTCGGGATTGGCATGGAGGCAAGGGCTTTGGCCGCCAGGACCAGGTGCGAGTATTGATAAAGCCGGGTGATACCGGACTGCCTTATGGCACCATCCAGAATGCGCTCATCCGAGGCCATGGCTGCGGTATGCGTCACCGCCGCCTTGGCCCCCTCCCCGGTGCTGCCTCCCATGAGCAAAAATACCGGCTTGCGTCCGGTGAGCTCGCGTGCCACTTCGATAAAGCGAGCCGGCCGCTTGATGCTTTCCAGGTACAGGAAAATGGCTTTTGTCTCCCGGTCTTCGGCGTAGTACTGCAGGACATCGCTCTCATCGACATCTATCTTGTTGCCCAGCCCGGTCACCCTGGCCACCCCGAAGTTCTCCCCGGTGATGATGTAGCGCATGGTATGGGTGGCGAAGTTCCCCGTCTGCGCGATGTAGGAGATGTTTCCCCGCGGGATTTTGCCCTGTGGAAAGAGGCTGGAGGTGAAGTGATAGGGCGTTGAGGTATGGCCGGAGGTATTGGGGCCGATGGCGTTAACACCGGCCTCAATGATAGCGCGCGCGAGCTCCTCCTGAAGCGCCTCGCCGTTCTCATCGACCTCAGAGAAGCCGCCGGCGGAGAGGACCAGCGACTTAATTCCCCTGGCGGCGCATTCCCTGACCGCCTGCACCGTGGCCCGGGCGGGAATGACGATAACCGCCAGGTCGACGCCGTCCGGCAAATCCGCGATTGACGAGCAGGCTGGTATGCCCATGATTTCGCCGCCTCTGGGGTTGACCGGGTAGACCTTGCCCTTATAGCCATTGGCCAGAATGTTGCGCATGACCGTATGGCCCGCCTTGCCGGGCGTGGCGGAAGCACCAATCACGGCGATGCTGTCCGGCTCGTAGAACTTGGTTAAATCTTTCCTGGTGGCTGTCTCTGCCACTGGCTTTGCTGATTCTTTACCCAATGTGTTGAGGGTGACCAGAGCGTCCACGGCGACCGGTTCACCGTCTGACCTGACTTTCAGGGGGTTGATGTCGATTGACTGTATATTCTGGTATTGAAGGCCGATTTCGCCGAGGGTGACCAGAATCCGTGCCAGCGCCTCAAGGTCGACGGCGGCTTCGCCCCGAAAAGGCTCGAGCAGCTTTTTATGCTGGATCTCCTGAACCATTTTCCGGGCATCCTGGGCGGTCAGAGGGGCCACGCGGAAGACAATATCCCTGAAAACCTCGGTCATGATGCCACCGAGGCCGAACATGACGCAGGGGCCGAAATGGGCATCGCGGACCAGCCCGCAGACCAGCTCCCGCTCACCTTTCACCATCTCCTGCACGAGCACCGCCTGGCTGCCGGGTATCCGCAGCAGGCGCCCGCTTTCCTGTTTCACTTCTTCCTGGCTTTTCAGGTTCAGGGCGAGGCCTTGAATCTCCGTTTTGTGAAAGAGGTCTTTCCCGGACGCTTTCAGAACCACCGGAAACCCGACCTTTACTGCCTCTTTAGCTGCGGCATCGGCATCACGGGCGATGGCTTCCCGGCAGACCGGGATGCTGAAGCTGGAGCAGAATCTTTTGGCGTCATACTCATTCAGGGCGTTCTGGCCTTTGCTTAAAGCTTCCTTAACAATATCCATAGATGGTGTCAACTCGCCTTCCAGATAAACGTTCGGCTTAAAATTATTACACAGTGGCCCGTTCGATGGCAAGTTTGACCCCCTTAAATTGACTTTGCCGCAGGGCGTTGCTAACATTAGAGCAGGAGGCAGCATGACTGCAGGGCAAAGTGAATCCAGACTAAGGCTATTTCCGCCGAACGCTGAAGTCAACGGAAAGAACCGCCTTGTCATTGGTGGCTGCGATACCGTTGAGCTGGCGGAGGAGTTCGGCACACCGCTCTACATTTTCGACGAACAAACAGTGCGTCAGAGGTGTGCCGAGTTCAGGAACGAGTTCGGCGGACGCTATCAGAATACGGCGATTGTCTACGCGGGCAAGGCATTCATCAACCGGGCGCTGGCGCTTCTCTTCAATGAGGAAGGGCTTGGCCTGGACGTTGTCTCCGGCGGGGAGCTGAGCATCGCCCGTTCCGTTGATTTCCCGATGCAAAAAATCTATTTCCACGGCAACAATAAGTCGGCCGAGGAATTAAGCATGGCCCTGGAAGCGAAAGTCGGGCGCATCGTCATCGATAATTTTCCGGAACTGGATATGCTGGCAAAGATAGCCGGCCGGCAGGGTGCCAAACCCGATGTCCTGCTGCGGCTGACGCCGGGCGTTGACCCGCACACACACAAGCACATCTCCACCGGCATCGTGGACAGCAAGTTCGGCTTTCCTCTCGCCGGTGCTGACGAAGCGGTGGTCAGGGCGATGTCAGCGCCCAACCTGAACCTGGTCGGGCTGCACTTTCACCTCGGCTCGCAGATATTTGAGGTCGAGCCGTACCGGGAGGCCATCAGGGTCATACTGGATTTGGCCGCGGCGATGAAGTCCAGACATGGCTTTGAACTCCAGGAGCTCAATGTCGGCGGTGGCTTTGCCGTCCAGTATACGGTGGATTCGCCGGCACCACCGGCGGCCGACTACGCCGAAATGATAGTCGCTACGGTAAAAGAGAAGTGCCGGGAGCACAATCTCGGCCTGCCGGGGCTGGTCGTCGAGCCGGGCCGGGCCATCGTGGGGCGGGCAGGCGTGGCGCTGTACCGGGTTGGTGCGGTCAAGGAAATACCCGGAATCAGGTGCTACGTATCCGTTGATGGCGGCATGGCGGACAATATCCGCCCCGCCCTTTACGACGCCCGGTATGAGGCGGTGGTGGCGAACAAGATGAACGATGAGAAAATGAAGAAGGTCGCCATTGCCGGCAAGTTCTGCGAGTCCGGCGATATCCTGATAAAAGATATTGACCTTCCCGGGGTTGCCGCGGGAGATATACTGGCGGTGCCCGATTGCGGCGCCTACTGTCTGGCGATGGGCAGCAACTATAATGCCTCGCTGAAACCAGCCATCGTGATGGTCGGCAATGGCCGGGCACGCCTTATTCGCCGGCGGGAAACGTATGAAGACCTTATTCGGTATGACCTGGTGTGAAAGGCAGGGTTCGGTATGTGGCAGGTAATAGGGCAGGATAGGGCAGTGTCGATTCTGCAGCGTGGTCTGGAACGGGGCAGTCTGGCTCACGCCTACCTGCTGGTGGGCCCGCCTCATGTGGGCAAGATGACGCTGGCGCTCAACCTGGCGCAGGCCCTGAACTGCGAATCGCCGGAGCCGCCCTGCGGGCAGTGTCTGCCCTGTCAGAAGATAGCTGCCGGCAGCCACGCTGATGTCCAGGTAATTGGCTTAACCCAGGGTGAGGCTGCGGCTGAGGCCAAGCTGCTCAGCATTGACCAGGTGCGGGACATTCAGCACTCGGCCAGCCTGCCGCCTTTCGAGGGCAAATGCAAGGTGTTTATCACTGAAGATGCGGAGCTGCTGTCGGTTGAGGCGGCAAACTGCTTCCTGAAGACGCTGGAGGAGCCCACGGGCAGAGTGGTTTTCCTTCTGCTGACCGCGAATGAGAAGCTCCTGCCGGAGACCGTGGTCTCGCGCTGCCAGCGTCTGGAGCTGACCCCGCTTCCTTCTCCAGAGGTGGAGGAGGCACTGCAAAGACGATGGGGAATCGAGCCACAGCGGGCAAAGCTCCTGTCCCGGCTGTCCCAGGGATGTCTGGGCTGGGCAATCGCGGCGACCACCGATGACCGGATATTGCAGGGGCGGAACGAAAGTCTGGAACGTCTCTATGAAATCATCAGGGCCGGTGTCGAGGAGCGCTTTGACCACGCGGCGCGGCTGGCGGCCCAGTTTGCGCAGAACAGGGCTTCAGTGCAGGAAATACTTGACCTCTGGCTGGGCTGGTGGCGCGACCTGCTGCTGGTGAAGCTGGGCTGTCCGGATTACGTGACCAATACTGACCAGCTAAATGTATTGAATGAAATGGCCGGGCATTGTACCATGGAACAGATAAGGGATTGCCTTCACAGCATCAGGATGGCGGGAGAACAGCTCAGGCAGAACGCCAACCCGCGACTGGTGCTGGAAGTGCTGATGCTTGATATGCCGGGCAAAAAAGCGATTGATAGTGGAGATTTAGCTGTAGGAGTGAAGGTAGCGAATGGCTGACCAGATTGTTGGCGTGAGATTCAAGGCGGCGGGAAAGGTCTACTACTTTGACCCGGCTGGTCTGGACCTTGAGGTCAATGACCGCGTTATCGTGGAGACGAGCCGTGGACTGGAGCTGGGAAAGGTGGTCATCGCGCCGCGGCAGGCGTTGGCTAAAGAGATTAACGAGCCGCTCAAGCCGGTAATGCGCAAAGCCGAGCCGGAGGACGTTTCACGCGCTCAGGAGCTTGAGACCAAGTCGGAGGAAGCGCTCATCGAGTGTGGCAGGCTAATAGATGAGCTCCGGCTGCCGATGAAACTCCTTTCGGCAGAGTATAATGTTGATGGCAGTCGCCTCACTTTCCTGTTCAGTGCCGAGCAGAGGGTGGATTTCCGCGAGCTGGTGCGCCAGTTGACCAAACAGTTCAAGGTGAAGGTGGAACTGCGGCAGGTCGGCACCAGAGACGAGGCCAAGCTCATTGGCGGCTTTGGGCGGTGTGGTCGTCCGCTGTGTTGCATGAGCTTCATCACCGAGTTTGACCCGGTTTCCATCCGGATGGCGAAAGACCAGGACCTGCCATTGAATCCGATGAAGATATCCGGCGTCTGCGGCCGTCTGATGTGCTGCCTGGGCTACGAGAACGAGCAGTACCACGCCATGAAGGAGAAGATGCCCAGGGTGGGCCAGCAGGTATCAACGGCCATGGGCGATGCGACCGTCGTGGGCAATAATCCGCTGAAGGAAACGGTGCTCGTGCGGCTGGAGAGCGAGGCGACCGTGGAGCTGCCGCTCGGTGAGGTCTCCTACTAGACGCTGTTTTCACTGCGGCAGGTATTTGTGCCATTCCTGTCTGGCCTGGCGGTAGTGGTAGGGGATGCTGAAGAAAATGCCATCGCCGGGATATGCCGGCTTGTGGGTCAGCTTCATCCCCGCTTCCAGCGGAGTTCTTCCTGCCTTGCGGCGGTTGCAGGGCACGCAGGCGCTGGCCACGTTTTCCCAGGTGTGCTGTCCGCCCCGGTAGCGGGGGATAATATGGTCAATGGTCAACTGCTTGGTTTCCTTGCCGCAGTACTGGCAGGTATACTTATCTCGGTTGAAGACCTCATAGCGGGTCAGTTTTTTCTGCCGGTAGGGGCGTTTCACCATGAAGGCCAGGCGGATTACAGAGGGAAGCTCAAAGCTATTGCTGACCGTGTGGATAAAGCCGACGCCGTTTTCCAGCATCTCCGCCTTGCCCTGATAAATGAGCACGACGGCGCGCCTGGCGCGGCATGTGGTGAGCGGTTCGTAGCTCTGGTTCAGCACCAGAACGGGAAGGTTTATCATCTTCTGGACTTATCCCTCTCCGAGGCTACCTCATTTTACTGGAAAAACCCCAACATAAGCAACTCAATAGATTTTATTAGGCTTTTTACTTCTTCTGCAGCACTTCCGGGTTCACGCAGTTGGGCGGCATTTCTCCCTTGAGCCCGGCAAGGAGATTGGCGGCGGCCATATTGGTCATCTTGGTGCGGGTGGCCACGCTGGCGCTGGCGATGTGGGGCGCAATGGTGACGTTCTCCAGCGTCAGCAGCGGGTCGTCCATGGGGATGGGCTCCGTCTCGGTAACATCCAGGCCGGCGGCGAATATCTGCCCCGATTTCAGCGCTTCGTAGAGAGCTTTCTGGTCAACCACCGGCCCGCGGGAACTGTTGACAAAGATGGCCGTCGGCTTCATGGCGGCGAATTCCCTGGTGCTCATCATGTGCCGCGTTTCCGCGGTGAGCGGTACGTGAACGGTAACAAAATCAGACCGGGCGAGTAGCTGGTAAAGGTCGGGCACGTACTCCAGACCGTACTCTTTCTCCTCCTCCGGCTTTCTCCTTATGGCATCATGGTAGAGCAATTTCATGTCGAAGCCCCGGGCGCGTTTGGCAATCTCCAGGCCGATGCGCCCGCAGCCAACAATGCCGAGGGTGGCGTGGTGAATATCATAGCCGAGCAGAATCATTGGCCCCCAGGTCTTCCATTTGCCGCTCCTGGTCCAGCGGTCGCCCTCGGCCACTCTTCTGCCGGCGGCCATAATCAAAGACCAGGCAAAGTCAGCGGTCGTCTCGGTGAGCACGCCGGGGGTATTGCCAACCAGGATGCCGCGCTTGGTCGCTTCGGCGACATCGATGTTATCGAAGCCGACCGCCATGTTGCTGACGACCTTCAGCTTCGGGGCGGCGTCCATGAGCCCGGCATCGACCTTGTCGGTGAGCAGGGAGAGCAGCCCCTCAATATCCTGTACCTTCTGCAGGAGGACATCGCGGGGTGGGGGGAGTTCATCTTCCCATAAATCCATCTCAGTTTCTCTGGCAATCCTGTCCAGGGCTTCCCGGGCCATCTTTCGGGCGACAAAGACCTTGGGCTTGGCCATTTTACTGACTCCTTCCGGCAAATCTATCGTTTGGTCTGGCTGGTGACAAAGCGCATGGCGCATTCGGCGGCATTGGCCAGCAGTTTCTCCGCCTCGGCCATGGACTGCTCGAGCGTGATTGGTCCCGGCGCAATGCTGAGCACGGCGTCAATTCCCTGGTCGAAGACCACCCGGCAGTCGTCGGCCACCTCGCCCGCCAGCGCGATGACCGTGGCGCCGAATTTCTTGGCGGCCAGGGCCACGCCGGTTGGCACCTTGCCCATCGCCGACTGGCGGTCAATACGGCCCTCGGCGGTGAAGACGAGTTCCGCGCCTTTCAAATCGGCAACCAGATTGGTTGCCTTGATTACAACATCGATTCCGGGCACCATCCTGGCTTTCAGAAAGACCATCAGCCCCAGTCCCAGCCCGC
>DAOUDY010000038.1:0-3400 GCA_034430755.1 Dehalococcoidales bacterium
AGGAAATATGATTGCCCTCAGACGATGACCGCGCCTTTTGCCGCGCGAGCCCGAGCATGGGCGGGCTGTAATCTATTCCGACCACCCTGACCCCGCTTCCCCCGAGCCTGCGCACGGCTATGGCCAGGTCGCCGGTCCCGCAGCAGAGGTCGAGCACCTTCTCTGGTTTCTCACTCAGGCATTCCTCCGCCGCTCCCTTCCGCCACCGCCGGTCAAGCCCACAGGTTATGACCGAATTGATAAAGTCGTAGCGGGGCGGCACCTCGGCGAACATACGGTGTAGCGGCCGGCTCATAACGCTTCCTGTGGCAGTTTCTTCATTGCACAAGACATTTAGATAATTCTGGCCAGAATATAGCCAATGCCCAGAAGGAGCTGGGTCACCAGGACGACCAGCACATTGCTGGCCATCGCTGGAATAAGCTGCGTCGTGTCCTGATGTTTTCGTGAACCCTTTATTGCCCTCAAGGCAAAGGGAAGGGTCAGCAGTGAGATGAGACAAAAAACGGGCATCACGCCGGCGATGACCCAGCCGACTATCCACAGATAGACCGCGATGGTAAAAACGGAATAAACGAGGCTGGCCTGTGCCCCGCCCATGATGATGGGCAAAGTCCTTCTCCCGGCCACCATGTCTGCTTCGGTATCGGGGAACTCGTTGAGCAGAAGCAGGTTATGCACCAGAATCCCGGAGGGCACTGCGGCAATCACTGCGTGCCAGGTGTAGTGCGCGGTCTGGACAAAGTAAAGCCCCAGTATCGGCAGCGTGCCAAGCCCCAATCCGGCGGCCCATTCCGGCCAGGGCATTTTGAGTATCAACGGCGTATAGAAGAGAACACATACCGCTGCGAACAGCAGTAGCGGCAGAAGCAGCCAACCCTTCGTCAGAATGAAGAACACCCCGATGACCACCGCAATCAGAAAAGAAGACATGCCGAGCCAGAAGACCTGTTTCGGTGTGAGCAGCGCGGCGGGAAGCATGCCGCTGCCGCCGCTGAAGGGTGTCCGCTTCGTGGCCAGGTCCACGCCGCTCCGGTAATCAAAATAGTCATTCAAGGTGTTGACGCTGATATGGGTGAGCAGCAGTCCGAAGCCAGCCAGCAGCGCGTAGCCGAGATGGAAATGCCCGTCATAATACCAGGCAATGCTGGTGCCCAGAAACGCCAGCACCACGGAAAGTGTCAGAAACTGAGGCCTCGTTTCCAGAAACCATAGTTTCAGTTTCAACACCGCTTCTCCAAAGATGAGAAAAGAACTCCGAAGACCAATGCCATTGAACAAAGAAGGCACTGCCAACGACAATGCCTTCCTGTATTACCGTACAGCCGATAATACCGAGCGACGTCTTTTATATTTCCTTCAATATCTGCCTGGTTTTCATGTTCGTACCCAGGACAGTTTGAGAGACCGTAACAGGCGCCAGTACGAGGTTACGCCTTGCCGATGCGGAATACTTTGGTGCCGCAGTTTGGGCATTCACCCTGGATGGCCGGGCGTTTGTTCTTGAGGGTCGTTGCTTTCGCGTTCTTGATCTCCACTTTCTTTCGGCATTTCATGCAATAAGCCTGGGGCATTTGTTAATCCTCCTTTATGTGACTCTGTGAAGCAGAGTAGCAAACCTGCCAAGATTTGTCAATAGCTTCGAGCCTTAAAATTGCCCGATTTATCTTTTCCCACGCCTGATTTTAACTTCACCACCCACCGTAGCTCCCAGAGAATCGAGGGCACTGCCTCCCTTCACGGCAATTTCAAGATAACCGCTGCTCCCGATGAGCGCCAGCAGCCCTTCGCTTTCCTCATAGGTACGGCTCAGCTCCGAAATGGAGCGATTGCTTACCTCAACGATAAACGGTTTTTCCGGCAGGTCTTCACGTTTGAAATTGGTGATAAGGTTGCCGAAATGGTCAATATGCACGATACGCCCAACTATTGTATCCGCCGATTCCTGATAGGGACGATGTTCCGGCAGCACCGTAACGAACCTTATAACCGCGCCGAACTCTTCTGGTGGCGTGCCCAGCGAAAGCCGGGCGGCAACGGGGGCAAAGATGTCGCGACCGTGGAAGGTGGGGCTCACCGGCGAGCGCCAGAACTCCGGCTTGGTGAGCGATACCGCCTCCAGTTCGGGGGGAAGCGTAACCTGCCCTTGAGCAGGCCGCAGACGTCTTTTTAAAAACGACTCTGCTACATAGCTCAGAACGCCATTGTCGGGGGCAACAAAGTCGAACCGGGGCGTACGCAGTATAATCGCTCTCCGCTGCGTACCCACGCCGGGGTCCACCACGACCACGTGAATGGTGCGCTCGGGGAAGAACTGGCAGGCCGTGTTCAGAACGAAAGCGGCCTGGGATACATTCTGCGGCAATATGGTATGGCAGATGTCGATGATTCTTGCCCCGGAGTTGATATCGAGGATAGCCCCCTTCATCGCCGCCACGTAAGCGTCATCGATGCCTAAATCAGTGGTCAGGGTAATGATGGCGTTCATGCTTCTCCCGGTTTCCGCCAAACTGGTGCTCAGGTTAGCCGGAGGGTGATGATGGCGATGGTGATAAAGAGGACGGCCAGGGCAATGGTGAGCCGAAACATCGTTTTTTCCAGGCCCCGCTTCGTCCGGTATACCGTGTCAGGTTGCCCGAAGATGCCCCCCAGCCCGCCGCCTCGAACCTGCAAGAGAATAATCAGCACCAGGGCTACCGCCAGCACAATCTGGGCAATACTCAAATATGCCTGCATCTTTCCCTTCCTCTCTACCTGCCTCAGCCTTCATCAAGCTTTTTCTTCAACATATCACCGGCCAGGACCGGATTGGCACGGCCCTTCGTTGCCCGCATCACCTGGCCGACCAGAAACTTCAGCGCCGTCTCCTTGCCCGCTTTGTAGTCGGACACGGCCTGAGCATTTGAGTTTATCACGTTAGCAATGCTAGCTTCAAGCTCCCCGGTATCGCTTATCTGGCTGAGGCCGCGCTCTTGAACAATATCTTCAGCATTTTTACCAGTTTTAAACATCTCCTCAAATACAGCTTTCGCACTAACTCCAGTAATGACACCTTGAGATGTCAATTGAACTAGGTCGAATAATGCGACAGGTTTAATTTTTCTTTCCATATCTTTTTCGTCAGTATTAGTAACAGTAAGCCAGTGACTAAATTCACCTATTATCCAATTAGCTACCTGCTTTGCATGCTTCTCTGGTTCTAAACTTTGAGGTGGTCTCTTCATGCAAGCTTCAAAATATTCAGCCGTCAATTTAGAGCTAGTTAAAAGGCTGGCATCATAGAGCGACAGGCCGTATTCCTTTATAAACCGGCCTCGCCTGTCCTCAGGCAGTTCGGGCAATTTTGCCTTTATTTCCTCCACCCATTCCCGGCTGATGGAAAGCGGGGGGAGGTCGGGCT
>DAOUDY010000039.1:0-5517 GCA_034430755.1 Dehalococcoidales bacterium
TATGATGAGGTCGGGTAGAAGGGCGGAGAAAAGAATCGTCAATTCATTGTTGCTTTCATCAATCTCCCTCACGGAGTCGTCTCTATCAACGATAGCCTTGATATCATGTGGGCCGGCCTTGGTAAACCAGGAAAAGGTTACGGGCCTTGTTTCGCCGGCGCCTATTCTTTCAACGCCCTTGTGGCCCTGGGAAATGTCGTCGATGTAAAAATGCACGTGACCTGACTTGGCCTCTATTGAACCCTGGTTCTTGATGTTTACGGTGAAGATAACGATGCTGGCAACGGGAGGTTCCGACGGCGACCAGGTTATAGAATCGATTATCAGGTCTGGTCCCAGCGTGGAAAAAGTATAGGTTTTTTCGTTATTGCCCTCATCGATTTCACTTATCTGCTGTGTGTAGTCGGCCACCGCTTTCACAACGTGCATGCCGGTTTCGGCCGTCCAGGTGAAGGAGTGCTGGCTGCTGGCGCCGGGGTCGATCGGTGGAACGTAGTTATGGTCAAGATAGTCACCATCAATATAGTAAGCAACGTAGCATTGGCCTGAAGCGGCCGTGCCCTGGTTGCTGATGGTAATGCTGAAGGTCACCTCGTCCCCGATAGTCGGCGCTTCCGGCGAGCTGGTTATCATGGCAACGGTCAGGTCCGGGCCGGATTCCGCCCGCACCACGTTCGCTGCGTAATTTACCGGACAGAACAAGTGGCCAGCAGAGGCCAATATGGTAACGATGAATATGATTGTAGTGAGAATCCTTCTCAGCATCGCTGCTCTATAATGGGTATCACCAGGATGAGACCGGTCTATACGTTGACAACTACCCAACCTCCCGCACTGATTGCTATATGCCATAGACCATAACCACAGTACTATGTTTACATAATACATACTGCCACAGGGTAAGTCAATGGATACGTGGCGTTTGTGGCCTCGGGCCGGTTACCTCCGGCTCAGCCATAAGATAAGAGAGCAGACAATGAGCATGGCCATAATGGCGGCGCTGCTGGCGGTGAAGCTCGTATAGAAGCCGAAATGGTCAATCAGGTAGCCCAGCAATGGCGTCAGTATTCCGGTGCCTTCCATATTGCCGAAGAAGTAAAAGCCGAGCACCGTGGAGCGGTTTCTCTCTGACGTATGGTCAACGATATATGCCTGCGCCACGGTGGTGTTGAAATACATGGCGATGCCGGTAAAGACCAGCACGGCACCGGTGCCAAATCCATAAGGTGCTACATTAAGCAGGTATACCATGAGGCTGGCCATAACACCCATGGCTATGATTATCGTTATGCGGCCAAAGCGGTCCGAGAGATAGCCGCCGAACGGTCCCGCCCATAGACCCATAAAATATACGAGTGATATTGAGGCCGCCGCCATTTCTTTACCCGTGTTGAAAGTATCGACCAGGAAGAGCGGGATAAAGGAGATGATTGATATTACCATTGCCTGGGTGAACGAACTCATGGCGATTACAGTTATCACGCGCCCCAGATGGCCGGAGGCTGGCGGGGCTTCTGCGGAAACGCTGACATCCCTGGCCGCCGTTTTCTGATATGTCATGCGTTTCCTGAGTATGATATGGAGCATAATGCCGATGCCGATGCCGAAGATGGCCAGCACGATAAATGGACCGCGCCAGCCCCAGGCGGCGGCAATGCCGGCGGCGACGAGCGGCGCCAGGAAGTAGCTGGCACTGCCGCCAACCATGTGATAGCCGAGTGCCTGGCCGCGGGCCCCTGGCGCCACCGCGGCCGATATCATGGTTGTCGAGGCGGGGTGATAGCCGCCACCCAGTATGCCCATCAGCACCAGACCGGCGATCAGGACAATATAGCTTGACGACATACCGACTAATAGACCAGCTACTGATACGCCCACAATACCTGTGGTGAGCAGGAGACGCGGCCCAAAGCGGTCGGCAAGCCATCCCGCCGGCAGCTGGCAGATACCGTAGACCACGCCGAAAGCCGATATGATTAATCCGGCGCGGGTGTAATCAAGAGCGAATTCGTCACGAATATAGGGCAGGAGCGGACCCGGCAGGGCGGTCACCAGGTGGTGCGATAGGTGTGCCAGCACAAATATGGGCAGCAGTCCACTGAAGAGGGAGCGCAAACTGAATCTGCTACTAATGGCAGTTTCCTTTCTGTGGCGAAAGGCCGTGCTCTGGTCAGCTATCGCTGCCTGTGTATCATACCACGAAAAGGCAGGGTAATTCTCACCGGGAAAGCCGGTGCTATCAGGTGGCTGGTTTACCTGGAGGCAACCTTCTCTTGCCGCCTGAATTTGCTTTTACCCGGCTCTGGTGGCAGCGGCGGTGGCGCGATGATGCATCTTACGGCGCACTGCAAACAGCGCCCGCCTTCTTTCGCTGCCGCCTCATCGCTGAGGCCAAGCTCAACTTCCTCGAAATTGCCGGCCCTCTTCTCAACTGGCAGCTCCGGCATAACCGCTCTCACCCATTCGAAGAAACCCTCATCTTTGCCCACGCAGGGGTTGAACTCGCTCGGCGGCGCCAGGACTTCGCCGATGTCACCCGTGCCACCTAAGTATTTATCAATAGACGAGGCTGCTTTGCGGCCGGCGGCGATGGCCTCAATCACCGAAGCCGGTCCGCTGACGGCGTCACCACCCGCCCAGACGCCTTTGCGGCTGGTAGCCAGAGTCTCTGGGCTGGTCTGAATGGTGTTGCCCCGGCCCATCTTGAAGTTGAAACCGGCGGGGATGTCCGGCATCTGACCGATGGCAGCGATAGCGGAGTCGAACTCGGTGGTGAACTCGCTGCCCCTGATGGGAACCGGTCTTCGGCGGCCGCTGGCATCGGGCTCGACGAGTTCCATTCGGGTGCAGGTCAGCCTTACTATTTTGCCGGTTCGGTCAATGCGCACCGGCGCGGCGAGGAACATTATCTCTATCCCTTCTTCGAGGGCAGCCTCGACCTCTTCTGGGCTGGCGGGCATCTCCGTCCGGGTGCGGCGGTAAACAATTGTGACCTTCCTGGCGCCAGTGCGCCGGGAAACCCGTGCCGCGTCAATGGCGACGTTCCCGCCGCCGATGACCGCCACCCGCTCGCCGGTGTGGATTTTCCGGCCCAGGTTTATCTCACGCAGGAACGTGGCGCCATCGAAAACTCCCTGGGTGTCCTCACCTTCCACGCCCATCTTCATGCCCTGGTGAGCCCCGGGCGCGGCGAAGACGGCATCATAGCCCTGGGCAAAGAGGTCGTCGATGGACTCCACTCTGGTATTTAACTTGATTTCAACTCCGGCCTCTCTTATAATGTCGATTTCGGCGTTGAGCTTTTTCGGCGGCAGGCGGTAATCGGGGATGCCGACACGCATCATGCCGCCGGGCTCGGGGAGAGCCTCAAAAACGGTAACGGCGTGCCCCTGCTTGGCTAGGTAGTAGCCGGCAGTCAGCCCAGCCGGCCCCGAGCCGATAACAGCCACCTTCTTGCCGGTTGGCGGCGACTTCTTGGCGTGCTGCTGCCACTGGCCGTCGTCGCGCTCTGCCGCCGCCCATTTCAGGAATTTTATTGCTATTGGCTCGTTCAGGGCCTCGCGGCGGCAGGCCTGTTCGCAGGGATGGATGCATACCCTGCCCAGGACGCCGGGGAAGGGGACTTTTTCCCGGATGACGGCCAGCGCCTCGGCGAATTTACCCTCACCGCAGAGGCGCACGTAGCGGGGGACGTCAATGTGGGCCGGGCAGGCGTAGCTGCATGGATTGGCCAGCTCCTCATGGTTTATCTCCGGCCGCCACTTGGCTGCCTTGTCAATCAGCGCTCCGGTGGGGCAGACTTCAACGCAGGCGCAGCAATACTTGCATCCGGAATCAATCAATGATTTTCCGTCTGACGGCTCCGGCCAGCGGTCGCCGTCATGGTCGGCCATCTTGATGGCCTCGATGCCCCGTATCTCCTTGCAGGCATTGACGCAGCGGGCACAGCTGATGCATAGATTATAATCTCTCTCGAAGAGAGGATTGTCACGGTCGACGGGCAAGCCGCGGTACTGCCAGGCAAGCTCTTCTCCTTCCAGCCCTATATAATCAACGACCTGCTGCAGCTCACACTGGCCATTATATGGGCAGAGGACGCAGCGCTGGGTCACCGCCACGTTGCGCAGACAGATATCATACGGTCCGCAGCGGTCGCGCCGCTCGCAGATGAGACATTCGCAGGGATGATGGGCGAGCAGTTTTTTCAACGCTTCCTTCCGTTCCTCCCTGACCTGAGGCGTATCCGTGTTGACCACCATGCCCCCGGCGGCCCTGGTGGTGCAGGCAGTTACCGGTTCATTTAAGCCCTCGATTTCCACCAGGCACAGCCGGCAGGAGCCGTCGGGGGTGAGCATGGGGTGGGCGCAGATAGCCGGGATATAAATGCCCGCGGCTCTCGCCGCCTCCAGGACGGTCATCCCCTCGCCGGCTTCGACTGATTGGCCATCAATGGTTAATTTGAACGTTTCCATACTTTCTAATATCAAGCTCCGTCTTTAGTTTTGTTGCTGACATCTTTAAACAGTTTTACCAGACGCCAGCTGGTTCTCTCACAGAGAATGATAATATCCTCGGTGGGTAAATAGTCGGTGATGCTGCGGTCGAACATGATGGTGCCTTCGGGAGAGAATTCGGCATCGCCTTTCCAGAGCGCCAGTGTTAACGGCACCATGTTCAAAGCAGTGATGGTGGTCGAGACATCGCCGTAATCCGCCTTGCGTCCACCGACTGCTTCCGCCATTTCCAGCAACCGCTCCGGTTCGTTCCCGAAGTACGTGACCAGCGGGTTGATTGCCCGTTTGTAAAAGGTGGGGAAATAGCCGGGAGCGTCAGGGAGTTCTTTGAATGAGATGAGCTGGCCGGAGAGAGGAGTGCCCTTCGCCTGCGTGACGTAGTGAAGCAGGAGTATTTTGTCCGCTAGCGATACGTCCTCCTGGCTGTCCCGGCGAGATACGCTGGCCTCCGGGTACGTAATGAGATACGTCCGGTTCAGGTAGTCAAGGGATATCGCTTTCTCCGGTTTCAGATATCGGGCGCCGCACCTGCGGCACTGCTGCTCAATATCTTTGATTTCAGCCAGCCGCTCCACGGCAAGCTGGAACGCCAGTTCATAACCGTATCCGTTGTCCTGCCTGATGGGCGATGTCAAAATCTTGCCTTTATCCATCTGGTTCTTTTTCTGCGCCGAAGCGCAACCTTACCCGGTAGCTGTTCCAGCAACCCCAGATGATTAGATTTCCAGCCAGGAGTGGGAGTAGAGCGATGCACCGGTTAGCACCCTGACCGTTTTGGCGTACTTTACTTCCTCCTCGGATAGCGAGGCATGGTCCGGCTTCTCGCCGTCCATCATGCGGTGCACCAGGCTCACCGGCCCCGGCTTCTTTCCCCTGACAATCTGTATCAGGTCGGTATCAAACGCGTCCACAATCGCCGAGTGCAGGTCATACTTCATCAGCATCATGAGATAGGTCCGGTTCAGCCATGGCCGGAGGGGGGTCGGTGTGCCGTTGGAGATAT
>DAOUDY010000040.1:0-4307 GCA_034430755.1 Dehalococcoidales bacterium
GTGATGCAAGGATATTCTCCTCGGTATAGCCTTCCCGGTGCAGCCAGCTGAAGAAAGCCCTGATGCCCCGGACATAGGTCTGCACGCTCACCGGCGACAGAGTAGTATTTGCGGAAGCCTCGTTCTTGTGTCCTTCCCATTTCGGGCGGGTCTGCAAATGGAGGACGAAATCCCGGGCAACCTCTTTGGTAAGGGCTTCGAGATTCGTCGAATATCCTTCAGCCTCCAGATATTGACGATAGTAAGTGAGGACTTTCGTGTAGTAATCGACTGTCCGGGGAGATTTACCCTCGCTCCGGTTGTAAGCCTCGAAGTGCTTGGTCAATCTTTCTAAAGAAGTGCGACCCTTCTCCAATTCCGCCCATCTCCTGTCTCTGGCCTTTGTCACCATGATAACCCCTTCCTTTCGGATAGCCAAAAATACGTGACCATCCGGCGATTAGTTCGTGGGGTTTCAGTGACGAAAAAAGCTTGACCAGTTAACGTGTCGCAAAATGTCGATATTTCGACACCTTAACTTGAGGAAGTATTGGGGGGACTGGAGCAAAATTTGAAGCTAAGTAGGCCGTGCAGGTCTCGAACCTGCGACACCCTGATTAAAAGTCAGGTGCTCTACCAACTGAGCTAACGGCCCACAGCAAACAAGAACAAACCAGATATAAGATATTCAATCTTAATTTTAACAAATCACGGTTATACCCGCAAGCTTATCATTGATTGGTAAGTTTAACAGAAGCTTAACCCAGTTCCACTATATACCGGTGTTCACGGCTATTGACTTCTTTTTATTGGCGGTGCTACTATTATGTTCCTGCGATTGATTTACATTTAACATAAAAGGTGTACTCCTCAACCTGAAGTAAAAACGAACATCATTTACACTTCCCGCGCTTCTTGTAGACGCGGTGGCCGTGTTTCTGTAATATTAAGTTGGCGTTAGCGCTTTGCCGTGATAGTAAATGAGCTGAGGAGTTGACCGACCGTTGACCGAAGAAGAATACATGAAACTGGCCTTGAAGCTGGCGCGGCGTGGCTCGGGACGGACCAGCCCCAACCCCATGGTAGGGGCCGTTCTGGTCAAAGACAACCGGATTATTGGCCGTGGCTACCACCGCCGCTACGGCGGCAACCATGCCGAAATCAATGCCCTGGAGAACGCCAGCGCCGACCCGACCGGTGCCACGCTTTATGTAACCCTGGAACCCTGCTGCCACTACGGAAAGACGCCCCCCTGCGTTGATGCCATTATCAGGAACAGGATAGGGAAGGTCGTTATCGGAACGCTTGACCCGAACCCGCAGGTCAACGGCGAAAGCGTGAAGATTTTAAATCGGCACGGCATTGAAACCAGAGTCGGCGTGCTGGAAGAGGAGTGCCGGGAACTGAACGAGGCCCACTTCAAGTACATGGCCACGGGACGGCCGCTGGTGACCCTCAAGTTTGCTCAAACGCTGGACGGGCGGATAGCCACCGCCAGCGGCGATTCCCGCTGGATAAGCTCGGAGGAATTCCGAAAACTGGCGCATCGGCTACGTGCCCTCAACGATGCCATACTGGTCGGCATCGATACGGTGCTGGCGGATAACCCGCAGCTCACGGTGCGCCTGGTCAGGGGCCGAAGCCCGACCCGCATTATCCTGGACTCCAGACTGAGAATGCCGCTCGACGCTGAAATCGTCAGGACCCGTGGCATAGCGCCCGTAATCATCGTCACCGCCGCTCAAGCCGAGGGGGAGAAGGCCTCCCGGCTGCGTGAGATGGGGATTGAGGTCCTGGCAGTTCCGCCGGACACGGCCGGGGAAATTGACCTGGTAGGTCTGCTTCAGTTACTTGGCGAGCGCACTATTTCTTCACTGCTGGTGGAGGGGGGAGCCAGAGTCATCACCTCTTTCCTGCGTCAGAAGCTCGCGGATAAGGTCGTCGTGGCCATTGCGCCCAAAATCCTGGGCAAAGGAATCGATGCCGTTGGAGAGCTGAATATCGCCCGGATAAGCCAGGCTTTGAAACTGACTTTTGAGAAGATATCCAGAGCGGGCGAGGATATAGTTGTTGAGGCCCGGGTCAATTACTCCACGGGCTAGGCCTGCTTCAGCATGTATTCCATTGCCTCGGCGACCAGGAACAGCGAGCCGGTGGCACAGATAAGGTCTGACGGTCCGGCAATGGATAGCGCCCGTTCCACCGCCGATGCCACATTTTCCGATATCTCACACGCTATGCCTTTCCTGGAGAACTCCTCTTTCAGCCGCTCCACCGCCACGGCGCGGGGATGACGAGAGCGGGTTAAAATCACCTTATCGGGGAAAGACACCAGTTCTGCCGCCATCCCGGCGATGTTCTTATCCGATGAGGCACCGAAAATAAAAACCGCTTTATCAAACTCGAAATGCTGCCTGAGCGCCGGCACCAGCCTCCGCATGGAATCGCCATTGTGGGCTCCGTCAACGATAAACCAGGGCTTTCGCCGCAGGACCTGGAGCCGGCCCGGCCAGCTCACGCTCGCCATGCCCCGAATAATGGCCTCTGCGGTTATCTTGACGCCCCGCTCCGCCAGCGCCTCGGCGGCGGCGACGGCGGCCGCGGCATTTTCCATCTGGTGCCCGCCGAGAAGGGGCACGGTAAGGTCATATTCATCCCTCAGCCCCCGTAACTGAAAAGACTGGCCCTCAGGGCGAAATGATTTCAGATGCCAGCTAATATCGCTGCCTGCCTTTACCAGTTTCACCTCTTTTTGCCGACATACTTTTTCCAGTACCTGCATAGCTTCCAGAGACTGAGGCGCCGTGATTACTATGCTTCCCGGCTTGATGATGCCCGCCTTTTCCCCCGCTATCTGCGAGAGCGTGTCGCCGAGCACATCCATGTGGTCATAGCTTATCGACGTGATGACGCAGGCCTCGGGCTGCACCACGTTGGTGGCATCAAGGCGCCCTCCCAGTCCTGTCTCCAGCACCTGATAATCCACCCTCTTCTCTCGAAAGTGGGCGAAGGCCAGCGCGGTTAAAATCTCAAAAGTGGTCAGCTCACCGAACTCGCCATCGGCATTCACCGCTTCAACCTCTGGCTTCATTATCTCCGTGAGCCGGGCGAAGTCAACTTCGGAAATCTGCTGACCATTAACCTTTATGCGCTCCCGGATGCTGAACAGGTGTGGCGAAGTGTAAAGACCGGTGCCGTAACCCGCCTGTACCAGAATGGAGGCGAGCATGGCGGCGGTGCTGCCTTTCCCTTTGGTGCCGGCGATATGTACCGATTTCGCCGCATTTTGCGGATTTCCCAGTCTTTCCAGCAAGCGCTCGATACGCCGCAGGTCGAAAACGACCGCCGAGCGCGGCATCCGCTCGTAATCAGCAAAGCTCAGGACGTAATCGACCGCCGCCGTAAAGTCCATTCTTCTCCGCCAGAATCCACCTAATCTTACCCTTTACGAAAATTTCGGTAAAGTTTTTTCCGTAAATTTTAAAGACCGTAAGGGGATAGCCTATTGACAAACACTATATGTTGTATTAGGATACTCCTTGTTACACTATATACTGTGGATTATAAAAAATGAACTGTCCGTATTGTAGTTTTTACGATTCAAAGGTAATTGACTCCCGCGATATCAATGACGGCATACGCCGGAGGCGCCAGTGCCTGAAGTGCGGTCGCCGTTTCACCACCTATGAACGGCTTCAGCCCGCCGGACTCTTTGTGATGAAAAAAGACGAGCGCCGCGAGGAATTCAACCGGGACAAGCTGCTGGCCGGCATCCGAAAGGCCTGTGAGAAACGGCCGCTCCCCAGCGGCACGGTGGAGAAAATGGCTGATGACATTGAAGCCGAACTGTACCGCTCCGGCAAGCTGGAAGTGCCCAGCGCCATCATCGGCGATATGGTCATGGAGAAGCTGAAAGGGCTGGACCACATCGCCTACATCCGCTTTGCCAGCGTCTACCGTGAATTCACCGATATCACCACCCTGAAAGAAGTCGTGGATGCACTGGTCGGCGACGAGCCGGCACTTTCCCCGCCCAAGAACCAGCTCCCCCTGCTTTCGGCCAAAGAACTGGAAGAACTATCGAAGCGAAGGCAGTCCGACGATAAAGCGAAATCAGCTTCACTTCGAAATAAATGAGCCAGTGGACAGGATGGATAAGTCACAACACAGACCGGCAAACTCGCCAAATCGCAATCAGATTGCGCGCATCGTCTTTGCCGCCGCTGAGTCCATGGGAATCGCCGACCGCAGGCTGGTGGAAAGGCTTACCTCGCAGGTCATCAAGCGGCTTGAGCAAAACCGCTCTCTTTATCAGCCGCCCACCCTGC
>DAOUDY010000041.1:0-14999 GCA_034430755.1 Dehalococcoidales bacterium
TATCAGATTCCGGCCGCGTCCAGCACTTCCGGGACTTTTCTCTCCCAGCCGATGGCCATGATGTGTACGCCCTGGCACACTGATTTCATCTCTTTGATAAGGCGGGCGGCAATCTCAATGCTCTTTTTCGCCCGGTCCTCCGCCTTGTCCATCTCCTCAATCAGGTCATCAGGCACATGCACTCCGGCCACGTTCTTATTCATAAACCGCGCCATACCGGCGGATTTCAAAAGCACAATGCCCACCATCACCGGCACTTCGAGATAGGCGACTGCTTTCATGAACTCCTCAAACTTCTTCGGCTCATAGACCGCCTGCGTCTGGATGAACTGTGCCCCGGCCTTCACCTTTTTCTCCATCTTGATGATTTGCGGCTCTACCGGCTCGGAGGCCGGTGAAACCACCGCCCCGAGGCAGAACTTGGGCGCCCCCACCAACTCTTTTCCCGCCAGGTCTCTCCCCTGCTCCAACTCTTTCGCCGCCTGAAGGAGAGAAACCGAATCGAGGTCGAAGACGGGCTTGGCCTGAGGATGGTCACCAAGAGAAACGTGGTCCCCGGTCAGGCAGAGCACATTTTCAATGTCCAGGACATAGGCGCTGAGCAGATCAGACTGCAGGGCAATGCGATTTCGGTCCCGGCAGGTTATCTGAAAGACAGGCTCCAGACCTTTTTGTTTCAGAATACAGCAGGTGGCCAGCGAGCCCAGCCTCATCGCCGAACTCTGCTGGTCGGTGGCGTTGATGGCGTCCACTCTCCCGCGCATCGTCTCGGCTGTTTCCAGCATCTCCTGAATATCAATACCTTTAGGCGGGCCAATCTCCGCAGTAACCACAAACCTGCCCTGTTTTACCAGATCAATAATGCTCATTTCCCGACAAGGCCTCCGTCCGAACGTTGTTTGCTATTGACCGTGTATGATACTGCGCAACCACGGAACATTTTGCTGGTGGAAAACTACCCTTACTGCGGGGAAAAACAAAGATGATAACGTCCCAGTAACCCGCAGGCAGCAGAAAGCAACTGGCTTAAAAACACTAAGTATTAAGATACAAACAGAATGAATAAATGTCAATAGCGGCGGCATCCGCACCACCGCCAGGCACGGTAAAACGCAATGATATGGCGATACTAGTTGACCTTGTCTGGTCATTCCAATTACAATAAATTAAATAACGGAGCGAGCAATTATGAGTGCCATCGATGCTTTGAAACGCTGTGAGATATTTCTCGGGCTGGACAATTCCGACCTGCAGAAAATCGTTGACCTGCCATCCTGCCAGGAGGAGACATACCAGTCCGCGGAGGAAATCTTTCACGCCGGTCAGCCCGCCGGGCATCTCTACATCCTCGTTGAAGGAAAGGTAGACCTGGTAGCCGAGGTATCCACACCATCGTCCAAATTGCTGAGGCCCACGCTGATAACCATCATTGGCAAGGGCAGTATTTTCGGCTGGCCGGCCCTCGTGCCGCCGCATGTTTTCAGCCTCACCGCGATTGCCAAGGCGCCGGTTCAGGTCCTGGCTATCGGTGGCAGCGACATCCGAAACCTGTTTGAAAGCCATCCACATATCGGCTACGAGGTAACCAAGAGTCTCCTGCAGGTGGTCGCTTCAAGGGTTCGGACTATAGAGCAACTGTTAATCACCGGCAAACGGTCGATACTGTTCGAGATACCAAGATGGACCGGTCGTTAAATTATCGCTGTTTACCAGGTGGGATATGAATCCATTCCATTACTCAGGCGATGGGCTGCCTGCCCATATGAAGTTAAAGCAGACGCACCGCGAGTGGGCGCGCTACACGGTTCGCTATCCCACCGCCCGCCCGACACGCCATGAAAAAAACAATACCGTCCTGGCCGAATATTTTCGACCGCTGGACATCATCGGCGCCCCGCTGGTAATCTTATTTCACGGCATCGGCGACCAGCTCGTCATCCCCTGTAAAATGCTGGCACGTTCGCTGGTCAAGAAAGGGATGGCCTGTTTTGTCCTTTACTCGGTATTTCATTCCCGGCGCCTGCCGGACGACGTAAAACACCGCTACCCTTCCCTCACCCCGGGTGAATGGTTTGAACACTATATTATTTCCGTGACCGACGTACGCCAGGCAATCGACTGGGCAGAAAGTCGCACTGAAATAAACGCCGAGAAGGTGGGGGTAATCGGCATAAGCTTCGGTGGCTTCATCTCGGCGATAACCATGGGCATAGATGAGCGCATCAAGGCGGGGGCCTTCCTCATCACCGGCGGGAACTCACAGAAGATAGGGTATCTCAGCCGCAAGCGCTCCATGAGGAAGGACTACAACGTGACCGAAGAGGAATACAATCATGACCAACAGGTCTACCGGCAGTACCTGAGCGAGGTCGTCGAGAAGGGTTTTGATAACGTAACGCCCCCCAGCAGGGGCTTTCTGATTGACCCGATGACCTTCGGTCACCGCCTGCAGGAGCGCCCTGTTCTGATGCTTAATGCCCTCTGGGACGAATACATTCCCAGAGAAGCCACGCTTGACCTCTGGGAAGCCTCCGGCAAACCGGCCCTAAACTGGTTCCCGGGAACACATACCACCTTCTGGTTCTGGTATCCGCTCATCCGCCGTAAGATTTCCCGCTTCCTAGCGTCCGCGTTTGATACTGAAAGCAATAGATAAACGATACTCATTTAGACAGGGAGAGAGCCATGCCACAGGAATATGAAATCAATGAACTGGCCAAAGAAGAGTCCTGGCGCATGTTCCGCATCATCGGCGAGCTGGTGGAAGGATTTGACCGACTCTCCAGCGTGGAGCCGGCCGTTTCCATCTACGGTTCAGCCAGGGTGAAGCCGGGCGAGGAGCTGTACCGCCAAACAGAAGAAATCGCCCGCCGGCTGGGCAAGGCCGGGTTTTCCATAATCACCGGAGGCGGGCCCGGCCTTATGGAGGCCGCCAACAAGGGGGCTTCCAGGGCCGGTGTTACATCGGTGGGCGTTAACATCGAGCTGCCGGAGGAGCAGATGCCCAATACCTATTCCAATGTCTCCCTCTCGCTGCGCCATTTCTTCGTCCGCAAGGTGCTGCTGGTGAAGTACGCCACCGCCTTCATCATCATGCCCGGCGGTCTCGGGACACTTGATGAGCTCACCGAGGTGCTGACCCTCATGCAGACCCACAAGATAAAGCCGTTCCCGGTGCTTTTATACGGCAGCGGCTACTGGAACGGCTTTCTGGACTGGCTGAGAAACTGCACGCTGGACAGAAATTTTATTTCGGAAGAGGACCTGCACCTGCTCCGCGTTTGCGATGACGCCGATGAAATCGTTGATGTGGTCCGCCAGTGGTATCTGAACCAGAAAATCGCCGGTAAAAGTGCTGTGGCCAGGTAGAGATAACCCTCAGCGGAAGGCGTTTGTGTGACGTAAGTCACAGACAGCGAGATAGAACCACGTTACCATTTTCATAAAACAGTAATTGAACCGGACGAAGGGGGTATTTTTCATGGCACGGTGTCCCGGCCAGGATATGAGAAATCTCAGAGTATCCCTCCACAGGTGCCAAAACTGCGGCGCCGAGGTGGAGATTTTCTCCGATGAGATGCGGGTGAAGTGCCAGAAGTGTGGACAGTACGTGTACAGGGAGAAAACTCCCTCCTGCATTGACTGGTGTGCTGCCGCCCGACAGTGCCTCGGCGAGGAGAGATGGAAGCAGCTCAAAGGCGAGGAAAAGGCAACCTGATGAGCCGGATAGTTGTTCTGGGCGTCGGTAACCCGCTGGGCGGTGACGATGCCGTTGGCCCATATGTCGCCAGAATGGTACAGGAGAAGCTGGGAGAAAAATCCGTTCCGCACGAAGTCATCGCCATAGACGCTGGTTCCGCGCCGGAGAGTTACACCTCGGTTATCCGCAGGAACAGGCCGGAACAGTTGATACTGATTGATGCGGCGGATATGGGGCTGCCCCCGGGGTCAGTCAGGCTGTTATCGCCGGATAAAATAAAGACCGTGTCCTTCTCAACTCACAGTATGCCACTATCGGCGCTTATCTCATACGCAGGGGAACTCTGCGGGCAGATATACGTCATTGGCATTCAGCCTGCGCAGACGGAAGTTGGAGACAGGCTCTCTGAACCCGTGCAGGAAAGCGGTGAACGCGTGGCCGATTTGATACTTGAAGGCCGCCTGAATGAAATAGCGCCTGATTGAGTGAGCCGGCTGCGCCAGCTTACTGCTCTTCTGATGGCGGCTCCGCCTCGGTGCCCTTCGCCTTCCTCTTTACTGAAGTGGGGAGTTCCCCGCTATCGGTGACGATGAGCTCGTCGGCATATTTATCGTAGCTGGAGAGCAGGAACTCATCCGTCATGGCCAGCGTATGCACCGGGCATACATCCACGCACTGGGCACAGAAGCAGCACCGGGAGACGAATATCTTGACCTTTTTCTCTTCGGGCAGAAATTCAATGGCCCGGGTGGGACAGATTTTCACGCATTGCTGACAGCCGATGCAGTTCTCACGGTCATAGGCTATTTTACCACGGAAATTTGGCGGCACCGCTACCGGCGGATTCAGCACCACTTCCTGCCTGGCTACTTTATCCAGCAGGCCGAGCGTCGACTCCGGCGCATACTTGGCCGGGAACAGGTTGGTCGCCGGTTTAAGAAAAAGCTGTTTCGCTATGGTAATCGCAGCTTCCCACATATCATACCTCAAAAAATCATGGAATCAACCCAGATAAGCAACATGCCGGCCAGAGCGATGGCAGTCATGCCCAGAACGTACACCGTGCTGGCCTGCGTGATTTTGAACCGCGCCATGCCGGCACGTATCAGCGTGATGCTGAAGAACATGACGACGAATACTTTGACCAGGAAGAACAGTCCATCGATGATGCCCGCGGGCAGCGCGGCCTGCACCCCGATATACGGCGATAAATTATAGGGGATGAACAGCGCCACCACCACCGCCACCATGGCAAACGCCTTGATGACATCCGACAGGTAGAAAAGCATGAGGTTTCTTCCCGAATACTCAACCAGCAGCCCGCCGGCGATTTCCGTCTCCGCCTCGGCGATGTCAAACGGAACCTTGGCTGCCTCTCCAACGGTAACCACGGCCAGGGCAAGCAGCATCAATAGCGCCCCGGCGGCCCCCACCGGCCCCAGCAGGCTCCATATGGGATAGGCGGTTATCGTGGTCATGAGGAACGGATTGGCGGCCGTAACCTGACTGATTTTCCAGGCGATGGTCAGTGCCACCACTGCCAGCGGCAGCTCGTAGCTCATCATGATTATCATCTCACGCTGGGAGCCAACGGTGGCATACGGTGAACTGGAGGCGAAACCGCCGACGACAAAGGCGAGCGAGGGCACGATGAGCAGATACAGCACCAGTATCACATCGCCGTACCTGCCGAGCAGTGCCGGCTGACCGAAAAGCGGAATATACAGAAGCAGTACACCGGTGGAAATGATGGCCAGGAAAGGCGCCGCTGTGAACAGCCAGGAAATGGCGCCTCTGGGTATAATGCTTTCCTTCATGAGCAGCTTCTGCACATCACGGAAGGGCTGCACGATGGGCGGGCCGACCCTGCCCTGCATGTGGGCCACCAGCTTGCGGTCAATGCCCCGGTACAGCAGGCCGAAGATGGCGCTGATGGCCACGACTATGGCCGAGCCAATGATGATGACTGCGGCATTAATCCACAGACTGTCTCCCAGTAAGTTCATCGCTTTAACTCTTTCGTCTTTTGTACGGAGAGCCGGTGCATCTCCTCATAGCCGAGGACTGATTTAGTTCCTGAGGCCCGGTCCGTGACAATCGCCCGGTTGGTGCAGGACATGCAGGGGTCGATAGAGGCGAAGGCAATGGGCACATCGGCAATCTGCATGCCCCTGAGTATGGTTGGTATTGCCACCAGGTTGATGTACGTTGGTGCCCTGATTTTCCAGGTTGAGAGCGTGCTCACCCCCGACTCCATGCGGACGTAGTGGATGTCCTCGCCACGCGGCGCTTCAACACGCCCCACACCCTCGCCGGCGGCATCGGTGAGCAGTTTTAACAGCCTCGGCATCTTTGGCTCAGTCAGCAGGGGGCCTTCCGGCATCTTCTCCAGGCATTCCTCAATAATTTCAACGGACTGCTTCACCTCAAGCAGACGGACGATGATGCGGTCGTACACATCGCCGACCACGGTGCCGGTGACTATATCCGGCGTTATCGCCCTGACATCGAGGTCGGCATAAGCGGAGTACGGCTGGTCCTGCCGCACGTCTTTGGGGACACCGCTGGCCCTCACCGTCGGCCCGACGGTGAGCAGCTTCAGCGCATCCTCATACGTCAAGATGCCAACGTTCCGGCACCTCATTTTCACCGTCTCGTCCTCAAGGAAAATCCGTCTCAGCTGCTCGAAAACGCTCTTGTAATAGTCCAGCCCCTGGCGTATCCGGGGCAGCTGCTCTTCAGTAATATCCCTTCTCACCCCGCCAATCTGCAGTATCGCCTTGGTCACCCTGTTCCCGAAGACGTACTCAATCATGTCCATGATTTCCTCACGGACCCTCCAGGTGAGATAGAACACAGTGTCAAAGCCAATCTCATGGGCGGCCACTCCCGCCCACAGGATATGGGAGTGAATTCTCTCCATCTCGGCGGCAATGACCCTGATGTATTCAGCGCGGTCCGGCACCTTGATGTCCGCCGCCTGCTCCACCGCCAGAACCAGACAGAACGGATGGCAGACGTTGCAGATGCCGCAGACCCTCTCTGAAAGGTATATTGACTGGACAGGGTTGTTGCGGTTCATCCCCAGCCACTCGATGCTGCGATGAACCTGCCCTACTTTTACATCGACATCAACGACCCGTTCTCCATCAATCTCAAGGTCGAGCTGTATCGGCTCCTTGAGCGCCGGATGAATCGGCCCGATTGGTATGGTGTAGGTCGTTTTTTCCATATCGTTAACTGCCATTTTCGCTGCTGCCCTTCCTTACTCTTTCCCCTTCGGCTTCCTTCCCGGCAGAACCCGCAGATATTTCTCCGGTCCGGTCTCATCCTTTCTCCAGGGATACACGCCTTCTGGAATATCTCCGACGAGAAACAATCTTCTTCCGTCAGGTATATCGGTCACCTCAACGCCCATCATCTCCTGCGTCTCGCGCTCGGGGAAGATTGCCCCTGGAATAAGGTCGGTTATGGTGGGGATTCTGAGGTCTTTCTTGGAAAGAGTAACCCGAAGCCCCAGACTTATCTCCTCCAGATGAAATCCGTAGTAAACGGTGAAGTGGTAGATAAGTTCTACATCATCACCCAGGTCGCTTGATGAGATGATGACAAGGTGAGGATATTCCTGAATCTTGGACAGGTGCCGAACTGCCTCCCGGAACGCCCCTCTCTTGACGAATATCCATATGCGGCGATAACGGTTCTTCTTGACGGCTACCTCGCGCTCGTAAATCTGTCCGTCAACGAAACCGTCGCCCAGCGCTTTCTTGAAGCTATCCACTATTTCCTGCGGGGTGAGCTTCTCCACCTATGAAACCCCCTGTTTCGCCAGCGTCTCCAGCTTCGCCCAGGCCTTCACCACCCCTTCGATAATCGCCTCCGGTCGGGGAGGGCAGCCGGGAACGTAAACGTCCACCGGTATTATCTGGTCAATTGGCCCGACCAGGCTGTAGGCTTCATAGAAGACATCGCCTTCAATGCCGCAGTTGCCCACCGCCATGACCACCTTGGGGTCAGGGGTCTGCTCGTAAACGCGTCGCACGCTGTCCTCCATGCTGCGCCCCACCGGCCCGGTAACGAGCAGAACATCGGCATGGCGCGGCGAGCCCACCAGCATAATGCCGAAACGCTCGGCATCGTACCGAGGCGTCAGCACCGCCAGGATTTCAATATCACAGCCATTGCAGGAACCGGTGTTCATGTGGTATACCCAGAGTGCCCGGTTAAATGCCTTTAAACTCATCGCCCTTCCTGAAATATATTCTCCGTTTTAAATCGCCATGACCAGCACCAGAACCGTGAGCGTCATTATGACCACCAGCCAGAGGATATAGTCATTGATAATCCCGGTATGTGGTCGCATCATGGTGCTGTAAAACCCCTTCAGTGCTTCAAAAAAGCCCCAGTATATGTTATGCGCCGGAACATGGCGCTCTTCTGCCGGTGGCACCTGGATGCCGGAGATAAAGATATCGGTCTGCGCCGTCCCCTTCTTGTACCGCTTCTGACCGCGACTCCTCACGTAGAGAGCAATCAACGCCAGGACAATCAGCGCCACCAGCCAGACGATTGGACTCCAGACCGCGTATCCGTACGTTAAAACTGACAACTCCCTATCTCCTGACCTCTATTTGCCTTTCTCTTACTATCTTGCTATTGCTAGGGCGCAACCCCCATGACGCCGTTGATATAAGACGCCTGGTCAATCAAAGCCTCCGTTGCCGGAGCCACGATGGTATCCACCACCAGGCCGGGAAAGATGCTGAAGAAGATTATGCAGGCTGCCATTATGCCCATGCCTATAAGCATGGACCTGGGAACTTCCCTGACCTCTTTATAGGCGGGCATTTCCGGCCCGGTGAAGGCGGAATAAAATACCTTGGTGAAGGATGCCAGCGTCACCAGCGACACAAACATGGCAATAATCGAAAGCAAGGGATTGAAACGGAACACCGATTCATAGATAAGCAGCTTCGAGGCAAACCCGTTGAACGGCGGGATTCCGGAAATGGCCAGCGCCCCGATGATGAAGAAAATGGTCGTCCACTTCATGTTATGGCCCAGGCCGCCCATCCTGTTCAAATCCCTCGTCCCGATGCGGAAGAAAATGGCTTCCGCCGTTAAAAAGAGCATACCCTTATAGAGAGCATTGTTTATGATATGGAATATGCCTCCGTTCATGGCATCCCTTCCGTAGCTGGCCAGCGCCACGGGGTCGGTGAGCACCGCCAGCCCCACGCCCACGCCGAGCAGCATGTAGCCGCTCTGCGAGATAGCGTGGTAGGCCATCAGGCGCTTGATATCCGTCTGGTGAATGGCCATCATGACGCCGATGAACATGCTGAGCACGCCCAGAATGATGACCACCCAGCCGATGGCCGTGGTGTCAAAGTGGCCGCCATACAGGGTGAAAGTTACCCGGTAGAGAGCGTACATTGATGCGGCGCTGGAGGTATAAATCATGGGCGTGATACCGGCCGGGGCAACGGCGTAAGTGTCCGGCGCCCACATGTGCAGTGGCACGCCCGCCAGCTTCATGACGAAGGCGATGGCCAGCATCGCCAGGGCAATCATGTCCAGGGTGTTGAACTGTATAGCATTGGCCAGCGCGGCGATGCTCAGCAGGTTGTACTGCCCGTAAAGTATGCCGATGGCAAAGAGCACCAGCAGGGCGCTGACCGCGGAGATGACGATGTACTTGAAACCACCCTCGACAGCATCAGCCAGGTTGGTGCGGTATGAGGCAAGGCTGGCGCCGGCGATGGACAGTATCTCAAGGAAGACGAACAGGTTGAACATATCGCCGGTGAACTCCAGCCCTATCATGCCCACGTAGAGAAGCATCAGCAGGGAGTAGAACCGTTCCTGCCCGGTCTCGTTCTTTAGAAACTGGAGGGAGTATACCAGCGCGGCCAGCATAACTATCGTCGTGGTCAGGCCCATGAATATGGAGATGCCGTCCACCTGGAACATGATGCGCACCGGCACCATGTAGTTCTCCGGTATGGCCAGTTCCGGCACCGCAGCGCCGAGCGTATAGACGCGCGTGCCACCGGTATAAATATCTATGGCCAGAATGGCCACCAGAAACATGGTAAAGCCAAAAAGGGTGACATTGAAGGTATCCCTGACCTTATTGCCCATCCGGCTGATGAGTGGCGTGACAAATGCCGCCAGCAGCGGCACGGCCACAATCAGTATCGGTGAGTGTACAGTTAGGTACTCCAAGTCCTATCCTTTCAGCAACCGCGATTTTCTGGCGTCAATATCGCCCATGTGGCGATAGGTATGCATCACCATGGTCAGCATCAGTGCAATCACGGAAACACCGATGACGATGCTGGTCAGGGTCAGTGCCTGCGGCACCGGCAGCACCATGGCGCCCTCCGGTGTCATCGTGTAGATGGGGGCCACGCCGCCGGCACGGTAGCCCAGGGTCACCAGGAACAGGTTGACTCCGGCTTCCAGAATGGCGATGCCCATCACTATCTTTATCAGATTCCGTTTGAATATGATGATGAAGAGCGCTATGCCCACCAGGAGTGCCACGGCAATAAATGGTATGTTATACGGAATATACTGCATCATTCTTCCATCTCCTCCCCGCTCGAGAATAGCGCCATGGCGAGTACTATCGCGGATAGCCCGGCGATGACCTTAAGGCCGACGCCGAAGTTCATTATCGGAATAACCCCTCCCGTCCAGACATGACCCGGGTTGGGGCCGGTGGGAGGAATCCCGCCGAACACGGGGGTGCCAACCAGGAAGTTATAAAAGAAAACGGTGCCCATACCGGCGAAGGCCATCCCGATAAATATCAGCGCGCCACCGCTCTCTATCACGGAGAGATGACTCTCGCGGAGCGATTTCTTAATCTCGCCGGAACCAAACGCCACAATCATCATGACCACACCGGAGGCGATGACCGCCCCTCCCTGAAAGCCTCCACCCGGTGTAACGTGCCCGTGCATGATGATATACAGGCCAAAGACCAGTACAAACAGTATCAGCTGGTTCGATATGGTGCGCACAATCTTGGACAGCATTTACGTTTTCTTCTCCCTCTTTTTCAGCGCCCGGAAAAGGAGCAGCACCCCGGTCACCGCGGTGAAGAGCACCGTGGCCTCCCCCAGCGTATCCAGACCGCGGTAGTCAAACAGGACTGCCGCCACCACATTATTGTTCGCCGTTTCCGCCTGAGAATTGGCAATCATGTAATCATCCATATCGGAAGGCGGATAACCGAACGGGTGCATAAGCAGCGCCCCGGCGACCAGGAACGCGACCAGAGTTATCAAAACAAACCAAGCCACAATCTGTCTCATAGCTACTCCATACGCTTCGTTGCCCTGATAGCAATGATAAAGATAGCCGTCGTTATCGCCGCGCCAATGCCAGCCTCGGCAATGGCCACATCGGGAGCGCGCAGCAGATAAAACTCAACGGCCAGAAGGAGGCTCAGTACGGCTAACGCCACCGCGGCGTACAGCAGGTCTCTGAATACGGCCACGAATATGGCGCAGATAACAATGACCAGCGGCGTTATGATATGCAGGACGGCTGCTTCAATCATCAATATCCTTCCCTTCAAGGTCATCAACAACGGCTCGAGCCGGCTTTTCGCCGCTGCGATGTGCCGCCCGGGCAATCGCGTGCGCGCTCGTCGCATTGGTGATGAGCAGAGCCACCAGCGCGATTACAGCATGTATGGAGAGAATTGACTGGGATGAAAAAGCTCCCTCCATCGCCCAGATGCCGGCCGACTGTACAATCACGGCCATAATAAGGAATATCGAGCCAAACGTGGTGCACTTTGTAGCGGCGTGCAGTCTGGTATACATGTCAGGAAAACGGTGCAATCCGAAGACGCCGACCGCGTTGAAGAATAGACCTATAATTATGAATATGTAGGTTATTATATTCAATGCGCCCATTTAGAACTTCTTTCCCTCGATAAATCGGGCCACATAAAGCGTCATGATAAACGAGAGCACCGCATAGACGATGGCCACGTCAACGAAAACGACCTGTTCGAACATGAGGGCCAGGGCCACCAGAAGGGCGACGACCAGCGTATTGGTGGTGTCAAAGGCAACGAGGCGGGTGGGTGCTCCCGGGCCGATAAATATCCTGACAACGGCGATAACGATGCAGACCATCATCACAATCGCCGCCGGAAGCCACATCATCCCGCTATCCTCCTTGCCCAATCAGGAAAGCCGTTGCAAATCGCGTGGTAGTCCCTGGGCATCTCCTTGAGCACTTCCGGTTTCACATTTATCCAGTGTACGTACAGGTCGTTCGTTTCTTCATCAACGTCAACGCTCAGAGTCCCCGGCGTCAGGGTGATGGAATTGGCCAGGATGGTCAGGGCCATATCATTTTTCAAATTGGGGGAAATCTTCACGATGCCCGGATTTATCCTGCCGGTGATAACACGGTAGGCAACGTCAACGTTCGCCTGCGCCATGGCAAAGAAGAAGGGGAACAGATAGATGAGCCAGATAAACCATCTGACGGGATTGAGCATACGGAGGCTTTTCTTGAGGTATCTATTTTTGACGAGGGCCGCGACTACGAGGGCGAAAACTGCCCCGATGATTAATTCAGCTGCATTCCAGAGAAGCAAAGTACCGGAACCGATAGTTAAAAGAAGGTACAGTAAATAGGCAACAACCGCCGTTACTAAAAATCTCATGTTATCTTATGTCAAAAAAAATTCAGCCGAATTACCATAGCTGACGTAACCCCAAGAGTTCCGGGAACATAATTATCGAATAGAATACCAGACGCATTATATTCTTGTCAAGATTATTTTCGAACCTATTTTAAAACAAATCAGAAAAATTTAACAAATTTTTTTAGGTATTTTGCCTGCTAAAAATGAGCAGAATAGCGGAAGCAATTAATATCTGTGATTATTACTATATTATCGGAGGAGTATTCGTTACCATTCATATGTGGAGACGGGAGCATTATGGAAATAAGCGCCGGCTTTATCATTTTCCTGGTACTGGTAAGCCCGTTTGTCCTGTGGATAATAATGTTTTTTATCGGGACATTCACCGGTTTTATCAAGCTGCTCCGGAATCGCCGCCAGCGCCCCGATGACGCTTTTCCGCCGAAACAATAATCGCTCATAGACCAAATCCTACCGGCCTTCCTCCTTGAATAAGCCCATAACTAGTGGTATAACAGTATTGTCAATTTTTCTTTAAAAAGGCCGATAAAGCCGAGGGGAAGGCATGGGTATCAAGAAATACGAAGTCCCGATTAACAAACTGCGCTGGGAATGCGACCCGAACATATTTGAATTCAACCACACCAGAAACCTGGCCCCGCTGCGCGAGTTCGTGGGCCAGGACCGGGCCATACGCGCCATCGAGTTCGGCCTGTCCATGGACCGGGAGGGCTATAACATCTACGTCGCCGGCCTGACCGGAACCGGCAAGACCTCGGTGGTGAAGACCTATATCCAGCGGCTGGCGGAGAGGAAAAAATTGGAGGAGAAGCGCCTGCTTGAAGACTGGTGCTACCTCTATAACTTCGCCGACCCCGACCGACCGCATATTGTCAGCCTGCCGCAGGGAAAGGGCAAGCCTTTTCGGAACCAGTTCAGCAGTCTGCTGCAAAAACTCAAGGAGGAACTGACCAAGGCTTTCTCCAGCGAGCAGTACACCGCGGAGAGAAAAAAGGCGGTGGAGGAAAGCCAGGCCAGGCAGCAGAAGCTCCTGGAAGAAACCGCCGAGGAAGCGCAGCGACAGGGCTTTCAGTTACAGATGACATCGGTGGGACCGGCCCTGTTCCCGGTGGTTGATGGCAAGGCGATTTCTCAGGCCGATTATCTGGCGCTGGACAGGGCGGTGCGCAAGGACATAGAGAAGAAACGCAATGACCTTCTGAAAAAGGTGCGTGCCACCTTTGAGAAGATGCGTGAAATTGAAAGCCAGACCGTGGAAAAGGTGCAGAACACGGACAAATCAGTGGCTGATTACACCATCTCCCGCCTCTTCCAGAACCTGCTCAATGCCTACAAGGATACGGAAAAAATCATACAGTACCTAAACGACCTCAAGTCATTCACTCTGAATAACCTGGACATGTTCAAGGAAAGGGAAGAGCCGCCACAACCGGCGCTTGGCATCACGCCCCTCCAGATGATGGGCGGCAGAGACCCGTTTTTACCATTCCAGGTAAATGTATTCGTTGATAACAGCGCCGCCGAGGGGCCGCCCGTAATCACCGAAGCAAATCCCAACTATGCCAACCTGTTTGGCAAAATCGAGCGGCGCTTCCTCCTTGGCGGCTACCTCAGCGACCATACCATGTTGAAACCGGGAGCCATACAACTGGCCAACGGCGGCTACCTGCTGCTCAGCGCCAATGATGTTTTGACCAATCCCGGCGTGTGGCCGGCATTGAAACGGGCCATCAGGACCAAAGAGGTCCGCATTGAAGACCCCTTTGAGCAGTTTGGCCTCATCGCTCCGCAAGGGCTGAAGCCGCAGCCAATGCCCATAAACGTCAAGATAATCCTCATTGGCGACGGCATGCTCTACCAGCTCCTCTCCATGTACGACGAGGACTTCTGGGAGATATTCAAGGTAAAAGCCGACTTTGATTTTCAGCTCGATAAGACAAAGCCGAACCTGAAAGCCTTTGCCGCCTTCATCGCCGGTTACTGTGAGGACTGCGAACTGCACCATTTCGACCGCACCGGTGTGGCCAAAGTGGTGGAGTATGCGGCGCGCGTGGTTGGCGACCAGGAAAAGCTGTCCTCCCGCTTTGCCTGGATTAAAGAGCTGGTGGAGGAGGCGGAGTTCTGGGCGAGACGGGATGGCGCGTCACTGGTAAATGCCAGCCACGTGGAAAAGGCCACCGAGGAGCGGCGCTTCCGCCACAACCTGCCCGACGAGCGCATCAGGGAACTCATCGAGCGCGGCACCATCCTCATCGATACCGAGGGCGAGGTGGTCGGTCAGGTGAACGGCCTGGCCATTTACAGCCTGGGCGATGTCATGTTCGGCAAGCCATCGCGCATCACCTGCCAGACCTTTCTCGGCCGCAGCGGCGTCATCAATATCGAACGGGAATCGCAGCTCAGCGGTCGCATCCATGACAAGGGCGTCCTCATCCTGAGCGGCTATCTGGGCTGGAAGTATGCCCAGGAGCACCCGTTATCTCTTTCCGCCAGCCTGTGCTTCGAGCAGTCCTACGAGGGTGTGGAAGGAGACAGCGCCTCCTCCACCGAACTCTACGCGCTGCTCTCCAGCCTGGCGGACGTATCCATAAAACAGAA
>DAOUDY010000042.1:0-16255 GCA_034430755.1 Dehalococcoidales bacterium
TTCAGGCGCCGCATTTCGCCGTCGGTGTGCGCCATGACCAGGCGTCCGTGGGAGTGGAGAATATCGCCTACCTCCCGAAACCAGGGGACGAAATATTTCCGGAATACCGGCGTCTGGATGTCATCGCTCCAGTTGGCGCAGATATTGAAGAGCTCCAGGTCGGATTTTATGGCCACCTTCAGCTTCCTTCTCTCCAAGCCCTTCACCATCTCAATCAGCTCTTCCACCCGCGCCGGGTGGTCGACAAGCTCGTAGAAGAAAAGCTCATAGCCTATGATTTCGCGCATGACGCGCTGCACCGGCGACCAGAGTCCGCCAGAGGCGGTCATCACCATGCCGTCCTCGCCAATCTCCTCACGTAATTTATAATATTCCTCAAAGTTATCCGCCGCTTCGGTATGTTCCATGACGTACTTGAGCACCGGGTAGTCTTTCTCGCTCTTGAAGAGCTTCTCCATCTCATACTTTATCCAGGGGCCTTCGGAAGTGTCAAAGACCTCCTTCTTGGCCACGGTGCCGACGGGGGTATGATACTCGGTGGTAATATAGGGCGGGTCATGCTTTTCCACCACTTCCATATCCCGGTATTCTTCCCGGGTCAGGGAAAAGAAGCGTTTCTGAGCCCCGGCGCCCTGGTCGCGCAAAATATCGGTCTGGCTCCATCCTTTATATCTATCAGGGAGAGTGTCGTGAGCGGAGTGGTAGTTATACCACACGTCAATGCGCGCCCCGAAGGGCAGCTTCTCCAGCTTTTCCCCACGCGCCGCCGCCAGTATCTGCTGCTTTTTGGTCATAGCCATCTTGTCTGCGCCTTTGCCAGTACTACTTCCCGATAAGCTCCCGGCACACCGGAACCGCCCGGCCACCGTCATGGGCATAGCCATCGGCACCGATATAACTGGCGTAGTCCTGCGTCACCGGCGCCCCACCAACGACCACCTTCACGCTGGAACGCAGCCCCAACTCTCCCAGCGCTTTGATGACCCTGCCCATCACCGGCATGGTGGTGGTCAGCAGGGCCGACATGCCCAGGATTTCAGGCTCCCTCTCCTTTACCCCGTCAATGAATTTCTCGACCGACACGTTGTTCCCGAGGTCAAAGACCTCGAAGCCGTTACCGCTGAGAAAGGTGGCGACCACGTTCTTGCCTATGTCATGCATGTCGCCCTCAACAGTACCGATGACCACCTTGCCAATGGTCGGAATGCCAGTTTTCTCGAGGGCTGGCGAGAGCACCTCGAGGGCGGCCTTCATCGCCCTCGCCGCCATGAGCATATCGGGTAAAAAATATTCTCCACTGGAGAACTTCTCACCCACGGCGGCCATGCCGGCCTGCAACCCCTTTGAGATGATGTCCTGCGGATTGGCACCGCCGTCAAGCGATTTCCTGGTCAGCTCCACGGTCTTTTCACGGTCACCCTGGTCAAGCGCCTGCGCCAGAAGAGACATATCAGCCATCAGTACGACTCCTTTCCATCAAAGCAGAGTGTTTGAGCAATTCAATTCTAGGCAAAAACGCTGGAATTGTCCAGAAAACAGTAAATCCAGCAGCGGTCAGGCAATATACAGCCCGTGCTCTTTGATGTACCGGTTGACCGGCTCGGGGACAAGGTGGCGCACGGAAAGGCCTCTGGCCACGCGCTTCCTGATGTCCGAGGCGCTGATATCAATCAGCGGCTGCTTCATGAGCATCGCCCGCTTCGTTATGCCCGGAATCTCCGCTTCCAGCGCTTTCAAATCCGGCTTTTTCACGCCCGGCCTTGGCGCCGCCACCAGGTAGCAGAGCTGGATGAGGTCTGGTGCCTTATGCCACTGCGGGAGCTGCATCAGGTTGTCCTGCCCCAGTATGAAGAATAACTCATCTGCCTCATCCAGGCTTTCTTTCAGCGCGTTAATGGTATCTAATGTATAGGTTGGTCCGGGCCGTTCAATTTCCATTTCAGAGATTCTGAAATAGGGTGTATCGTCCAGCGCCAGCCGCAGCATGCACAACCGGTGTTCGGCCGGTGTGACAGCATATTCTGTCTTGAGCCAGGGCTGGCCGGCCGGAATGAAAAGCACCTCGTTCAAATTGAGCTGTTCTCTGGCCACTTCGGCCACGATAAGGTGCCCGTTGTGCACCGGGTCAAAGGTGCCTCCCAGAATACCCACGTTCATTGAATTACCACCCCCACTCCAGCGTCCCGCAGCGTACTCTGTCCCCGGGTTTTATGCCTGCCTTTTCCAGCTCCCTGATAATCCCGGCCCGGGATAGCTGGCGCTTGAGCTGGGCACGCAGTTCGCCCTCGGTAACGCCCCGCATGGCCACAATGCGCTCCAGCTCAGGAGCCTTGATGACAAAGGTTTCACCTTCCTTGCTTACCCTCTGGCCGCTGTCGCTGGGTTGAGGGCGGAATATCTTCCTCGGCTTCTCCTCAAGACCAGCGCGGCTCTTTTCCATCTGGCTCAGCTTTTCGGCCACGGCCGCCATCAGCTCTTTCACGCCCTTTCCTGTAGCCGCCGACAGGAAGAATGCCTCGATTCCCGCCTCCCGGAACAGTGCCTCTATCTCCTTTTGCCTGACTGCCACCGGCGGCAGGTCAATTTTGTTCACGGCGACAATCTGCGGTTTTTGCGCCAGAGCCGAGTCATAAAGCACGAGCTCATTATTTACCCTTATCATATCTTCCACCGGCGCTTCGTGGCTGCCGTCAATGAGATGCAGCAAAATTTTGGTTCGCAGACAGTGACGGAGAAATTCATGCCCGAGGCCGCGTCCAAGGTGGGCATCCTCAATCAATCCCGGTATTTCGGCCAGGATAAAGCTCTGCCTTCCAGCCTCAACCGCTCCCAGAATCGGTTCTAACGTGGTGAACGGATAGCTGGCGATTTCGGGCCTGGCTGCGGAGGCCTCCGCCAGCAGGGTGGACTTACCGACATTGGGATAGCCAATAATGCCGACATCGGCGATGAGCCTCATTTCCAGTATGATGTCGCGTTCCTCTCCGGGTCCTCCTCGCTGTGCGATGCGTGGAGTCTGATGGGTGGAGGAGGCGAAATGTGCGTTGCCCATGCCCCCTCGCCCGCCTTTGACGACAACCACCTGCTCGCCGGCCTCCTTAAGGTCAGCAATCAGCGCGTTGTCAGACATTACCGTTTTGTTTGCTACCAGTGTCCCAGGAGGCACCGGCAGTATCAGGTCGCTGCCATTCCGGCCGTGTTTTCTCTGGCCGCCTCCATGCCGACCATCGCCAGCACGATATATCTTTCGGTAACGATATTTTCTCAGACTGGTGGCTGCTGGCTCGGCTCTGATAATGACACTGCCTCCGTTTCCCCCATCCCCGCCATCGGGACCACCATAAGGCACAAACTTCTCCCGCCGAAAGCTGACTACACCATCACCACCATCGCCGGCTCTCACCCGTATTTCCAGCTTATCTATCATATTATCAGATTTCCAATTCAGAAAAACACTCGATTATCAATATATCAATAATTATACATATTATTTTATAGAGTATAAGGGAATCTAGTAATAATTGTAATGATAAGCTCTTTTATTTTTTGTATGCTTTATCGTTCTCTGCTTGTGTGGTACGGCAAAAGGGTCGACTTGAATTATCAAAAAATAGGCAAAAATAAGTAAAGAAGCGGGGCAACTACATAAAGGTCAAAAAATACGGCTGGCCTGTTATCAATACGGGGGGTTTACCTTGCCCCCTCTTTTGATGAGATATTGATTATTTTTTGAATTTCGGCAAGCTTGTGCTTTAATGATTTGTTGTTGTTCAGTTCAACAGCGAGTTTCTTACAGGAATTGGTCACGGCAGAAGGGTCCCTATCTCCCAGCAGGGCACCGACCTGGGCCAGCGAGTAGCTGGTCTCCTGGCGAAGAAGGGACATGGCAAAACGCCGGGCCAGAGAAGTTTCCTTGTCTCTCCTACCGCCCTTGAGGTCCTCCGGTTTCATGTGGAAGCTTTTGGCAACGGTATTAACCACCAGAGTGGGCATGCTTAAATCAAATTCTCCCTCTCTGCCGCCTATGTTGGCAATTGCCCGTTCGGCTAGGTCTAGAGTCGGCGGAGAATCAAACAGCGTGGCAAAAGCGGTCACCCGGTTCAACAGCCCTTCTAGTTCTCTGATGTTTTGCTGTCCCTGGCTGGCGATGAATTCAAGCACCTCACTGGCGATATTTATTTCCTTCTGGCCGGCCTTTGCCCGCAAGATGGCCTGGCGTGTCTCCAGATCCGGGGGTTGAATATCGGCCACCAGCCCCCACTCGAAGCGAGACCGCAGCCTTTTGTCCAGCAGTGGAATGGCTTTCGGCGGCTGGTCACTGGTGATCACTATCTGGTGATTGGCATTGTGGAGGGAGTTAAAGGTATGAAAAAAGCTCTCCTCTGTCTGCTTCTTGCCGCTGATGAAGTGGATGTCATCAATCAGAAGCATTCCCGCATGGCGATATTTCAGGTGGAAATCGTCAATCCTTTTCTGGCGGACGGCGCGGACAAATTCATTGGTGAACTGCTCGGCGCTGACGAAGATGACCTGGATATGCTTGGACTGCGCTGTGTGGGCAATGGCATGTAAAAGATGGGTTTTACCCAGACCCACGCCCCCGTAAATATAGAGGGGATTGTAAATTTTGCCCGGATTCAGGGCCACGCCCTGAGCCGCCGCGCAGGCGAGCCGATTGCTACTCCCGACAATGAAGCTATCAAAAACGTATTTTGGATTGAACTGGGGGGAAGCAGACAGGGCCGGGTTTAAAATGACTGGCTCCCCTTTGTGTCCGTTTGATGGATTCCTGTACCTGCCGTTAACCTGAAAGGTTAACTGAATCTCTGAGGAGGAGGTGAGATGGATAAGTGTCTTTTCAATCAGGGAACGCTGGTTCCGGTCCAAATACTCGGCGACAAACGTGTTGGGTACGCTGACGACAAAACGATCACTCTGGTACTCCAGGCCTTCCGTTTTTTCCAGCCAGGTCCGGTAGTTTGACCTGCTGACCTGTACCTGCAACTCACCTAGGGCCGCGTCCCAGATCTCTCGTGCTGACTTGGTTTCCATTAATTAATTCAGAAAAGCGTGCAAAAGTTACCTGATATAGCTTGCAAATCCCCTTATTCGGGATTCGGCTCCTCCTTTTTTAGGCAAAAAAATACCCCTTAGCAAAACAGACGTCAGAAGCTTTTACCGGGGCAGTTGCTTGCTGGAAGATCTATTTATGCCCAAAAATCAAACGATTACTAGGATACTCCTGCGCCTTTTTTCTGGCAAGGTATTTGCTGGTAATCGCTGGGCGTTTTACAGCCCCATCAAGCCTTGCTAGGTTTTGTATACTCTCTTTATTGCCCGATTTTGCAATCATAAGTATAAACTATAAAGTTGTTGTAAAAAATTAACAGTGTTACAATTTTACACGATGAGACCAGAATTGCGCGTGCTTTTCATGGGTACCCCTGAATTCGCCGTGCCCCCGCTTGAGAAACTGGTGCAGGAGCGTTATCCGGTGGTGGCGGTTTACACCCCGCCGGATAAACCGGGCGGGAGGGGTCGCTCTTTGATTATATCGCCGGTGAAGGTTGCAGCGCAGGGCTTTGGCCTGCCAGTGGTTCAACCGGACAGTTTAAAAGAGAGAGAGGCAGTGGCACAGCTCGCCGGCTTTCAGCCGGATGTTATTGTGGTGGCGGCCTTCGGAAAGATATTGCCCCAGCCGGTTCTGGACATTCCACGCTATGGCTGTTTGAATATCCATCCTTCGCTGCTGCCCAGGTATAGAGGTGCATCGCCGGTGGCGGCAGCGATACTAGCCGGGGACGAGGTCACTGGCGTTACCATCATGCTGCTGGACAGCGGCCTGGATACCGGGCCGATACTGGCCCAGGAGAAAGTGTCGATATCGCCGCAGGATACCACGGGCACACTGTCGGCCAGGCTCTCTCTGGCCGCGGCACAGATGCTTCCTGATGTGCTTCGGCGCTGGACGGCAGGTGAAATTACGCCCCGGCCCCAGAATGAGGTCGAGGCCGCCTATTCCGCCGCAATCAAAAAAGAGGAAGGCGAGATTGACTGGCAACTTTCCGCCGATGATATCTGGCGGCGTGTCCGTGCCTACCGGCCCTGGCCGGGAGCTTATACCAGCTGGGGCGGCAAACGACTTGAGATAATTGAGGCCGTTGCTCTGCCGGCGGAGGGCGAGCATAAGGTGGGCCAGGTGGTGGCGTTGCACCGGCAGGGAGCTGCCTTTGGCGTCAGCACGGGGGAGGGGGTTCTGGGTGTAATCAAGGTGCAGCTTCAGGGGAAACGGGCCATGTCGGCGGCTGATTTTCTGAGAGGGCAGCGGCAGTTAGCCGGCACCGTACTGCCCGACTAGGCAAGGAGGAGATAGTGGTTTCGGAAAACAACCTGGATAAGTTTGAGACGCTGGTGGCCATCATTGCCCGGCTGCATGGACCGGGAGGCTGCCCCTGGGATAGGGAACAGACCCATGAATCGCTGCGTGAGGCGCTGCTTGAGGAATGCTACGAGGTTCTGGAGGCGCTGGATGAGAGGAGCAGCCAGAGCCTTGCCGAGGAGCTCGGTGACCTGCTGATGCAGATTGTCACCCATGCCCAGATTGCGGCGGATTCAGGTGAATTCCAGCTTGCTGACGTCATCCGGAAAATAAACCGCAAGCTGCTCTACCGGCACCCCCATGTCTTCGGGTCGGCGAAGGTGAAGGACGCCGCCGAGGCACTGGTCAGCTGGGAGACGCTGAAGAAAAAGGAAAAAGGAGGAAACGCCTCACTGCTGGCTAACGTCCCGAAGAAGCTGCCGGCTCTGAGCTACAGCCAGGAAATCCAGGGCCGGGCGGCCAGAACTGGCTTCGACTGGGAGAAAATCGAGGGCATCATCGACAAGCTGGCCGAGGAAGTTGGTGAACTGAAAGGGGCGGACAATCAGCAGGAGAAAGAGCACGAGTTTGGCGACCTGCTCTTTACCCTGGTCAACATCGCGCGCTGGCTGAAAATAGACTCGGAGTCGGCGCTGCGGGAGGCCAACCGCCGGTTCTACCGGCGCTTTTCCCATATGGAGGAAGTCTGCCGCCAGCGCGGCGTGAGCCTGGCCGACTTGTCTTTTGATGAGCAGAACGAACTGTGGGAGGAGGCGAAGAAGGCAGTAGAAGGTAAATAAAAATGGTCGGGGCGAGAGGATTTGAACCTCCGACCTCAGCGTCCCGAACGCTGCGCGCTAACCGGACTGCGCTACGCCCCGCCAGCACCATTATAGACGGATTTGACCTCTTCGGCAACAATCTTAGGGAAGAGTGGACGCTCTAAAGGAGAGTCAAAGAGAGGCGAAGCCTATTAATATGATTATAGGGGGAAGGGGTTATTAAAAGGAAAAACTGATGAAACACGTTATTTTAATCATGGACGGCGCCGCCGGGTATCCCATATCTGAGCGTGAGGGAAAAACCTCTCTGGAGCTGGCGCACACGCCCAACCTGGATGCGCTGGCCAAAGAGGGCGCCGTCGGGCTGGCCCGCACCGTGCCGCCGGGGATGGAGGCGAGCAGCGCCTGTGCCTGCCTGTCGGTGCTGGGCTATGACCCGAAAGTATATTATAAAGGCCGGGCGGGCATCGAGGCGAGAAGCATGGGCATTTCCATCGGCGGTGGGGAGGTCGTGTTCCGCTGCAACCTGGTGGCGGTCCGGGATGGGAAGATGTGGAGCTACAGTTCCGGCTACATCAGCACCGAAGAAGCCCATGCCCTGGTTGACGCCCTGAATAAAGCGCTCGGCGGTGATGATGTCCATTTCTATCCCGGTGTCAGCTACCGGCATATCTGCAAAATCAAAGGACACGAGGAAACGCTCCAGGCCGAGTGCACGCCGCCGCACGATATCCCCGATAAAGAAATCGCCGGATTTTTGCCCCGCGGGCAGGGTAGTGAAGCGCTGCGCGACCTGATGGAACGGTCAAAATCGGTGCTTTCTAACCATCCACTGAATAAAGAGCGGATGGCCCGCGGTGTCATTCCGGCCACCATGATATGGCTTTTCTGGGGGAGCAGCCGGCTGCCGGATATGCCTTCTTTTGCCGGCAGGTACGGCCTCAAAGCGGCCATGACCTCGGGGGTTGATTTGCTCAACGGGCTGGCGCAGCTCGCCGGGATGGACGTTCTGGACATACCCGGCGTGACCGATAATCTGGACAACGATTACCCGGCGCAGGCGAAAGGGGCCATTGATGCGCTGTCAGAATACGACCTGGTGGTGGTTCACATCGAAGCGCCGGACGAGGCGGGTCACGACCGTGCTATCGATGCCAAAATCGAGGCCATTGAGAGAATCGATGATGAGGTGGTCGGACGGCTGCGCGTCTATTCGGGCGATATCCGCCTTCTCATTATGCCCGACCACCCCACCCCGATACCGGTGCGGACCCATACCAATGACCCGGTGCCGTTTCTGCTCTGGGGAAAGGGGTTTGCCCCCAGCGGCGCCGCGAGGTTCACCGAAGCCGAAGCGGGAAGAACTGGCCTTTTGCTCGATAAAGGGTATAAAATAATGGATAAATTCGTTGCCAAGGCGGGTGTCTAGATGGCGTTAATCGTGCAGAAATACGGCGGCACATCGGTGGCTGATGCCGGGCGCATCAAGAGCGTGGCAAAACGGATTGCCCGCACCAGGGACGAGGGCAACCAGGTGGTGGTGGTCGTCTCGGCGATGGGGGACACCACCGACGAGCTTATCAAGCTGGCCTACCAGCTCTCGGAGAAGCCGGATAGTCGCGAGCTAGATGTCCTGCTCTCCACCGGGGAGGTTGTTACCAGCACCCTGCTGGCCATGGCGCTGCATGGCATGGGCTATCCGGCCATCAGCCTCAGCGGGGCTCAGGCGGGAATTCGTACCGATGCCACTTACAGTCGGGCGCGCATCCTTAAAATCGAGCCCAAGCGGGTGCTCGGGGAACTGGAGAAGGGGAATATCGTCATCGTGGCCGGCTTTCAGGGTATCACCGAGGACATGGACATCACCACGCTGGGGCGGGGTGGCTCGGATACCACCGCCGTCGCTCTGGCGGCCAGCCTGGGGGCAAAAGTATGCCAGATATATACCGATGTGGAGGGGGTACACAGCGCCGACCCGCATCTGGTTCCGGAAGCGCAGCATCTCGATGAGATACATTACGAGGAGATGCTGGAGCTGGCGACCTATGGTGTGAGGGTAATACACCCGCGGGCGGTGGAGCTCGGGGAGCTGTTCCATATTCCCATCCTGGTGGCTTCCAGCTTCAGCGAAAATCCGGGGACTTTAATACACGGAGGGGTAGCAATGGAAGTTCGGAACAAGGTAAGAGGCATCGCCCATGACCTCAATGTGGGCAAGATAACGGTGGTCGGTGTTCCGGATCGCCCCGGAATTGCCGTCGCCATCTTCAGCCCTCTGGCCAAAGCGGGGATAAACGTTGATACCATTGTGCAGAATGCCAGCATTCAGGGCATTACCGACCTGACCTTTACCGTGGTCAAGAGCGACCTTGCCCGGGCCATGGAGGTGGTCAAGCCGCTCGCGGCACAGATTGGTGCCAGGGAATGCGCCAGCGATGACAAGCTTGGTGCGGTGAGCATCATCGGCACCGGGATGCAGAACACTCCCGGCTTCGCCGCCCGCATGTTCAGCACCCTCAGCGAGAAAAATATCAATATTCAGCTGATTACGACCTCAGAAATACGGATAACCTGTATCATTAACGCTGACCAGGTCAAAGACGCGGTGCGCGCCCTGCACCGGGCATTTGAGATTGAGGAAGAATAGACGGTTGCCCCGCGGCGCTAGACCGCCGCCACTTCCTTAAGTTCCGGGATATGCTCTTTCAGGATTTTCTCAATCCCCATCTTGAGCGTCATGGTGGACATCGGGCAGCCGGCGCAGGCACCGGTCAGCCTGACCTTCACCGTGCCATCGTTGATTTCAACCAGTTCCACATCGCCGCCGTCCCTCTGTAGCTGGGGGCGAATCTTGTCCAGTATCTCGCTAACCTTGTCCTGCATAGAAAACTCCTGTGAAAGAATGGCTACATCTTCTATTTTATCTGCTGTAAAGCCGTTCGTCAAACCAGTACCAAACCCCCTTGTTTAGTTTTGATGTTTAATGTAGAATATAATGTTTACAATCGGGTTCTTTTTTCAGGGGACATGATGACATACCAGGAAGAGAGGCTGGCGAGCCTGAAACGACAGCGCACCAGGCAGGCAATCGACCTGGCGATGCAGGGTCGCTGGAGGGAGGCAATCACCGCCAATAAGGCAATTCTGGAGGACTTCCCCAACGATGTCGATGCCCACAATCGGCTTGGCCGCGCTCATATGGAACTGGGAGAATACCGGCAGGCCAAGGAGGCCTATGGCCGAACGGCTGAGCTTGACCCCTTCAACACCATTGCCAAAAAGAACCTGCAACGCCTGAACTACCTCGGTGAGGCAAAGGTCACTGCCGAGAGCGCGGCGCGGAAGGTTGAGCCGCACCGGTTCATTGAGGAGATTGGCAAAGCCGGGGTGATAAACCTCTATCATCTGGCGCCAACACAGGTACGCGCCCGGCTCGTCGCCGGCGATGAGGTATTTCTCAAGATAATCAGTACCCGTCTGGTGGTTGAGGATGACCTCGGACAGTACGCGGGCCATATTGACCCGAAGCACGGTCAGCGTCTGATAAAATTAATGGATGGCGGCAACAAATATTCGGCAGCGGTGGTGAGCTCCACGGAGGAGGCGATGACCGTTATCGTCCGCGAGGTCTATCAGGACCCGAGCCAGACAGGGAAGCTGTCCTTCCCGTCCAAGGGAGTGGAGGAACACAAGCCTTTTGTTGACGAGAAGGTCTTCAAGATGGAGTCTGAAATTGAGGAAATTCTGCCGGAGGAATCCGGCTATACCATCATCGGCGGCGATGAAATAGAAGTATTGCCGGAGGAGTCCACTGGCATCGGTGACGAGCCGGTCAGTGAAGAAGAGTAGGGGGTTTTAACCTATGGCGATTGGAACGGTGAAACCGGTATCAATTGAACAGGAGATGCAGAGATCGTATCTCGATTACGCGATGAGCGTGATAGTGTCCCGCGCTCTGCCGGACGTCCGTGATGGGTTGAAACCGGTGCACCGGCGCATTCTTTACGCCATGAATGACATGGGCCTTGCCTATAACAGCGCCCACCGCAAGAGCGCCCGTATTGTCGGCGAGGTGCTGGGGAAATATCACCCGCATGGGGACACATCGGTCTATGACGCGATGGTGCGCATGGCGCAGGACTTCTCCATGCGCTATCCCCTGGTAGACGGGCAGGGCAACTTCGGCAGTGTGGACAATGACCCCCCGGCGGCCATGCGGTACACCGAAGCCAGGCTGGCCCGTATCGCCGGTGAGATGCTGGTTGACATTGAGAAAGCCACTGTCGACTTCATGCCCAATTTCGATGACAGCCTTGAGGAGCCGGTGGTGCTGCCCACCCGCCTCCCCAATCTATTGCTCAATGGCAGCTCAGGCATAGCCGTCGGCATGGCGACCAATATCCCGCCCCACAATCTCAATGAGGTCTGCGACGCCGTCTCGTATCTTATCGGTAATCCCAACGCCACCATCGATGAGTTGACCCAGTACATCAAAGGGCCGGACTTCCCCACCGCCGGCATAATCAGGGGCATTGATGGTATCAAGAGCGCTTACGCCACCGGGCACGGCAAGATTGTGGTTCAGGCCAAAGCTCGCATTGAAAATATCGCCCGGACCGGGCGCAGCCAGATCGTGGTCACCGAGCTTCCGTACCAGACCAACAAGGCTGACCTGATGGAGACGATTGCGGAACTGGTCAAAGAAAAGAAAATCATCGGCATCAGCGACCTGCGCGACGAATCCGACCGCCACGGCATGCGCATCGTCATCGAGCTGCGGAGAGAGGCTTTCCCCGAGCAGGTGCTCAACAACCTGTACAAACATACCGCCATGCGGTCCGCTTTCTTCGCCAACATGGTGGCGCTCGTGGACGGACAGCCCAAGGTTATCAGCCTGAAGCAGGCGCTCGAGAGCTACATTAAGTTCCGCCACGAGGTCATCACCCGCCGTTCCAAATTCGAGCTGAAAGAGGCCAGGGCCAGAGCCCACATTCTGGAAGGGCTGAAGATTGCCCTCGACCAGATTGACGCCATTATCAGCACCATACGCAAATCGGAGACCGCAGAGGCGGCGCGTCAGGCCCTGATGAACAACTTCGGCCTGACCCAGATACAGGCGCAGGCCATTCTTGATATGCAGTTGCGCCGCCTGGCCAATCTGGAACGGAAAAAGATACTGGATGAATACACCGAGGTCCTGAAGACGATTTCCTATCTGGAGGACCTTCTGGCCAACCCGCGCCGCATGCTCCTGCTCATCAAGGAGGAGGTCAGCGACCTGAAGACGAAGTACGGTGACGAGCGGCGAACCGAAATCGTCACCGATGGGGAGGTGCAGTTCCGCGAGGAGGACCTCATCCCGCATCAGAGGATGGTGGTGACGCTGAGCAACCGCGGCTACGTTAAACGGGTTCCCGCTCGCCTTTACACCCCGCAGCACCGCGGCGGCAAGGGGATAATTGGCGTGGTGAACCGGGAGGGCGACCCGGTGCGATTGCTCACCGTGGCCGATACCCACGATGTCATTTTCTTCTTCACCAACCGGGGCAAGGTATACAGCCTGAAGTGCCATGAAATTCCGGTGGACAGGTCCCGTGTCGCGCGCGGCACGGCCGTGGTCAACCTTTTCCCCGTTGTCGAGGGAGAATTGGTGACCGCAATAGTGGCGGTGACTGAATTTACCCCGAAGACATACCTGCTCCTGGCCACGGTTAAAGGGGAAATAAAGAAGACGTCGGTGGACAAATTTGCCGTGGTGCGCTCAAGCGGGCTCATTGCCATGGACCTGGCCGACGGCGATGAGCTGGTAGATGCCTGTATGGCCACGGACGAAGACGGCGTTATTCTGGTCACACGGAAGGGGCAATCCATCAAGTTCACCGTGGTGAGCTTGCGGGCGAGTTCGCGTGTCAGCGGAGGCGTGCGGGCCCTGCGTCTTGCCGCCAGCGACCGTGTTGTCAGCCTGGACCGTGTTGATGTGGAAGCGTACCTGCTGGTGGTGACCAGCGGCGGCTTCGGCAAGCTGACGCTGCTCAAGCATTATCCGCGGCAGCACCGGGCTGGCAGCGGCGTCAAGACCTTTAAAGTAGCCCAGCAGACCGGTGAAATCGCGGCCGCCAAAGTGGTTACCTTCCAGGAACAGGTGATGATTATATCGGCCAAAGGTATTGTCACCCGCACGCCGGTACGGGAAAAAGACCCGCGACGGGGCATCACCGTTCAGGGCAGGAGCACGCAGGGGGTCAGGTTAATGAAACTGGAGCCTGGAGATGAGGTGGTGGCGGTGGCCGCTTTTGATGGCGAGCTGGAGCGGAGCAGCGAAAAAGCGGAAAAGGAAGGTGAGAGATGAGCATGCCCAGTCTTTCTCTGGCCGGCAGGGTGGCTATCGTTACCGGGAGTTCTCGCGGTATAGGCAAGGGAATCGCCCTCATGTTTGCCAGGGCGGGGGCGGATGTGGTGGTGTGCAGTCGAAATCTGGATGGCAAGCTGGAGCTGACAGCCGAAGAGATAAGGGGGATTGGTAGACGTTCCCTGGCGGTTACTGCTGATGTCACCAAGAGTGCCGATATAGATAATCTGGTAAAGAAAACGACGGATGAATTTGGCGCCATAGACATTCTGGTCAATAACGCCGGCACCGTTAGCAGGACACCGGTCATTGAACACAGCGAGGAGGACTGGGACCGGGTTTTTGACACCAATCTCAAAAGCTGTTTCCTCCTGTCGCGGGCGGTGGGCAAGATTATGCTGGGGCAGAAGCGGGGCAACATCATCAATATCGCTTCAGTGCGGGCAATCGTGGCTTCGCCGGGGAGGATAAGTTATAGTGTTTCCAAAGCGGGCGTTATCATGTTCACCCGGGCCCTGGCGCTGGAATTTGCTCCCCATATACGGGTGAATGCCATAGCGCCGGGCTGGATTATGACCGAGCTTACCGAGCCTCAGTGGAAAGACCCGAAGATACGCCGGGAAATTGATGCCACCATACCGATAGACCGCTGGGCTTCGGTGGATGAGATGGCCAGCGTGGCGCTCTTTTTGGCCTCGGACGCTTCCAGCTATGTCACCGGCCATATACTTGTGGCTGACGGGGGCATCTCCGCGGCCTAACTTCTGGCCTGAAACTTCTGCTGGCAGACCGGCTGCTGGCGTTGAAGTCCGCATGAATTGCAGTCGCCAAAGCGGCAGTCAGGCGTCTCCTTTCCCTCCGTGGCAGCTTGGAATTCCTCCTTCAGAAAAGCGGTTGATACTCCCAGGTCAATATGTGCCCAGGGCAGCAGCTCGTCGAAGTCACGCTGCCGGTGGGCGTAGAAGGCGGGGTCAAGTCCGCTCTCGGCAAAAGCGCTCAGCCAGTTGCCGTAATTGAAATGCTCGTTCCAGGCATCAAAGGCGGAGCCCATTTTCCAGGCGCGGTGGATTGCCGCGCTCAGGCGCCGGTCGCCGCGTGACAGAACTGCTTCCAGAAGGCTCGCCTTCGGCTCCTGCCAGGATAGCTTCGCCCCCAGCCGCCGCAGCCCCTGCCTCAAGATTTCTCGTCTTTCATTTAACTGCGGCTCATCTTCCTGGGCCGCCCACTGGAACGGAGTATGTGGTTTGGGGACGAAAGTGGCGGCACTGACCCTTAGGCTCGGCGCTTTTCCGCTCACCTGCTTTCCCAGGGTGTGGATTTTTTGAACCAGGCGGACGATATCGGCGATATCTTCATCTGTCTCGGTGGGCAGGCCAAGCATGAAGTACAGCTTCAGGCCGGTCCAGCCCCGCTCAAAAGCAATCGACGCCGTTTCCAGAAGCTCATCTTCCGGAATATTTTTATTGATTACCCGGCGCAGCCGCTCGCTGCCAGCCTCCGGGGCAAAGGTCAAACCCGTCCGACTGCGTCCGGGGAGCGAGCCCATCAGACGGACGGAGAAACGGCTGACGCGCAGGCTGGGCAACGAAAGGGCAAGGTTTGGATACCGGGTCGCCAGGCTGGCGACCAGCTCGTCAATGCTGGCGTAGTCGCTGGTGCTCAGCGATAGCAGGGATATGACGTCATAGCCGCAGTGGCCGATGATTTCGCCCGCTGCCGCCAGCACCTCCTCACTGGGACGCTCCCGTACCGGACGGTAGATAATGCCGGCCTGGCAGAAGCGGCAGCCACGGCTGCACCCCCGCTGTATCTCTATGGCGCCACGGTCGTGCACCACCTCGATATAGGGGACAATCTGATTTGTCACCGGCGGCGGCAGCTTTTCTATGATACGCCGCTGGATGCGGCGCTTTGCTTCCGGCACGGTTGGGGCGAGGCTCTTCAGCCGGCCGTCAGCCTGATATTCCACCTGGTACAGAGCGGGAACGTAGATGCCCGGGATGACGGCTGCCTGCCGCAGGAAAGCTTTTTTGTCGGCACCGCCCGCCTTTTTCCATTTGCGATAAACATCCAGCATCTCGAGGGCCGCCTCTTCCCCGTCGCCGATGACAAAGAGGTCGATGAAGTCGGCCATGGGCTCCGGATTCAGCACGCAGCCGCCGCCGGCGATGACCAGAGGGTGGCTTTCATCCCTCTCCGCAGCGAGGACGGGTATGCGGGCCAGGTCAAGCATATTCAATACGTTGGTATAGGTGAGCTCATAGCCCAGGGAGAAGCCGATGATATCGAAATCGCCGAGCGGGCGTCTGGATTCAAGGCTGAAGAGGAGGATACCTCTCTCCCGCATCGCCGTCTCCATATCCACCCACGGCGCAAAGACACGCTCGGCAAGCACATCCGGCTGGCGGTTGAAAAGGTCGTAGAGGATGGGCAGGGCGATATTGGACATGCCGATTTCATAGGTATCAGGGTAGCTGAGGGCGATTTTTATCGGCGTGCGGTCCCAGTCCTTGACGATGCTGTTCCACTCGCCGCCGGTGTAGCGCCCCGGCCTGGTTACCTTGAGCAGAATATCGTCTAAGTTGGTCAAATTGTTCCTCCATCACTGACGGAGATATCTGACTTTATCTTAAAAAGGGGGATAAAATCAATAAAGAGAGGTCAATCCTCTCTCTAGCCTTGTTTAGCTTTCGTCGCAAAGCAGGTTGGCAGATTATTTTCTACCTCACCCCCTTAATCCCCCTCTCCTTTGAAGGAGAGGGGGAG
>DAOUDY010000043.1:0-3685 GCA_034430755.1 Dehalococcoidales bacterium
GCAATTAACTCATACAAAACCCTCCCCAGCGCTCGAGCGCCAGAAAAAGTAATAATAAAAATAATAATAGGCGTTAAACTTCTGACTTATCATCTCGACCAATTGCTTTTTACTTATGTTAAACATAGCACAATTGCAAATCATTTGTCAATATATAACCTGTACAATTAATGCGGCTGTGTTATAATTTTAAACGCAGTAAAGTGGGGAGGCCGGAATTCTGGAAGGCATCGAAGTAGCCCGCAGGGCAGTGGACGCCGCCGGTGACCGACAGGCCGGCGATATCGTGCTGCTTGATACCCGAAAGGTGTGCAGCTTCGCCGATTACTTCGTCATCTGCACCGGCGAAAGCGAGCGGCAGATAAAGGCTATCTGCGAAGAAGTGGAACACAGCCTGAAAAAAGAGGGAGCCCACCCCATCCACCACGAAGGCACGGCGGAATCGGGCTGGCTTTTGCTTGACTACGGGGACGTAATCGTGCACATATTCTCCACGTCAGAGCGGGAATTCTACCAGCTTGACCGGCTCTGGGAACAGGCCGACCTCGTGCTCCAGATTCAGTAGAACAGCGCTGCGGCTCTTGTTCTAAAAGATTTCTTCTTCAGTGAAAAACAGCCTGATTTCTTTCTCCGCCGTCTCCACGGAGTCGGAGCCGTGTACCGCATTGCGCGTTACGTCCAGACCGAAATCAGCCCGTATCGTTCCGGCGTCGGCCCTGGACGGGTCGGTGGCACCCATTGCCTGCCTGATTTTAGCCACGGCACCCTCCCCGGCAAAGACCGCCGCCACTACCGGCGCTGAGGTCATATATGCCACCAGCTCGCCGAAAAATGGCCTGTCCCGGTGAATGGCATAGTGCTGCTCGGCCAGAGCTTTGTCCATACGCAGCATCTTGAGCGCCACCACTCTGAGCCCCAGTTTCTTAAAACGGCTGATAATTTCATCGCCCTGCCCGTTCCGCACGGCATCGGGTTTAATCAGCACCAGAGAACTTTCCATTGCCGCCATTATTTGCCGCTATCATCCTTTCTTCGGCGAATTGAAAATCGCGGCCAGGTCGGCCACGCTGACATATTCCAGGCTATCAACCAAGGCATCAGCCTCGCCGAGCTTTGCTTCCGGGTGGCTGTTGGTCACGGCGAGGCATTTCATGCCGGCCCGCTTGGCGGCGGCCACGCCGGCCACAGAATCCTCAATGACGGCGCAGTTCCCCGGCTCAACCTTCAGTCGCTCGGCAGCGAGCAGGAAAATCTGCGGGCTTGGCTTCCCCTCCGTGACTTCCCTTCCCCAGACGACAACGCCAAAGCTGTCCTCTATGCCCAGCTGCCGGGTAACAAACTGCCCGTTCTCAACAGGGGAGGATGTCGCCAGCGCCACCCTGACCCCGTACTCTTTCAATTCATCAATCAACTCTATCGCGCCCGGAAACGGCTTTATATTCCCCGCCGCCTTCTTGCGGAACAGCCCTTCTTTTTCCACCAGAATGGCCTCTATTTCACTTTCCGGATAATTTTCCCCGGCAATGCTCCGGATAATGACATCGTTACGTTTCCCGAAATTGCGCTGAAAGACCTCTCTGGAGTACGTTAAGTTTCTCTTCCCCAGAGCGTCCTGCCACGCCTGAAAGTGAAAAGACGCGGTATCGGCAATCACCCCGTCCATATCCCAGATAACCGCCTCAAGCCGGTTGCCTTCAAGAATGACCTGTACCGCCTTACCGTCGGCCACCAGCGTGCCATCGAGCGAAGTCAATTTCCCCTCCACCTCGATTGTCCTGCCCTCGTTCTTGACCACCTCAGCGGTGATAATCAGCCTGTCATCCACGCGGGCGGGGCGCTTGAAGTTGACCTGTATTGACGCGGTGAGAAAACCAAAGTTGCCGTTCATCAGGACGGCATGTCCCATTGCCTCGTCAAGCATGGTGGTGATGATGCCGCCGTGTATGATATCCGGCCAGCCCTGATACTGCTCGCCGGGGGCGAACTCCGTTCTGACACCTCTGCCGTCCCGACTGAATTTAAGACGCAAACCGAGCGGATTCCGCCGCCCGCAGCCGAAACACAGGCCCTGACCTGATGCTGCCGCAGAGGGCGCTGGCGTTTTTTCTTTCATCCTTTTCTTCACCTGCATAAAGTATTACGCGGCGAAATGCTCCCAGCCGGTTTTTGCCAGGCGAACCGGCTCGCCGTGCTCGTCAACCATGACTATACTGCCCGGCTCTTCAGCCACAACCTCACCGATTATCGTTACCGGGCAGGAAAGCTCTGCCTTCACCTTTTTGATTATTTCATCGCTCGCGGTGAACAGCAGCTCGTAGTCCTCGCCGCCACCCATAGCCAGCTCGAGCGCCCGCTCGCCGAAGTTAGCACTGACCGCAGGCGCAATCGGTATCCGTTCCAACTCAACTCTGGCACCGACCCGGCTTGCCTCACAGATGTGTTTCAGGTCGGACATGAGCCCGTCGCTGATGTCGATGGCCGCCTTCACGCCCAGCGCCACCAGCTTTTGACCCTCGGCCACCCTCGGCTCCGGTTGCAGAAAGGCCTGGCGTAACTGGCTGCCTGCCTCCGCATCGAGCCGGACTTTCCTGTCCAGCATCTCCATGCCGGCCGCGGCCGCGCCGAGCGCGCCGGTCACCGCGATTTTGTCACCGGGTCGGGCGGCGGAACGGGTGAGCATCCGGCCATCTTTATTTTTAACACTGCCCAGCACGGTAATGGTAAGCGACACCAGAGGCGCCCGGCAGGTATCGCCGCCGACGATGGCCACCCCGAATTTTTGCGCCAGCGCCAGCATCCCCTGATACATTGCTTTAACGTCGTCCACCTCGGTGTCCGGCGGCAGCGCCAGCGAGACCACCGCATACTCGGGAACACCGCCCATGGCGGCGATATCGCTCAGGTTCACCGCCAGCGACTTCCAGCCGAGCTCGTACCAGGGCGTGGTCTCCAGTCGGAAATGGACGCCCTGAAAAAGCGAGTCGGTGGTTACCAGCTGTGTGGCGGGAGCGCCTTGCCAGGCGGCGGCGTCATCCCCGATGCCGATGATAAGTTTCCGGTATGACGCCGTATCTTTCTGCTGCGCATCAGAAATCATCTTAGCCAGGAGGTCAATCAGCCCGAACTCTCCCAGCGCCGAGACTTTCATGGTGAGAATTATAGCACGGCAGGAGTGTGGGGATAAAGGAGGGGGAAGTTGCGGAACTCCAATCCCGGAAGGAATGGAAGGTGTTATAATGACTAACAAATACCTTCCTAATTGGAGGAAAGCAATGCCAAATTATTATGACCTAGATTGGGAGAGCCAGAAACTAAGGGTATCAATAAGACCTGTCGGCATTAGGGGGTGGTGGATAATCCGCAGACTAGCTCCTTATCTTAGTGGCGATATTATACACCTTGCTTTAGTTGAAAAAAAGCTTGATGACAAAGGGCAAGAATTTAATTATGATTGGATTATATGGCACACACTTCCTGATGGTGATAATGAGAGTGTCAAAGGTATAAGGGGGTCATTTACAAGTAAATCACACAAACCGACAAAACACGACTTTGGGACTTATTTAATACAATCGCCAGGTCACTTCTTGTGCCAATTGGAATTAAGCACTGGCCATGAGGGCGAAAAGCCCATAAAGAAAACTATGTTGATTTTCGATGCGTTGGCAGGTGATATTTGGAGAAA
>DAOUDY010000044.1:0-14318 GCA_034430755.1 Dehalococcoidales bacterium
TTGTTTTCCTTGGACACAACTAGCTCCTTTCATTGTTTAGTCAGTCTACTACCTCTCAGGAGCTTGTGCCACCCGTCTAGAGTGTACGGTTTTAGTGGCCTCATTTGTGTCCCATTATCGCTGACGGTCTACAGATTTTTCTTACGAAATGGACATTGATTCTGATGAATATCCTGATAAATCTGGATTACATATTCCTGTCGACTTAGACACACTTATTGATAAAATTGTATTGGCTCCGAATTGTCCATCTTGGCAAAAAACAGTAATAAAGTCGATCTTGAAAAAGTATGATGTAGATAAAAAAGTTAGCAGTTCGACCTTATATACCAGGGATGAGAGAATTCTATACTGAATTTGGAAGGGTTACGTTACCTTAATTAATGATTTGTGCCAAATTTGTGCCATTTTAGAAAAAGCCCTTATGCACCAGTTAACATAAGGGCTTTTTTAGCTTCAATAAATGGTGGGCGGTACAGGACTTGAACCTGTGACCTCCTGCGTGTAAAGCAGGCGCTCTAACCAGCTGAGCTAACCGCCCGTATGGCGCGCTTGGCGGGGCTTGAACCCACGACCTCAGCCTCCGCAGGGCTGCGCTCTATCCAACTGAGCTACAAGCGCCGGTCCTGTATGGTGCCGAAGGAGAGATTTGAACTCTCACGCCCTTACGGACACTACGCCCTGAACGTAGCGCGTCTGCCATTCCGCCACTTCGGCACAAGGGGATAGTTCGACAGCTACCTCCCAGCCCTGATATGTTAGCACGTAAGAGTGCGAATGGCAAGTTATTGACGAGAGGAGAGCTGTGGAAAAACCATGATTACACGGCCAGCTTTATCAGGCGTTCAGCTTCGTCCACGGCTGAGGCGCAATCATCGGCGTAGCCCTCAACGCCAAGCTCATCGGCGTACTGGCGGGTTATGGGCGCGCCGCCAATCATCATCTTGACCTTGCTCCTGACGCCGGCCGCCTCCAGGGCTCTGGAAATATCGGGGATAATGGTCATGGTGGTGGTGAGCAGAGATGAGGTCGCCACGATATCGGCGTTTGTTGCCTTGGCCTCAGCAGCAAAAGCATCTGCCGAAACATCCACCCCCAGGTCGTGTACGTCATAGCCGTTGCTTTCCAGCATCATCTTGACCAGGTTCTTGCCGATATCATGCATATCACCCTCAACGGTCCCGATGACCACGGTCCCCTTCTTTTGAATATCAGTGCCGGCGAGGTGCGGGCGTAGCTTATCGGTTCCGCTTCTCATGGCCCGGGCGGAAATCAGGATTTCCGGCAGGTAGACCTGTCCGTCCTTGAAAAGCTGCCCCAATGCCTGGATCCCGGGCACCAGTCCTTTGCTCAGTATCTCCCCGGGAGCATTCCCGGCGCGTAACGCCTCATCAACGGTCTGGACGGTCAGTTTCTCATCCCCGTTCTTTACTGCTTCGGCAATTGTCCTCAGGTGGTCAGGCATGCTCGTCCTCCTTTATCGCTCGTCTGTCATAAGGTGAATTTAAAATCAGGCGATTCCACAGTCTAACACCATCTGGTAAATCGCCTCGCCCTCTGACTGCTATTCTAGCTTGTGCCAAACATGACATCAAGAGTAGTAAAACCAGAAGCAAATTCAGTTTTACTGGATGTCCTTGGATTTTAGCAAAAACTGCGGCCGGACTTCAATGAATCGAATGCGTATAACGTCATTATACGCCAGCAAAAGAAAAGCTTTTTTATTCATCCCAGCGAGATGCAATGTTCAACTAACTGCCTTTAATAGAATGTAATCTATTTGTAACTTCTTCTTAAGATATCAGTTCTGCACTTAACATTTTGGTAAAGATGTAGATGTATAATGATGCTAAAAGATACTTCAATAAGCATAATTATGCTAAAGAAAGGATGATTCTGGACCTATGTCAGCTGCAGACGAGCTATCGGACAGGATGTTGACTGTGAATGAGGTGGCGCACCTTCTGCACGTCCATCTCCCGCTTTATCAATCTTACCAACAAATCGCAGGATTGATGTGGGTTCGGGGTAATGACAAGCCCCGGATGGGATTATAATGGTGTTAAAGCGTAGCCGTGCAGGGCAGGATAGAATACAACGAAACTAAATTATGAAAGGTGAGGTAGCCGTAGTGGCGTCAGCGCGATGCGAGAGCTGCGGGCATGATAATACCCCCGAAGCGCGTTTCTGTGCTAACTGTGGCTCAGATTTGGCGGCCGATATAGAACGACCTTCGCCGGTCGAGATGCCCAGCGCTGAAACAGCGGTGCCAGCGGCATCTGTTGAATATATGGGCTTCTGGATACGCTTTGGGGCAGCGATGATAGATGGCGTCGTAATTTTGCTTTTCTTTTTCCTGCTTGTCCGCTTTGCCCAAGATTTCTTCGTAAGGTTTTTCTTTACCTCTGAACTGCGGGCGCTGCTGCTTGTGATTTTCCTGCCCTGGCTGTACCATTGGCTATTTATCGGGCTCAGGGGACAGACTCCGGGCAAAATGCTGGCCGGTATCAAAGTAGTAAATGCCGGCGGTTCTAGGCCGGGACTGGGCAGTGCCGCCCGGCGAGAGGTGCTGGGTAAGCTTATATCATCCATTGCATTATGCCTGGGCTTTCTCTGGATTATCCGTGATGGACAGAAGCAGGGCTGGCATGACAAAGTTGCTAACACCTATGTATTAAGGGCAGAGAAAGACGGCAGGAGGAAAAAGGACTATGCTGTGCCCTAATTGCCAAAGAGAAAACCAGCCAACCAATCGATTCTGCATTTACTGCGGCTCTCCTCTCCCAGCATCTAAGGCCGAGAACTCTCAGGAGCATCCGGGGACACTTGAGGAGGAGGTGCGCCGCTTGCGGGAGCTGGTCAACAGAATGAATGACCGCTTGGCTGCCTTGGAACGAGAACAGGGAATGGCTGTGCCGCCGCCACCGCCGGTGCCCGCGCCAGCGGCGCCAGGTAAAGAGGAAGCCCCGACTCCGATGGAAAAGGCGCCGCCGCCTCGTAAGCTCAAACCTGCCAGGGTTAAAGAGATAGAGTGGGAGCAGATTTTTGGGGGCAGCTGGCTGGCCAGAATAGGCGTTGTCGCCCTTGTCATAGGTATAGGCTTCTTCCTCAAATTTGCCTTTGACAACAACTGGATAGGTCCCACCGGACGGGTAGCTCTGGGCATTCTGGCAGGCCTGGCAATGCTGGGAGGCGGTTATCGTTGGCGGATAAAATACCCGGTCTTGGCCCAGGTTCTCAGCGGGGGCGGAATCGCTGTCCTTTACCTCTCTATCTTCGCCGCCTTTGCCAACTATAACCTGATTCACTTTTACGTAGCATTTGCCTTCCTGCTGCTGGTCAGCGTGGCTGCCGCCGCTCTGGCGGTTTTCTACGATTCCGTTAGTTTGGCTATTATCGGCATCTTTGGTGCCTTCACTGCGCCCTTTATTCTGGGAGCTTTCGAAACTGGTGCCGCGGCGACCAGAGAGGCCAGCCAAGGGGTTCAGCTCCTGGCATACATCATAGTAGTGGACATCGGTGTCCTGGTGCTGTCCACCTTCCGCAATTGGCGCTGGTTCACTCTTCTGGCACTGCTCTGCACGCTGGTGGTTTTCGGAGTCTGGCACGACGAATTTGGAGGTAGAGTCAGCCTGCTCATTATTGAGATTTGCCTTACCCTTATCTTCCTCACTTTTGTCGGAGCAACCACCATGTTTCACATCTTATGGCGTCGCACCCCTGAAGCTTTTGACTGTGCTTTGATGGTAATCAATGCCGCTGCCTACGCTGGCATAAGCCTTGGATTGCTGTGGGACGATTTTCGGGTATGGATGGGCGGCTTTATGCTTCTATTGGCCATATTCTACGGCGGGTTTGCCTACATCGTTCTGCAGAGAGGTGTCTCGAATGTCAGGCTCAGCTTTTTCGCCCTGGGTATAGCTCTGGTTTTCCTGACGGTGGCCATACCTGTCCAGCTAGGAGACAGTGCCTGGACCACCGTAGCCTGGGCGGCTGAAGGCGCAGTTTTAGTGTGGCTATCATTTATTCTCCGCATGCCCCAGCTCCGCTATTACAGCTATGCCATATTTTTCATTGTGGTGGTGCGCCTGCTGTTCTTCGATACCTCGGTCAGTATGCGCGACTTTAAGCCAGTACTGAACGAGCGATTTCTGGCTTTTGCCGTCAGTATTGCCGCCATGTATCTGGTGGGCCATCGCTTCTTTCGGGTCAGAAAGAGTTTCCGGCACGCCAAGATAGCCGCGGCCGTTTTCCTGATAGCCGCCAACATATTTTCTATTTGGGTGCTTAGTTTTGAAGTCTGGGATTACTTTGGCAGTCAACTTTTTGCCGGCGGCAAGGATTTGACGATGTCGGAAAGGGAAGCTCTCAGGAGCGCCCAGAACCTCTCGCTTACCGCGGTCTGGGCATTTTATGCGGTTATTGCCCTGGTTGTTGGCATCCGCAAACGCTGGCGGCCTCTGCGGCTCGGCGCCCTGGCGCTGCTGCTTATCGCCATCGGTAAGGTCTTTGTCTACGATGTCTTTACTCTGGAGATGGCATATCGCATCGTTGCTTTCGTAGGGTTGGGACTTCTGCTTCTCACCAGTGCTTATCTCTACCATCGTTATAGTAAAATTATCAGGGGGTTTCTTGTTGAAAAATAACTGTTTGTCTGCAATCAAGCTATCGCTTGTTGTCGCGGCACTTTTGGCTCTGGTCTCTTCCAGCGTGGCGGCGGACTTTTCCCTGCGCGACTGGCAATACGTCAAGGACATCATCCTGCCTTCAGGCCTCCAGCAGGAGAGCCTTGTCGAACTCGTCCCTGACCGCGAAGTATTCGCCGGTGCCCGGTCCGGTCTGGCCGACCTGCGCCTCATTAGCGAGAAGAATGAAGAAGTGCCCTATAAGCTCGAAATAAGCAAACCAAAACAGGAGCAGACCTCTTTCTCGGTGTCCCTCCGTGATAAGGGCTATGTTCCGGGACTTCACAACATATTTACCGCCGACCTGGGGCAAGAAGGGGTCCTGCACAATGAGATTGAGTTTCAGACTTCTTCCAGCAACTTCCGCCGCACGGCCACTGTGGAAACCAGCAATGACGGGAGCACCTGGATGAAGGTGGCAGAGCAGACAGTCTATGATTTCACCGTGAAAGAGCGTAATTTCACCACCGGTGATGCCAGCGTCAGGTATCCAGAAAGCACGGCACGCTATCTGCGGGTGAAGATAGCCGATGGGGGGGAGGGGCCTCTGGAGATAACCGGCGCTACCGTTTTCTACGCAAAAGAGACCCCGGCAAAAGAGGTTCCCTGGCCCGTATCCAGCATAGATATCGGTCGTGATGAAACCCACCGTACTACACTGGTAGAGGTGGACCTGGGCACGGCAGGACTTCCCAGCTATCGCTTGGCCATTGGTGTCCCTGATGTTAACTTCAATCGAGATGTAACGCTGGAGGCAAGCACAGACCGGGAGAAATGGAAAACCATCCTGTCGCAGGCCACCATCTATGCCTATAACACCCCCAAGTTTGTCGGGAAGGGCCTCACCATCACCTATCCCGAGACCACCTCTCGTTATCTTCGCCTGGTCATTCACGATGAAGATAGTCCGACCCTCAGCGTCCAGGATGTTAAGCTGTGGGGCTTGCAACGCAGCATCATCTTTGCCGCTGATCCGCAGGAATCTTACCGGTTGTACTACGCTAATACCGAGGCCCAGCGGCCCTCTTATGACATAGAGCGGGTCTTCCCCTACCTTGTCACCGAGGACTTGCCAGAGGCCAGGCTTGGTCCCCAGGCCACCAATCCTGAATTTGTGGAAAAGAAACCGCCTTTACCACCGCTCAGTGAGCGTTTCCCCTGGCTTTTCCCGACGGTGATTGCGGTAGCAGCTATCGTAGTGGCACTGCTCCTGATAGGTATCATTCGCCAAGCGCGTAAAGTGTTACCTCCCCCCGGTCAGTAATCAGTGCAGAAAATTAAGCAATACTGCAAAATCGGTCGTGGAGGATGTGGCGGGGAAAAGCAACATCGAAACTGCTCGTCAGTCCAGAGGCTCCAGAACCTGGACAAATGTCCAAATTGTTCAACTTCCTATAGCTCGTCCGGTACTCAATGCTGAGAAATATCCCAAAAGAGCAAGAACAGACTTGACAAAGGAAACGGGTCGCGGTACATTTAATTATGAGCATAAGTTCACAAAAAAGCTACACTTTGACCTTATTTGATGGACATATGCTGGTAAAACTCAGGGAGGACAACTAAGCGTCTATGGGAAGACAACCGGTGTGGCGGCGGGTAGACTTCCTGCCACAGGTCACTTACTTCAGGCCTGCCGGTGTGCCTTTCGCTCGCTTGCAGGAAGTGCGGCTCTCTGTCGAGGAGGCGGAGGCGATTCGCCTCAAGGACGTAGAGACACTGGAGCAGGACGAGTGTGCTCAAAGAATGCGTGTTTCTCGTCCCACCTTCGCTCGCATACTGCTGCTCGCCCGGCAGAAGGTAGCTGATGCCCTGCTCAATGGCAAAGGGATAAGGATTGAGGGCGGCAACTATGAGATGGCGGTGCGGCGCTTCCGCTGCGGGAACGGCCACGAGTGGGAAGTCCCGTTTGAGGTGATGATAAAAAGGCCCCCCGAGCTTTGCCCTACCTGCAATACGCCGGATATCATGGCCCTCTGGCCCTGGAGACAGGGCTGGGGCAGGGCTGGCACGAACAGACAGTACAGAGGCGGGCGCCACTGGCGGGGGAATGCCGGCAGCGTCTGATGGATTAAGCGAATGAGGAAAAAAGCACGAGCAGGAGAGGAGGTGATTCGAATGCCGTTTGGAGATGGGACAGGACCACGAGGAATGGGGCCGATGACCGGAAGAGGAGCCGGTTACTGCGCTGGCTATGCCCGGCCTGGTTTTGCCAACCCAGTAATTCGGGGAGGCAGGTTTGGCCTCGGCCTCGGCTGGCGTGGAGCATATGGATACCCGTATGCGGGCCGGTATGGGCGGCCTGCCCCCTACGCTGGATACGGTTACCCGTACCATGGTAGGGGCTATCTTCCCTCTTACGGATACCCGCATGCTTACCCCGGATACTGACCGATGCCGGTACTTGAGAGTAAATTGGCGGTATCAGGAAGAGGCTTGAAGAGTTTAAGCAATAGGAGGTGAGAATATGCCTAATGGATTTGGTCGAGGAGGAGGAGGTTTCGGTCGCGGCTTCGGAGGGGGCATGGGATTCGGTTTCCGTGGTGCTTCCCCTCCCTGGCCGTATGTAGGGATAGGGAGAGGCGGGCTGCCCAGATGCGGCTACTTCTTGGGCGGCGCTGGAGCGCCTCCCGCCTGGCCGTACCCGCAGCCTCCTTTCTATGAGACACCGCCCGCTCCCGGATACGGGCCCCCTGCCGGGCCGATGGGCAGGGAGGAGGAACTCAGCTATCTGAAAGACCAGTCAGAGGCAATAAAGGGGCAGCTGGAGCAGATCGAGTCCAGAATGCGGGACCTCGAAGGCGAACAGTAACAAAGATGTTTGCGCTAGCGTCAGGACATCAATACCAGACAAAGGAGGTGCATTATGCCGGGATTTGATGGTACTGGCCCTATGGGAATGGGGCCAATGACGGGTGGCGGCAGAGGCTTTTGCAGTCCCTGGGGAATGGGAGCGGCTCCGGGAACGTACGGTTTCCGCCGCTGGACAGGATATCCTTACTACGGGCGTGGGCCGTTCTTTCCGGGTGCTGTGCCTTTTGCCCCGCCGATGGGCCGTGAGCAGGAGCTTGATGCGCTTAGAGCCCAGTCAGAGGCGTTGAAACAGCAGCTAAGCGACATGCAAGGGCGGATTGATGAGCTGGAGAAGGAAGAAAAATAAAGACAGATACAGGAGGTGTAACAATGCCTAGAGGAGATGGTACGGGACCTCCCTGGGGGAGCGGCCCGGGCACAGGCAGAGGCGGTGGCAAAGGAAGCAAGGGTGCCGGCAGGATGGGAGGTACCAGTCCCGGAGCCGGCCCCGGTGGGGACTGCGTCTGCCCTAGCTGCGGAGCAAGAGTGTCTCATCAGGTGGGCACGCCCTGCTACGACCTGAGCTGTCCCAAGTGTGGGGCAAAGATGGTGAGAGGCTAGGGGGATTATATTAGTTGCCCGTTCTATGAGCCCACGCCGATGGGGAGATTTCCCGGGGGATAAGCGTACTGTGGCAGAATGGTTCCAGAATGGTGTAAAGTGAGTAAGAGGCAAAGCATGGCTTCGGAATTCGATGAGCTGCAGCAGATGGTTATAGCAGATGCCCGGAAGGTCTATTCTGACACAGTCATCGACCATGCCATGAACCCGAGGAACATGGGTGATATGCAGGATGCCAATGGCTTTGCCAGGGTGACTGGCCCATGTGGTGACACCATGGAAATATGGCTCAGGGTAGTGAACGATATTATTGCCGATGCTACCTTCATGACAGATGGCTGCGGCGCCAGCATTGCCTCGGGCAGCATGATTACCGGGATGGTCAAAGGAAAGAGTATTGACGAAGGCCGGAGAATCACCCAGCGTGATATGCTGGCTGCCCTGGGTAAGCTGCCTGAAGAAAGCGAGCACTGCGCTCTTCTGGCCGTAGATACGCTTAACGCAGCCCTGATAGATTACATAGCAGCAAAACGAGAGCCCTGGAGAAGGGCTTAACGCATGTGCTGAGGAGGATAAAAGGATGCCCCCGGTAGTTTCTGTTGTTGGGAGATCAGAGTCGGGAAAGACGACCCTTATCGAGAAGCTGGTTCCGGAACTGAAGTCGCGCGGCTATCGAGTGGCCACAATCAAGCATGTCCCTCAGAGAGTCGAGTTCGATGAGCCCGGCAAGGATAGCTGGCGCCACATCCAGGCTGGCAGCGAGGCTACCGCGGTCGGTTCCCCGGATAAGATTGTGCTGGTGAAGCCTGTGGCGCAGGATGCTCCCCTTGAAGAGATAGCGCGCCTGCTGGGTGAAGACTGCGACATCATCCTGACCGAGGGCTTTAAGCAGGGCAATGCGCCCAAGATAGAGGTCCACCGCAGGGGTGCGGGCTCACCTCTCAAAGGTATCAGGAAGCTTATCGCCATTGTCACCGACGAGCCTCTGGAAACCAAGGCCAGACAGTTCTCATTTGACGATGTCGACGGTCTGGTTGACCTTTTGGAGAAGGGCTTCATAAAGCCACAGCAAGAGCGAATGTCTCTTTACGTCAACAATGCTCCCGTAACCCTGACCATGTTCCCCCGGCAAATCATCAACAATGTGCTTCTTGCCATGGTCTCCAGCCTCAAAGGAGTCGGGAAAATCAAGAGCCTCCAGATATTTGTGAAGAAGAACCAGCAGTGAGCTTGAGTGACTGCTAACCGATTCCTGGTTTAAATAGGAACGCAGGCGATGATAGCAAGGCTGTGCACGTGGTGACAGAATAGTGGAGAGTTCTATTATCTATGGCCCCGTTCCATCCAGGCGACTGGGACACAGCCTGGGAATAAATAACATTCCCCCTAAAATATGCAGTTACTCCTGCGTCTATTGCCAGCTGGGAAACACTATAAACATGCAGGTTGAGCGTGAGACTTTCTACGAGCCAGGCGAGATAGCGCGGAGTGTGAGGGAGAAGGTCAAACAGGTCAGAGAAAAGGGTGAGCCGATTGACTACCTGACCTTTGTCCCCGATGGCGAGCCTACTCTGGATGCCAATCTTGGTGAAGAGATTGAGCTTCTGAGTTCTCTGGATATCAAAATCGCGGTCATTACCAATGCTTCCCTTATCTGGCGTGAGGATGTGAGGCAGGATTTGCAAAAAGCCGATTGGGTGTCACTCAAAGTGGATGCGGTAAGTGAAGAGATATGGCGCAGAATCGATAGGCGGGAAAAATCGTTAAAAATTGAGAGTATTCTGGCTGGCATGCTCCGGTTCCGCGGGATGTTCAATGGTGAACTAAACACCGAGAGCATGCTTATCCAGGGTATTAACGATGATAGCGGGGAAATCGGGAGGATAGCTGGCTTCCTGGCAGAGTTGAAACCAGATAAGGCTTACCTGGCTATTCCGACAAGGCCACCCGCGAGAAGGACGATACGCGCCGCCAGTGAACAGGCCATCAACATGGCATACCAGATTCTTAAAGAGAGATTAAGCAATGTAGAATATCTAATCGGCTACGAAGGAAACGCTTTTTCATCTACCGGCAATGTCGAAGATGACTTACTGGGCATTACCGCAGTGCATCCAATGAGGGAAGAAGCGGTCGTAGAGTTCCTGAAGAAGGCTGATACTGGTTGGAAAGTTATCGAAAAGCTGATAAAAGATGGCAGTCTCACGGAGGTGGAATATCAGGGCAGGAAATTCTATATGAGAAAATTTTCCTGACCAGCAGGACCGGCGCCAAAGACATCAGGAAAGCTAGAATTCGGCTGGTGTTTGGCTCGTCAGACGGCAGATTGAAAAATGTAAAGGCTCCACTCATGGTTTAATTTGTGTTGAGGTATAAGCAATAAACAAAGGAAACTGAATATGCCGAACAAGAGCATTTATAGTACTATCGACAAAATATTCAAGGAAAATAGCTTCGCGCGTAGAATTAGGAAGCTAGGTTACCCATTTCTGAGCAAGCTTTCGAATGATAATCTAGTCTTGGGCGATCAATTGCGCAAAATCAATATTCTAGCTCATGATGCCTATTCTCCAGGAGATTCTTTAATGCCCATTGACCAATTGGTGGAATGGCAAAACAAAGTATATTGTGACGCACTGGTGGTTAGGCCTTTAATTCCAAATAGTTCAGCCTAGTATTGCACTTTATAGCGGATTGTTATTCTATTCCCATCCCAGCCATGGCAATCCTAAAGCAATCATTCCTCTTTTATTCTTCGCTTCCTAATCAAAACGCATGAAACTAACCCCGACGTCACTATAACGGCGATAGCAGTAATGATGATTGTCCAGTTCACCTGTGACGCTGGCACTCCTTCCGGAGCTGGTGTTGGTTCAGGCACTGGTGTTACCGTTGGTGCCGGCGATGCTTTTATTTCCCCCCGGTAAAAAGTGATCTGCCCATCATCACCACCTAGAATAATGAGCGAAGCATCATCAGACACCCAGACAGCATTGGCGCCCCCAGTGTCCTGCTCGGCGGGGCCGGTCATCTCTACCGGCTTATCCTTTTCTCTTTGCCAGAGTATATTACCATCGCCATCAAAAAGCGTGGGATTAGGTCCACCCAGGAGTGCATACTCGCTGTTTCTGGTGTAGTGTACGCCGTTATGTCCCACACCACCATACATTCTGGCCCAAATGATGGAACCACCGGCATTAACTCCGTAAGCCATGCCGCCGACTGTCGAGCCTACTATGGAGCCGTCATCTGCCATCTGTGCTGCCGTAATGGTCTGGTCAACAACGGTCTGCCACCGGCGCGTACCGTCGCTCGCCTCTAAGACCGTGAAGGCGCGGCGGATTGCTGGCGCTGCCACAGCTTCTTACAAGGAGCGCTTATTGGCTCAGACTTGCGATGCTTTCGCTTCGTCCGGGAAGCCATGTCTATGGACTTTGAGTCCTTGGTCTTTATAGGGTCCAATAACCGTCCTGAGCTTTACAAAGAGGTCTTCCGCCAGGAAATAGGCCCAGATATACCCATTTATGCATTAGATAAAGAAAGACTGGAAGAAGCGGTAGTACGTGGTTCTCTTAGGATCTTTCGCAATGCCAAATCTACAGCCACGCAATGACCAAGGTCTAAGATCTAATTTTACCACTGGCAGCACCAGGGACGGCGCAAGCATTTTGCTTCCCCGAATCCAGCTTTTCCTGTCCGGTCTCCTTTGCGACTTTATAATTGCGTTCATCCAGCCTCTTGGCGGCGGCGAACAATTCTCGGTCGGTTAGGGACAAATATACCTCAGTGGTATTCAGGTTTTCGTGTCCCATCAGAGATTGAAGCGCTTTGACGTTGGTTCCGGACTCCAGCACATCGGGGGCGAACTTATGCCGAAGAGTGTGGGTATGAAGGTTGTTTAGTCCGGCCTTTACAGCGAGCTGTTTTACCTTCATGCCTAGGCTTTCTGGGCTGAGACCGAACACTCGCTCGTCGGGTCCCTTGGCCTTGATAAACTGATGCAAACACTCAGCCACATCTTGAGTCAGAGGAATCATCCTATCCTTTTTGCCTTTTCCGCCTCTGACTATCAACGAATCCTCGTGTATGTCCCTGACAAGGAGATTGGCTGGCTCGGCGTTTGGCAAGTTCCGCAGCATCAACCTTCGCCTCCCCTCCGGCCCGAGTAAAACTTCGAGCAGCTCGCGTATATTGAGGAGTTCGTCGGACCGGTTCCCTTCCGAAGACGAATCTGGATGGTGGGCAGTAGAGGATTTGAACCTCTGACCTCTGCGATGTCAACGCAGCGCTCTAACCAACTGAGCTAACCGCCCATGCACCATAATTCTACAAAACGCCCTGCCATTCGTCAACTGTACCTGTTATGCCGCGTTGCCGATATTGGCTCGCTGTTGCCGGGGAAAGACTGGTGTAATTCGACCTTCGGTATGTTACAATACTAGCCAAATCGAAACCAGAACGGAGGCTCGTTATGAATTTTCTGAAGGGTCTGCTGAAGACACTGTTGACATTTCTGCTCTTTTTATCACTGGCTGCTTTTGGCACGCTGTTCGCGCTGCGCAGCACGCTGCTCGACCCGGACTTCGTTGTGGCGCAGGTGGAGAAGCTGGACATGGCGGCGCTGGCAGAGGAAATGACCGGCTTTCAGTTAAGCGGGCAGGTTCCGCCGGAAGCGGCCTTCCTTGAAGAAGCGCTCTACAGTGCCATTGCCGAAAATGAACCGCAGATTAAAGAGCAGGCGCGCGCCGCCATCTATTCCGGCTACGATTATCTGCTCGGCAAGAGTGAAGAGCTGAACGTGGTTATATCATTTGAACCAATAAAGACGGGCCTGAGGGACAGGCTGTGGCAGCTTTTCCAGCAGAACAAGGAAAGTCTGCCGCCGGAAGTTGCTGCTTTGCCACCGGAAATGCTGGAGCAGTATTTCGAGGAATTTTACCGGCAGTTTGAGTCTGAAATACCGTCGGAATTCGTCATCGATGAGAGTTCCCTGCCACCGGAGATGATGGCTCTGGTCGATATAGTACGGGAGAATGCCGGGTATATGCAGACGGCTTATTACGGGCTGATAGCGCTGATGGTGGTGCTGATAATGGGCATCATTCTGCTGCACCGCAGCGTCAAGGGTGCCACCCGGGAGCTGGGCATCACTTTCCTGATTTACGGGGCCATTGAGTATGCCGGTGTCTGGGCGACGCAGCGCTATTCTTCCAGTATCCCGCTTCCGGATATACCGCCTTCGCTGCAGACCTGGCTCAACGGCTTTATTAATGACCTTGTTGCCCCGATGCAGGTGCTGGGGATAGGGCTGATGGCGGCCGGGGCGGCCCTGGTTATCGTTTCCATCGTTTACCCGCGGCTCAGACCTGCGGAGGAGTAGATAAAGATACCCACCCCTCCTATTATCACCGCCCCCACCGCCGTAGCGCTGGCAATAAAGAGCGTGGCGTCGTACCAGAAGCCGCGCGGAAAGAGCATTATCAGGTAGTCCTGACCAGGGTCGAGCTGCCAGAACTCGTTGCTGAAGCTGAGCAGGTGGAACTGGAGGAAGAACTGGTCGAAGTTGAGCATGGTGCTCAGGCCGAGCAGCAGCATCAGGCCCAGGGTGAGGCCGCCGCCCCAGATAAGCCTCCGCGCCAGCCGGCGCCTTTCTCCCAGCCACAGCAAAAAAACAGCATAGGCGAGCGAATAGAGGAGCGCGCCCAGAAATACCCAGTAGTCCAGCCGGAACAGGTCCTTCACATCTTTCAGGTGAACGACCTCCCGCTCGTTAAACAGCGTGAATGACTGGCCGTTTTTGACCGCGGTCAGGCTGATGTATTCTTCACTGGAATTAAAGTAGTGTATGAGTCCTCTGGCGGCTCTATCCAGCTCGACTTCAGACAGGCCCGTGGTCTGGCCCACGCCATATCTGTCAAAGCCGTAATGGTAAAGGGCGAGGCTGTTGGCGGCCCCGCCAATGCTTGCCGAAAGCAGGAGTAAAGGCAGGCAGAGAACGAAAAGCCATCTGGCGACAAATGTTAAAATTTTCATTCCGGTATTCAGATTTTACACTTTTTAAGGTGGGTAATGATACTGCAAAATCGGAGCCCTGTGCTATAATTATGTAGATTTTTCTGCAGGGTTCTATGTTTACGCATCTTCATGTCCATACCGAGTATAGTCTGCTCGACGGCATGTGCCGCATTCCACAGCTGATTTCACGGGTCAGAGAGCTGGGTA
>DAOUDY010000045.1:0-11479 GCA_034430755.1 Dehalococcoidales bacterium
CTGCTTGACGACCTGTCGCTCATCATCAACACCGCACTGGGCCTGGTGGTGGTGCTGGGCTGCGCGCACCGCGGCATGGTCAATATTCTGTACCACGCGCAGAAGTTAACCGGCGAGAAGAAAATATACGCCGTGCTTGGCGGCTCCCACCTGTACAGTGCCTCCAGGGAACGGGTGCAGAAAACCATCGCCGACCTTAAAAAGCTCGACGTGCAGAGATTGGGGCTCTGTCACTGTACCGGCATGCCGGCAATTGCCACCCTTGCCCACGAATTTGGTGACCGGTTCTTTTTCAATATCACGGGCACCACTTTTAAATTGCCCTAGGTAGCGGTGATGAACCTTTCCGTTCAGTTAGCCCCCGGACATGAGAAAGGGTTACGGCTGGCCAATCCGGTCATGACCGCATCCGGCACTTTCGGCTACGGTACCGAGTACAGTCACCTGTTTGATATTCAGAAGCTCGGGGCCATCGTCTGCAAGGGAACCACCCTGAAACCCAGGGACGGCAATCCCCAGCCGCGCCTGGTGGAAACTCCCTCCGGCCTGCTCAACTCCATTGGCCTGCAGAACATCGGGGTGAAAGCCCTGATAAGAGAAAAGGCGCCGATATGGGCAAAATGGCGCGTTCCGGTAATCGTCAATATCGCCGGCGAGACGGTCGAGGAATACGCCACACTGGCGAAAGAACTGGACGGCGTCCCCGGAATCAGCGGCCTTGAGGTGAATATAAGCTGCCCTAACATCGGTGCCGGCGGGGCTGAGTTTGGATTGCATCCTGAGCCCGCCGCCAGGGTAACCGCCACAGTCAGGGCAAACACCCATCTTCCCGTGCTGGTGAAACTGACCCCGAATACCGGCGAGATTACCCGCGTGGCCGCGGCGGTGGCCGAGGCCGGTGCTGATGCCATCTGCCTGGTCAACACGGTACGGGGTATGGCGATTGACATTTACACGCGACAGACACTGCTCGGCAATGGCACCGGCGGCCTTTCCGGCCCGGCGATAAAGCCGATCGCGCTGGCCATGGTGTACGAGGTGGCTGGTTCAGTTGAGCTGCCTGTCATTGGTTGCGGAGGAATCACCTCTGGCAGCGACGCTGTTGAGTTCATCATGGCCGGTGCCAGTGCCATACAGGTGGGCTCGGCCAGCTTTGTCAATCCCCGCGCCCCCCTCGATGTCCTCGAGGGCATTGAGCAGTTCATGGCCAGAGAGGGAGTCAAGGACATCAGCGAGCTTGTTGGTGCCGCCCGGCGCTGAGGCTATGTCCTCTCTTTAAGCTCCAGCCCGACCTTATACGCTTCGGCAATAACCTCACCGAAGGCCCTGTAGTTCCTGGCCGTTATATCGAATATCATCGGCCTGATTTTGTCCGCATCCGGCCTGCCATCGGTGAGGCAGTCCCCGGATACATATGTCCCTTCCACCTGCCCGATGATGAAGTCATGGCTGCCCAGGTTCAGTATCTGCACCACCCGGCACTCCAGATTGACCGGGCATTGCTCTATCATTGGTGCCGTCTCCAGATGCCCGTAAAACACTTTGAACCGGCAAACCTTGACTTTATCAACATTGGCACCGGAGGCGATGCCGCAGAAGTCCGTCTCCTTTACCAGGTCAACCGAAGGAGTATTAATGGAGAATGTCCTGTTCTGCCAGATACCCTTCAGCGTGTAACTCCTGTGCCGCAGCAGCACACCCATCATCGGCGGTTCAGCGTTGACCACCCCGCCGCCACCCATCGCCATGAAGTTGGCTTTACCGTCGACATTGGACCCGACCAGAAGCGTTGGCCGGGGATACATGAGCCTATCGGGCAGTAACTCTACCTTGTTCACCACTCTATTCCTCCCGGTTCAAAATGATTTTATTCAAAATCGCCTGCTCTCTGGCGGTCATCTCCCGTTTCTGCTCCGGCCTCTCATGGTCATAGCCGAGCAGGTGGAGCACGCCGTGAATGATGAGGATGGCCAGTTCTTTTCTCACGGGATGCTGGTGCTCCTGCGCCTGCATCACTGCCTGGGGATAGGAAATGACGACCTCGCCGAAATGGGTCACGCCATCAGGAGGCACCACAAACAGGGATGGTTCACCCTCGTGTTCCTCCTCCGGTATCATGTGAAAGGCGAGGACATCTGTCGGCCGGTCCTCTCCGCGATAGGTCCTGTTCAGTTCCTGTACCTTTTCCTGTCCGGTTATCACCAGGCCTATCTCGGCGTTTGGGCCGCTATCCTGAGCCTCAAGAACCTGCGCCGCAATGCGCCGAAGCCAGTCTCTCTCAGGACAGCCCTCAAATTTTCCGTCGATGATTACGTTTATCTCCATGGCCGCTATGTGCCAATCATCATAGCACAGGCCCGAATGGGCCAGCAAACCCCAACCGCTGATGATTGAGCAAAGCGAAAAGATATGTTATATTAGAGATACCTAAGGTATGGCTCGAGGTATGGCTCGCGGGAGGGATCGCATAGTGGCCTAGTGCGGGCGCCTGCTAAGCGCTTACCCTGGGAAACCGGGGTCGTGGGTTCAAATCCCACTCCCTCCGCCATGAAAACCAGTGACGTATACCCCTGAAAAGGGGTATATTACTATTAGAGATAATTTGCGGGGAGAAATGCCTGACTATTATATCTGGACCATCGGCTGCCAGATGAACAAGGCAGAGTCGGAGCGGCTGGGCAGCTTTTTCGAGCATCTCGGCTACCGGCCCACGGACGCCGCCGAGAATGCTGACGTTATCGTGCTCAATAGCTGCGTGGTGCGTCAGAGCGCGGAAAATCGGGTGGTGAACAAAATCAGAGCCCTGCAATCTTTTGCCCGGGCACATCCAGGCGCCACTCTGGCCGTCACCGGCTGCCTGGTGAATTCCGATACCACGCGTTTGAAAAAAGAATTTCCTCACGTGGATTATTTTTTCAAGCCGGGCGATTGTCCACCCTGGCTGGAAAAGCCCGAAGCGATACTGGCATTGCCACAAAGACCTTCCCCTGCCACCTATGTCACTATCATCCAGGGGTGCGATAACTTCTGCTCCTACTGCATCGTCCCCTACCGTCGCGGCCGGGAGGTAAGCCGCACCATATCAGAAATCGCCTGCGAGGTCAAAGAGCTGGTCAGGCGGGGGGTCAAAGAGGTAACCCTGCTGGGCCAGAACGTGGATTCGTACGGGCACGACCTGCCCGATAAGCCTGACCTGGCCGATTTACTGGAAGAGCTTAACAAAATTGATGGCTTAGTACGAATACGTTTCCTGACCAACCACCCCAAAGATATGAGCGATAAGCTCATTGGCGCCATCGCCAGGCTGGACAGGGTCTGCGAATGGATAAGCCTCCCGGTTCAGTCCGGCAGCGACGACATTCTCAAATTGATGAGGCGGGGCTACACCGCAGCACAATACCGACAGATGGTGAAAAGGATAAGGGATACCGTTCCCGGTGTGGCGCTGAGCACGGACATCATCGTTGGTTTCCCCTCGGAGACAGAAGCCCAGTTCCAGGAAACGGTGAACCTGCTTGCCGCGCTCAGGTTCGATACCGTACACGTTGCCGTCTATTCGCCGAGGCCGGGAACCAGCGCTTCCCGCGAGCTTGAAGATGATATCCCTGCGGCGGTGAAAAGGGAGCGCTTGAACATCATCGAGCAGCTCCAGGAAAAAATCGCCGCTGAAATCAACGGGCAGCTGCTAGGTACAATGGCCGAAATTTTAGTTGAGTCCAGAGTAAAAGACAAATGGCAGGGTCGAACCCGCACCGGCAAACTGGTCTTTTTCGAAGACAGCCGTGATTTTCTGGGAAAGCTGGTAAGCGTTCGGATAGAAAAGACGAGCCCGTGGTCATTACAGGGCACAGTTGATACATCGAAGTAAGGAGGCACAATGGTAAAGTATGGTCTTATGACGGGAATACTGCTCACGTTTCTGGCGGCACTCAGCGGCTGCGGAACACTGCCAGAAGGAGGTAAGGAAGGTGGAGGCTTCGACTGGACACTCATTGTCTTCATCGTCCTGCTGGTAGCCATCTTCTATTTCCTGATTATTCGACCGCAGCGCCGGCAGCAGAAAAGACACCAGGAACTGATGCAGGAACTGAAACGCGGTGACAAGGTCATCACCACCGGCGGCATCTACGGCGTTGTGGAGAGCCTGAGCGATGACAGCATTGTCTTGAAAGTTGAGTCGGGAGCCAGTATACGCATGGCCCGAAGCAGCATTGCCGGCCAACGCCAAGAGCAATAGCCACATGAATCGCTACGACTATATCATCATAGGCAGCGGTATCGCTGGCCTCTATATGGCACTTCTCGCCAGAGAGCAGGGCAGCGTGCTGGTGATAACCAAGGGCAGTATTGAAGACTGCAATACCAGACACGCCCAGGGAGGTATCGCCGCCGCCATCGGTCGGGATGATTCCCCTGACCTGCACTTCAAAGACACCATAGAGGCTGGAGACGGTCTATGCGATGAAGCGGCGGTACGAATCCTGGTTGACGAGGCCCCGGCCCGCATTGCCGAACTGGTCAATCTCGGTGTCCCGTTTGACACCCTGAACGGCCGGATTGCGCTTACTCTGGAAGCTGCCCACAGCGTTCCCCGCATCCTGCATGCTGGCGGTGATGCCACCGGCGAGCACATTGAGGTCACCCTCAGCCGACGGGTTCGGGCTGCCAGGATTCCGGTGCTTGAAGACAGTCAGGCCACGGAAATCCTAGTGGAGAAGAATACCGTCAAAGGTATAAAGGTGCTGGACTGCCACACCGGTTCCATGGAGACTTTTGAATGCCGGAACCTCATTCTCGCCACCGGCGGCGCCGGGCAGCTCTTCAAATTCAATACCAACTCCGATATCGCCACCGGTGACGGCATCGCTCTTGCCTTCAAGGTCGGGGCGGAAATCATAGATATGGAATTTTTTCAGTTCCATCCTACCGCCCTGCACCTTCCCGGAGTGACGCCTTTCCTCATTTCGGAAGCGGTCAGGGGCGAGGGCGGTATTCTGCGCAATGCCGAGGGGCATCCCTTTATGCCCGAGTACGCCCCGCAGGGCGACCTGGCACCGCGGGATGTGGCGGCGCGCAGCATCCTCTACGAGATGAAAAAGACGGGCTCAGACCGGGTTTTTCTTGATGTCGCCCACCTCTCTCCCTACGTTATCACCACCCGCTTCCCCCATATATACCGCTTCTGCCTCGACCATGGTCTTGATATCACCAAGGAGCCAGTTCCGGTGGCGCCGGCCGCCCACTATATGATGGGCGGCATCAAGACCAATAGCTGGGGAGAAACGAACGTGTCCGGGCTATTTGCCACCGGTGAAACCGCCTGCACCGGCGTGCACGGGGCAAACCGCCTCGCTTCCAACTCCATGATGGAGGTGGTCGTCTTCAGCAAGCGCATTATGGAGAGAACTGCCCGAGGTGCTGAAACCGGTTCATCGGCTGCCTCCAAACGCCAGGAAGTCAAAGGCAAACTGAGTGAAAGACGGGTCGCCGGGTCATCGCCAGCACCCAGCTTCACCAGCTTGCAGCAACTCGCCTGGAATAACCTTGGCGTGATTCGGGGCCGCGATGGTCTATCCCGGGCCGCCGATGCGCTGGCGATGTGGCAGCATTCATTGCCATCGCCCACAGACCGCCCTTCTCACGAACTGAACAATCTGGTGCTGACCGGCAGGTTGATTGCTGAGGCAGCCTTGCAACGAGAGGAGAGCCGTGGGGCACACTTCCGCTCCGATTTCCCCGAAAAATCCACGGAGTGGCAGCGCCATATTGTCTTCACGGCATAATAGTCGCCAGGAGCAAAAAGTGGATAAAGCGCCTACACCAGAAGAACAGATAGATGCCATCATTGACCTTTCCATAGCCGAAGACCTGGGGCATGGCGACGTTACCAGCGAGATACTGGTCCCGCCCGAGCTCGAGGGCAGAGCCACCATATACGCCAGAGAGGCGGGTATCGTGGCCGGAGTCGAGATAGTCGGAAAGGTTTTCCGCAGGGTAGACCCCGCGATTGCGTTCACCGTGCTGTGCCAGGATGGAACCGCCGTCAAGCCCGACGATGCAGTCGCTGAGGTCGGCGGGAAGGTGCTCAGCATCCTTAAGGCCGAGCGCACAGCGCTCAATTTTCTGCAGCGGCTCAGCGGCATCGCCTCGCTGACGGCACAATATGCCGCTGAGACTCACGGCCTGGAGACGTACATCGCCGATACCAGAAAGACCACCCCCGGCCTCCGGCTGCTGGAAAAGCACGCCGTGAGCATGGGCGGAGGTAAAAACCACCGCCTTCACCTCGGCGACGGAATACTGATAAAAGATAACCACCTCGCTGCGCTGCGCTCCATCGGCATGAGCTTGTAGGAAATCGTGGCCCGGGCAAAAAAGAACGCTCCACACGGACTCAAAGTTGAAGTTGAGGTCGATTCTGCTCGGGAAGCGATGGAAGCTGCCGAAGCTGGAGCTGATATCATCATGCTGGACAACATGAACCCGGAAGAAATGCGCCAGGTGGTAAAATCACTGAAGGGTAAGGCAAAGCTCGAGGCCTCGGGGGGTATCACACTAGCCAATCTCCGCCAAGCGGCGCTGACCGGCGTGGATTACATCTCAATCGGCGCCCTCACCCATTCACCAAAAGCCCTGGATATCAGCCTTGAGTTTGACCCGAATTCCTTTAAGTCAGCCTAGCTTTGAAGCCCGACAGAGATAGTTTTCACGGTTGTCTTCTATTTCTATGTCGGCAAAACCGGCTTCGGAAAGCATCAGGCGCATTTCCCATTCTTCGGGGATAACGTCATGGGCCACTTCGGGAATGCCGTTATGCAGCCCGTTTATCGCCTCCCGGCTTGAAGTATGGCAGATATACAAATGGCCGCCTTTCCGGACTACGCGGTGCATTTCCCCCAGCGCCTTCGATTTATCCTGAAAGTGCGGGAAACTTGAGTAGCAGACCACACAGTCAACCGAAGCATCAGGCAGCGGGATATGGGCGACATCGGCATTCAGGTAGGCCACTAAACCGTCGAAACTCTTTACCCGGGCCCGGTGCAGCATTTTTTCGGCGACATCAATGGCCAGAATTTTTCCGCCACCACCAATTCTTTGCCGCAAAAAAGGTATGAAGACACCGGTGCCGGTGCCGATATCCAGCATCACCGAGCCTGGTCCGATGTCCAGTCGCGCCGCCATCTGTCTCAGCTTGGACTGGTCTTTTTCGGCCGCGATTTCATCCCAGGTTGCCGCCCTGACGTTGAAATAGGTCCTAATCACTGCCTGCCTCCGCAGTCGTATTTGCCTGCCATCTCTTTACCCGGCGCTTGGGCGAGAAAACGGCGGCCAGCAAAAAAATAACCGAGGAAGTGACCACAATGGTGGCGCCGCTGGGGATGTTGAACAGGTAAGAGAACAGCAATCCCATCCAGCCCGACAGCACGCCAAAACCTGCCGCGAGCAGAAATGTCTTTTTCATGCTGTAGGTGAGCTGATAGGCCGCCGCCGCCGGGTTCAAAATCAGGCTGAAAATCAGAATGCCGCCGACGGAACGCAGGGTGGCGGTGATGGTGGCACCGGTTAAAAACAGGATGCCGTATAATATCGCGGTGGCCGGTATACCCACCGAGAGCGCCATATCACGGTGAAAGACGGTCGCCTGTATCTCCTTATAGAAGACAACTATCAAACCTACCACCAGAACAGCAACGACCGCCAGCAGGATGACATCGCTGCGGGTATTGGTGAGAATGCTGCCCCACAGCAGTTCCAGCGCCCCCGATTTTGTGCCGGGCATCAGGCCCATGAAAAGAAACGCCAGGCCGAGCATGAGGGAAAAGATAACACCCACTGAGGTCTCGGGGCTGAGCTCTCCGCGGTCGGCCAGGGGGCCGACTATGGCCGCGGCCAGCAGGCTGAGGACAAAGGCCCCGATTAATGGATTGAAGCCCAGCCACAGGCCAAGCAGTGCTCCGGCAAAAGCGGCGTGCGACATGCATACCCCGATGAACGGCATGTGCATCAGCACCACGAAGACGCCGATGCTGCTGCAGGCAACGCCGCCCAGGAACGCGGTAAGGATGGCGTTCTGCATGAACTGGTATTCAAAAATGGACAAGTAAATACCTCACGCCAGAATATTTTGCGTTCGCCGCTTCTTCACCTCGGAGACCGGCATATCATAAAGCCGACCCAGGTTTTCCTCGGTGAGCAGTTCTCCGGGGGCGCCTTCGCCCCAGATTCTCCCCTCCTTCATAAGAACGACACGGCCACAGGCGACGGGCAAGCAGCTCAGGTCATGGGTGACGAAAAGAGTGGTGAGGCTCCTGGTCTCATGGATTGCCCTCACCAGTTCCAGAATATCGGCCTGTGCCTTCCAGTCCAGCGAAGCAGTCGGCTCATCAAGCAGGAATATCGCCGGCTCCTGCGCCAGACAGCGGGCAATGGCCACCCGCTGCTGCTCACCACCGGAGAGGTGACCGATGGGCCTTCGAGCAAGATGGCTCATGCCAACGAGCTCCAGCATCTCATCCACCACCTCCCAATCATGCTTTTTCGGCCTGACCATCAGGCCCAGCAGACCGTAGCGCCCGATCATCACCACCTCGCGCACGTTCATGGGCATGCGCGGGTCGATGTTCTGCACCTGGGCTACATAGCCGACCTTCTTCCGCAATGAATGGCCATTGCCGGGAGAAAGCTGGTGCCCCAGCACCTTTACCTGCCCGCTGAGCAGCTTGCCCAGCCCGTTGACCACCGTCAGCAGCGTCGTTTTGCCAGCACCGTTGGCTCCGATGACGCCGACGAATTCTCCCACCTTTACCTTAAGCGACACTCCCCGCAGGGCCACGTCTTCCCGGTAGGATACCACCGCGTTCTTGATATCAATGACCGCTTCGCTCATCTCATACCAGCCCGAAAGCGCTCTACCGGCCTAGCGCCGCCAGCAGAAGCGCCACGTTGTACTCGATAGTCTTCTCCCAGGTCTCCGTGTTCTCATAGCAGTCGGGGAAGTTGGAAAGGATGACCCGGGCGCTGCCAAGCTCCTCGGCAATGCCGGCACCGGCATCCTGGCCGCTCTGCATATTATCGATAATCAGGGTTACCTCGCCCTCTCTCCCCTTGTCCACCAGTTCTTTGACCACCTGCGGTGTCAGCGAGTCGGGGCGGCCAAAGATAGCCACGATATTAAATCCAGCCCACTGGACAAACCCTTCCTGCTGGTCGGCACACAGCACGTTGATTTCAGCAATGTTCGCCCCGGCCAGCTTTTCCGCCATTTCCGCCCCCATAGCGTTGACCGACGCCTTGAAATCATCAGCATTCCTCTGAAATTCAGCACTGTGCTCAGCGTCAGCCTGGCTGATAATGCCGGCGATTATCTCTATTGCCTGCGACTGTACCTCCGGCGTCATCCAGTTGCCCGGCACGTCAACCTTGAAAACATTCAGGTCAGGATTATTGGCCGAGGTTATCAAATCATCGGTGAATTTCTCTCCCTGCCAGCCATGCATGAGAAAGATATCGGCGTCCGCCAGCTTCTGGATGTCGCCCGGCTTGACGTCAAAATGGCCCGGACACTGCGCCGGAGGAATGATATTGATAACATCCACATCTTCACCCCCCACCCGCTCCACAATCTGCGCCAGCAGCGAGGTGCTGGTAACCACCTGAAGCTTTCCCGTTTCTTTCGACGCACACCCGCCGGAAACGATGCTCGCCAGCATAGCCAGAACCAGAACAAGGCACAATAATAAATAACGTTTTCTACTCATTATTATCTCTTCCTCTCTCAATTAATTATAGACAACTGTATGCAACTGCAATCCATTGCATTAACAGCTTAAAAAAATTTTATCTCTTTCCAGACCTGCCTTATTTTTATTGCTTTTATATGCATTTGCAAATTAATGCAATAATCAGGTAAAAATTTTTTATTTTCCATGATTTCTGCAATCAGCACAGAGGCCGAAGAAGGCCAGGTGCCGCATATCGGGGGCAAAGTCATAATCCCGCTGCAGCACCAGCTTCACATGGTCCATCACCGATTCATCCAGGTCAATTACCTTGCCACACTCCTGGCAGACCAGATGGTGATGGTGGCCCTTGTCCGCCGGATGATACCTGACCCTCCCCCCGCCGAGGTCGGTCTCGGTTACCAGGCCAAGCCGATGGAGCAGCTCCAGCGTCCGGTATACGGTGGAAATATTGAGGTGAGGATACTTCTTGACCACCTGGGCGTAGATTTCCTCGGCGCTGATGTGATTATCGCTGTTCGCAATGGCCGTCAGGACCATCATGCGCTGCGGCGTCAGCCGGTAGCCCTGCTCGCTCAAACTGGTAAGCATATCGACCGTCTTTTTCATACCCGAAGAAACACAGTCTGTTAGCTGGACGGGAAAAGTTTAGCAGAAAAAAGACGATTTTGCAAGCTTTTGCAAATAAAATTATTTGCAGTTGCTACTAGCCCTGAATTTTTTCGCGGCTATCCAGCATGATGGTGACCGGGCCGTCATTATGGATTTCAACCTGCATGTACGCCTGAAATCGCCCGGTGGCCACCTTCAGGCCGGCGGCTTTTGCCTGCTCCACAAAGCAGGCGAACAGTTCCTCCGCCTTTTCCGGAGGCGCGGCAGCAATGAAGCTGGGTCGCCTTCCTTTTCTGGTATCGGCGAGGAGGGTGAACTGGCTGACAATGAGCATCTCGGCCTGGACATCAAGCGCCGACAGGTTGAACTTGCCTTCGCTATCGGCGAAGATGCGCAGGTTGACGACCTTTTGCGCCAGATAATCGGCATCTTTCTCGGTATCGCCGCTGTCCACACCGAGCAATATCACGAGCCCCCGCCCTATTTTCCCCACTTCCTCATTTCCCACGGTTACGGAGGCCCCGGTAACACGCTGCAGGAGCGCTTTCACCAGACTACTTCCCCTTTTCCTTGCCTGATACCTCTTCCTTGCCCTTCTCCGGTTTCCCGTGTTCTTCCGGTTTGCTGTGTTTACGACTATCGGTAATATAAAAACCGCTGCCTTTGAAGATGACGGGGGTGGAATGAATGACGCGCCGAGCTTTTCCCTGACAATGCGGGCATATTGCTACCGGTTCCTCATCAAAGCTCTGCTTCCTCTCGAAACGTAACTGGCATTCGCCACACTCGTACTCGTAAATGGGCACGCTTCACCTCACGCCTTTTTAAAAATTATTTTACCGCATTAGCTTCAAGGGAGGCAAATACAGGTTGATAAAATCCACGGAATTCCCCTAGACTAACGACCGAAAAAGAGTTAAAATTTAATTAGTGATAATGACGATGGTAACTTCGATATGAATCCAGGAGCTAGAGGCTTGGCAATATGGAGACGAAGCGCTGTGCCAGATTAGGCCAGTGCTTCTTACATTTAAGGAGGGAAGGCATATGCAGTCCAGCTTGATCGGGAAGATTGAAAAGGCCAATCGATATGCTCAGGAAACCGACCGGGTAACCTTCACCGAGCT
>DAOUDY010000046.1:0-11257 GCA_034430755.1 Dehalococcoidales bacterium
GGTCGGGGTTATGTATGATTTCACCACCATACCTCCAGCTTAATCCCAGAATGTCCTCATAACCACGCCCTTGCTCCAAAGCCCGGGCCAGCTCCAGGATGGTATACTCGAACTCCCCCCGGACCACGCCCCACACCGCCTCAGAGAGACGCAGGGCGGGCTCCGGCAGGACGGTCACATGCGGGCCCACCAGTATCGTTTTTATACCCGGAAACTTATTGCTGAGCTCCTGGCAGACACGTATGTCGTTCATGATGCTGGGGGTGCTGGTGTAGACAACCGCTATTTGCGGTTCTTGTTCACGCAGTCCTTCAATCAGAGCGAGCAGCCTGATGCCCTCGGCAGGGCAGTCAATCAAATTCACCCCGAATTCCTGCTTGCAAAGGCCGGCGGCATAGGCCAGCCATGCCGGATACCACATGGTATTGGCTTTTCTCCGGGCCTGAAACCTGGCGCCGGCGGCATCAAACCTGGAAACAGAGGGCGGATTAAGAAAAAGTATGTTAAGTTCAGCCATTTAGCTTGCTCCCCGGTTGCTTTGCCTTACAAACTGGACAATCTCACCGAATCCATAGGCAACGTAAAAGGTCATCGTTAACAGGACCACGGGCAGAAAAAGCGATACTTTCTTCTCTTTAAGGGCAACGTAGGCGGCGTTCAGCAGCGCCATTCCCAGAGGTACGAAAAACAGAGGGGTAAAAGTCATCAGACACAGAAAGATGGGGCCATAATGATGGAACTGGAAGTACTTTTTATATTTCTTTCCCAGCTTCACCCTGCCCCACCCATAGGCGTACATCTGCCTGGCAAACTTTTTAAAATTGGAAGCGTGCTTGTGCTGAATAAGAAGACCCGGGAGATAGTAAAGCTTGTAACCTTTATCGATTAACTTCGCGTCCAGGGCGGAGTCTTCGCCGTAGCCATAGCCCGGCGTCTCTTCAAAGCCGCCAACTTCCAGAATGGACCGTTTGAAAAGAGCCGAGTTATGCGGCGGGTTGTGGATGACCTCTCTTTCCTCCGAATATGCGGCGGTGTTCCGTGCCCGGAAAGAGACCAGAGGCGACCGGAAGGCTTCGGCAATGGCCAGCTCCATCAGCGAAGGGTTTTCCAGCAGCGGAATATTTCCTCCCCCAACTCCTACTATCCTGCTGTCCTTATTATGTAACCTCAACAGCCCATCGACGAGCCCGTTCATCCAGTTCTGTGGCACGATGCAGTCGCTGTCAGTGAAACATATGATATCCCCTTTAGCTATCTCTATGCCAATATTGCGGTTAATCCGGCCCGGTTCTCCGTAAAGAATCCTGTCCACATATGGTCTGGCAATCTCCAGCGTCTCATCCACGCTGCCGGCATCAACAACTATTATCTCGTACTCGTACTTACTGCTGCTTTCCGTGATTGACGTTAGACAGCTTCCAAGCGTCCTCGCGCTGTTTAGCGTCGGTATAACCACTGATACGGCTGCCTGCGACATTTCCTCACCTGATGAGTTTCGTAATCAAGTCTCGCGTCTCCAGTAAAATAAAGGTGACTGACAGAACCCGCTCCTTCACATGCTACAGGAGATAAAGTCTTTTCCGAAATCACTTCAAATTCTAAACAGCCACTGGACAATTGTCAACAATTTATAAGTTTAAGCAGCCACTTGGCATTAAACCTCTGCCGGCGATAGAGACTACTGAAATCAATCTATCGTAAGTTAACCTCGACCATGACGTCTCTCCTTGAGCCGCAGAAGCATCATCGCGCCGATTATCTCCGGTTTATAAACTTTTGGGTCATTAAATAAGCCATATAATATTTTGGCCAGCCAATTACTTATGTCCATCTTCTTAAACCGGAGGCCAAACAACGGCCAAAACAGGGTTTTTGGTTCGCGCCACATTTTATCCAGTAGTAGATGAACGAAGCTGCCAAGTGCCAAAGAAAAGCCCCAGGTCTTACCGCTACTACGATAGAGCAGGGAACCAAAGGCAGCCAATATCGCAGGGAAAAGAAGGGTATGGGCAAAAATCCTGCCGTTGCTGAATGTATTTTTAAAAATGCCGAGCCCGACCGGTTTATCTATGATGTCCGGCAGAAGCGAGCCTAGAATCAGAGATTTCGTATTTTTTCTGCTGGCTAAAGAAGCAGCCCGCAATACCCTGCTCTCCGAAACACTCCTGGCGACCTTTTCATCACTTGATGACGCCGATGCAAGTTCCGTTTTATCAATAGCGTTATTGGAGTTAATTCGCTTCAATACATCCGTCAAAAGTACTACGGCACCTAGAGTGATGCCAACATGCCCGAATAATAACATACGTTTCCTTACCCATGAATGATAATGAATTTAAATTTATTTTACAATCGAGCACTAGTTTACCACAGACGAAAGGATATCCGAAGAGAGGCTTGGAGCTCTTGATACCGTCCACTATGGTGGGGAAGGGGGGACTCGAACCCCCACGTCTTGCGACACCAGATCCTAAGTCTGGCCCGTCTGCCAGTTCCGGCACTTCCCCGGATTATGGTATGGATGCAGTGCCTCTTTGAGGAAAAGGCAACTGTTACGTAATACTATAGCATTTTGAACCTGCACGCTCAAGACAAGCGGCTTGTTATCTGGTCTTTTTGGCTGCTTTTGATTGAGGTCGCCGGCGCTGTGATGTAAAATAGCTATATAGGAGTGTGGAGGAAGATAAAGGAGGTATAAATGAAACTGTGGCAGGCAGTCATATTAATCGCCGTGATGTTAGCCATTGTGCCGCTCTCCGCCTGTGAGTACCTGGGCTGGGGAAACCAGCAGCGAGAATATGAAGAGCAGATAAAAGCCTATCAGGAATACAACCAGAAGATGAAGGAATACCGGGAACAGCAGCAGGAATACCAGCGAGAGGTTATTGAAGCCTACAACAAACAAATGACCGAAGTGTATAAAGAATACAGTGAAGGGTTAACTGATTATTATGAAGAGCGCCAGAAGGCCATAGAAGAGGCCATTACGGGAAGTGCAAATCAGACCCAGTAGCAGTAAAGACAGTCGACCACCGGACAACCCGGGAGCATAATCGTTATGTCAATTAAGCAGAACGTGCAGAAAATATTAGATGAATTGCCGGACGGTGTGCAGCTGGTGGCCGCTTCCAAGACCAGAACCCCGGAAGAAATTCTGGAGGCGGTCAATGCCGGCGTGCAGGTCGTTGGCGAGAACTATGTTCAGGAAGCGGAAAGGGCCTATGCCGTAGTCGGCAGCCGGGCGAAATGGCATTTCATTGGCCATCTGCAGCGAAACAAGGTGAAAAAAGCGGTCCGGATTTTCGATATGATTGAAACCGTTGATTCCTATGAAATCGCCCGGGAAATTGATAAACGGTGTCAGGAGATAGGCAAGGTTATGCCCATACTGCTCGAGGTGAATATAGGCAGGGAACCGCAGAAATCAGGAGTACTTCCGGAAGATACGGAACAACTGTTAAGGGATATCGCAGCGCTGCCCAACGTCAAGGTGATGGGGCTGATGACCATGGGACCGCTCTCGGAAAACCCGGAAGATTCCCGACCCTACTTTGTGGCCATGAAAAAGCTGTTTGCGCACATGAAAGAGTCGAACCTGCCCAATGTTGAGATGAGATACCTGTCAATGGGAATGACCGGCTCATATAAAATTGCCCCCGAGGAAGATGCCAACATCGTCAGGATAGGCACCAAGATATTCGGGGAAAGGAAGTACGAGTGATGTAAAACAACGTCTTGTTTTTTTATAAAAACAGTGCTATACTCTATCGGAAAGCATAATTTTACTTTATCAAGTGGGTTTCATCCCCACTTTTTTAATTATTGGCAATAGTGGAGAGTTGAGTCAGAGATGAAAAGTGATTTCGTACTGGCCATAACTCAGCTTGCGGCGGAAAAGAACCTGCCCAAGGAGACAGTCCTCTCTGCGGTGGAGGCAGCGCTGGCCTCTGCCTACCGTAAGGACAGTTTTGCCCCGAACCAGAACATCTCGGTTAAAATAAATTCCAGCAGCGGTCGTGTTGAAGTGTGGGCGGAAAAAACGGTGGTGGAGCGGCCGGCTGACACGCGGGTTGAAGTATCGCTGGAAGAGGCACACCGGTACAAATCAGATGCCCAGTTAGGCGATATTCTCATGGTGGAGTCAACGCCGTACAATGCGGGGCGCATCGCCGCCCAGACGGCAAAGCAGGTCATCCTGCAGCGACTCCATGAGGCCGAGCACAGCGCCATTCTGGAGGAATACACCGAAAAAGAAGACGAGGTCATTACCGGGCTGGTACAGCGCATTGAGCCCGGCCAGGTTCACATTGACCTGGGGAGAATCGAGGCGATAATGCCCGCCTCGGAACAGATGCGCACCGAGAGGTACCGGGTTGGTCAGCGCCTGAAAGTCTGCATTATCCAGATCCTCAAGACAACCAGGGGACCACGGGTGGTGGTATCACGCTCCCATCCCGACCTGCTGCGCCGCCTTTTTGAACTGGAAGTGCCGGAGGTCTACAACGGCTCCGTGGAGATAAAATCCATCGCCCGTGAAGCCGGATATCGGAGCAAAGTAGCCGTGGCGGCGCGCCAGGAAGGAATAGACCCGGTGGGCTGCTGCGTCGGCCTGCGCGGCATCAGAATACAGAACATCGTCAATGAATTGAACGGCGAGAAGATAGACGTGATTCAGTGGAGTCCCGGTGTCGCCGCATTCATCACCAATGCCCTGAGCCCGGCCCAGATTGTCAAGGTTGACCTGAATGAAGAGGAGAATATCGCCACGGTGGTCGTTCCGGACAAACAGCTCTCCCTCGCCATCGGTAAGGAAGGGCAGAATGCCAGGCTGGCGGCCAAGCTGACTGGCTGGCGGATTGACATCAAGAGCGCCTCCATTGCTGAGGCGGAAAAAGCCGCCGCCAGGCCGGCACCTGCGGTAGAGGAAAAAGAAGAAGAGGTTGTAACCGAGGAAGAACCGGTGGCGGAAATACCGGAACTGCTGGAACCGGCTCCAGTCTCCGCAGAACCGGTTGAGGAGGCAGCCACAGAACAGGCTGAGCCGTTGCCATCGGTGGAAGAGGTACTCGCGGAGCCCCCGGCACTTTTCGAACCCCAGGTAACAGAGGAGAAAACGGAGCTCAGATTTGCCGAGGATATCATGGGACCGAGGCCAGATAAACCGGCAGACAAAGCCAAAAAGAAGAAACGGAAAAGGGCTTCTGCCAAAGAAGGGGCCGAGGACGGCATCAGGATAAAGAGAAAACGGCGAGATACAGATTCCCTTGATGAAGATGAAGAGTACTAGTTCCCATTCCAGGCGCACCAGACATGTACCGCAGCGGACATGCCTTGGCTGTCGGCAGGCGAAGGCAAAAAGTGAACTGATTCGAATCGTAAATACGCCGGAGGGCAAGTTAGAGGTCGATACTACCGGCAAGAAAGCGGGACGCGGCACCTACCTCTGCCCGACCCTGACATGCTGGGAAGCGGGGCTGAAAGGCAACCGATTGGCCTATGCGCTCCGCACCAGCCTCAACCAAGAAAGCCGGCAGCAGCTAATGAACTACGCTGAAGAACACCTGAAAGGAGCGACCAGTGGCCCGGGTGAAAAAATCGGATAATAAGGCCGAGGCGGAAGCTGTCGAAACCGCCAAGCAGCCAGAAGCCGCCAAACAGGGGCAGATAGAGCTTCCACATTCGCTGAGCGTCAGGCAGCTGGCTGACCTCCTTCAGGTCAGTGCTGTTGATATTATCAAACAGCTCATGCGAAAGGGCATCATGGCCAATATCAACCAGATCATTGACTATGATATTGCGTCGGAGATAGCCACCGGCCTGGGCTATAATACGCGCTTGAAGCCGCGGATTGCAGAAGGGGCCGCCAGTGCCATCAGCGAGATAAGAAAGCGCCGCAAGCTACAGGTTGAAGAGGCAGGAAACCTGCAGCTTCGTCCTCCCGTGGTGACGGTTATGGGCCATGTTGACCACGGAAAGACAAGGCTGCTTGATGCCATCCGCCAGACCAATGTCATGGACACCGAGGCCGGGGCCATTACCCAGCACATCGGCGCCTATCAGGTGACGGTAGATGAGCAGAAAATCACCTTTTTGGACACCCCGGGACACGAAGCGTTCACCGCCATGCGAGCCCACGGTGCCCAGATAACCGATATTATCATCCTGGTGGTGGCAGCGGATGACGGGGTAATGCCGCAAACGCTGGAAGCCATTAACCACGCCCGTGCCGCTGAGGTGCCCATCATTGTCGCCATCAATAAAATTGACAAGCCGGAAGCGAACCAGGACCGGGTAAAGCAGCAACTGGCGGAAGCCGGGCTGGTGATTGAGGAATGGGGAGGGGACACTGTCTGCGTGCCCATTTCCGCGAAAGAGAAAATCGGTATCCAGGAACTCCTGGAAAACCTGCTGGTTGTGGCCGAGGTGGAAGAGCTTAAAGCCAATCCATCGGGGCTGGCCTCCGGAGTGGTCGTTGAGGCTGAGATGGACAGAAACCGCGGTCCGCTGGCCACCATACTGGTGAACAATGGTACTTTAAAGCCGGGCGATACCGTGGTCGTGGGCGGCACATGGGGTAGAGTCAGGGCCATGTTGAATGACATAGGCAAACAGGTGAAGAAAGCCGGACCGGCCACCCCGATAGAAATCCTGGGCCTGGACAGCGTGCCGCAGGCTGGAGACATACTGACCGCGGTGACCAATGAACAGCAGGCACAGGCACTGCTGGAAAAAAACCGCCAGGAAACTGAGGAAAAGACCTCGGTCTCTGCGCGCTCGGTGAGTCTGCACAACCTCTATGAAAAAATCAGCAGCGGCCAGGTCAAAGGGCTTAATGTCATCCTGAAGGCAGATGTTCAGGGCAGTATCGAACCAATCATGAGCTCCCTGGAACGCCTGCGCTCCGATGAAGTCCAGGTAAGAATACTCCACAGCGGCACCGGCAATGTGTCCGAGAGTGACGTGATGCTGGCCGCTGCCTCCAACGGCCTTATCATTGGCTTTGGCGTCAGCACCGACGAAGGCGCCCGCCGGCTGGCAGGCACAGAGAGTGTTGACATCCGCCATTACGACGTCATCTACAACGTTGTTGACGATGTGGAAAAAGCGCTCAAGGGCCTGCTGGAGCCCGAATTGGTTGAGGTCACTGAGGGACACGCCGAAGTCCGCGCCGTCTTCTCCGCGGGCAAAGGGGCACAGGTGGCCGGCATCTACGTTTTGGACGGCAAGATCAGCCGCAATTCTTCGGTGCGGGTGCACCGCGGTGAGGCGGTTATCAGTGCTACCGCCGTGAGCAGCCTGCGGCGGTTCAAGGATGATGTCCGTGAAGTAGCCGCCGGCTATGAATGCGGCATCGGCTTCAAGGACTTCGGCGATTTTCAGGTTGGCGACCTGCTGGAATTCTACCGGATAGACAAGGCAGCCTAGGCCGGCGAGCATAAACACCAGGAGCCCGTATTGTGTCTCATCGGATTGAACGTTTAAACCAGCTCATCCGTCAGGAAATCAGCGAACTTCTGCAGCGCGAAATCAAGGACCCGAGGCTCGGCAGGTTCGTTGCGGTAACCGAGGTTGATACCTCCATCGACCTCAGACACGCCAAGGTTTTCGTCAGCTTCATCAGCAATCAGCAGCAAAAACAGGACGCGCTCGATGCCCTCGCCGGCGCGGCAAACTTTTTTCGCAAAGAAATGGCCCGGAAACTCAGGTTGCGGCGCATTCCGGAATTAAGCTTCCACTGGGATGATTCCATCGAGCGCGGCGCACATATCATGGACCTCATTGACCGGGTCAGCTCTTCCGACCACGAAAAACCCTGACCCTTCCATACATCGGCAAATTGCCAGTGTAACCCAAGGAGGCAACATCATGAAAAGATGGATACTTATCGCCCTTCTGGCCGGTGCATCTCTTTTCTTATACCTGCTCTTCTCCACCACCAGCACCAACCTGCATCTGGCTGAGGCCGCGTTATCCTCCTACATACAGCAACTGGACACGACCAAAACAGAACTAAGAGCAGCCAAAGGGGAGCTGGCGGACACGAAAACAGAGCTGGAATCGACCGTGGCTGAATTAGCCAGCACCGAGACGGAACTGCAAGCAACAAAAGACAGCTCGCTGTCAGCAGAAACGGAGCTGGCCTCCGCGTTAGATAGCCTCAGCACAACACGGGCTGAACTGGATGAGAAGGAAACCGAGCTAACTGAATTACAGGTTAACTATGAAGGGCTGATGAGCGGGCACGGTTATACCATTGAAGACCCCACTTATAGCGAGATGATGCGGTTTTTAGAAGATGATGATACGGATAAAGCGGAATACGTAAAGGGCGAATACGAATGCACCGAGTTTTCTACCGATTTGTGCAACCGTGCCGAGGAAACAGGTATCCGATGTGCCTATGTCTCCATCCGGTTTCCAGGCGGGAGGGGGCACGCGATTGTCGCCTTCAACACCATGGACAAAGGTTTAATCTATATTGAACCGCAATATGATGACCTGGTCGAAATTGAAATGGGCGAGCCTTTCTACAAATGCGTTGTGCCGTCAGGTGACTACACATATGAAAAACCGGCCCAAGATGATACCATTGAAAAAGTGCTGGTTGCCTGGTAAAAAGAGGCGATTTCAGTATAAGGGCTGACTGTGGACGGCATTCTGAATATAGACAAGCCCCAGGGTATCACCTCTTACCGCGTGGTAGCACTGGTGAAGCGGCTCAGCGGCGAGCGCCGCGTGGGGCATGCCGGAACCCTCGACCCGCTCGCCACCGGTGTGCTGCCGGTCTGCCTCGGGCAGGCGACACGCATCGTCGAATTCCTGGCCGATGCCACCAAGACGTACCGGGCCGAGATTGAACTGGGGGTAACCACCGATACCTACGATGCCAGCGGCAGGGTCATCCGCAGAGAAAGTCCTTCCGGCATTGGCCGGGAGCAGGTGGAAACGGCGCTGGCTTCCTTCCGCGGCCTTATCCGGCAGACCCCGCCAATGTACAGCGCCATCAGGCACCAGGGGAAGAAACTGTACCAACTGGCCCGCGCCGGAATAACCGTCGAGCGGAAAAGCCGGCCGGTGAGCATACACAGGCTGGTTTTGGCTGACTTTCAGCCACCTCTCGTCACCATCGAAGTGGAATGCGGCAAGGGCACCTACATCCGCTCGCTGGCCCATGACCTGGGGCAGATTCTGGGCTGCGGTGCCAGCCTTAACAGCCTCGTCCGCCGGCGCTACGGCCCGTTTGATATCTCAAATGCGGTGACTGTACCCCAGCTTGAAGACGCTTTCCGCTGCGGCCGCTGGGAGCGTTTCCTTCACCCCATGGATTTCGTGCTCTCGACATGGCCGGCGGCGGCCGTCGATGAGGCCACGGAACAGGCCATCAGAAACGGAGCGCCGGTGGCCTTGCCGCTGGAACCATCAGGCGGGAGCCGCTGCCGAATCTATACTGCTGACGGGCGTTTTCTGGGCGTGCTGCGCCTTGACCCGGAAAAGGGGCAGTGGCACCCGGAGAAGGTCTTTCAGAATAGCGGTCAGTAACGGCCAAGCCCCGGCTATGATACGTGTCGCCAGACGAAATCACTTGACAGCGCACGCCCAATAAAGGTATAGTGTCAACCGATGCTATGAAGGGAGACAAACCAGATATGGGAAAAATTAACGTGGCCATCATCGGTGTTGGGAACTGCTCTTCGTCACTTGTCCAGGGTGTCCATTACTATAAAGACGCCAAAGCAAGCGAGTTTGTACCCGGATTAATGCACGTGAACCTCGGCGGGTACCACATCAGCGATATCAATTTTGTGGCCGCTATCGATATTGACAAAAACAAGGTGGGCAAAGACCTGGCCGAAGCCATCTACACCAAACCGAACAATACCTTTAAATTTTGTGAAGTACCACCCACGGGTGTCATCGTGCAGCGCGGTATGACCCATGACGGCCTGGGCAAATACCTGTCGCAGATGATACAGAAGGCGCCCGGCCCAACCGCCGATATCGTCAGTATTCTCAAGGAGACCAAGACCGATGTCGTCCTCAACTACCTGCCGGTGGGAAGTGAAGAAGCGACCAAGTGGTATATCGAGCAGATACTGACGGCGGGCTGCGGTTTCGTCAACTGCATCCCGGTTTTCATCGCCCGCGAGAAGTACTGGCAGCAGCGCTTCAAGGAACGGGGGCTCCCCGTTATCGGCGACGATATAAAATCGCAGGTCGGCGCCACCATCACGCATCGCGTGCTGACACGCCTGTTCCGCGACCGCGGTGTCAAACTTGAGCGCACCTATCAGATGAACTTCGGCGGCAATACCGACTTCTATAACATGCTGGAGCGGGAAAGGCTCGAGTCCAAGAAAATCTCCAAGACCAACTCGGTCACCTCGCAGCTTGATTACAAGATGAACCCTGACGATATATACGTGGGCCCCAGCGACTACGTTCCCTGGCTGCTCGACCGCAAGTTCTGCTACATCAAAATGGAAGGCCGCACTTTTGGCGATGTGCCGCTTAACCTGGAACTTAAAATGGAGGTCTGGGACAGCCCCAACTCCGCCGGCGTGGTCATTGATGCCATCAGGTGCTGCAAGCTGGCCCTGGACCGCGGCCTTGCCGGAGAGCTGGTGGCACCATCCGCTTACTTCATGAAGTCGCCTCCGATACAGTACACGGATGCGGAAGCGCACCAGATGGTGGAAAAGTATATCGCCGACATGGCTAAGGCCAAAGCGGAAAAGCCATCCAAGTAACGCTCTGCGGGGTTTTCGGACAGCAACTGGCGAAGCAAGGGGATTATTTGGGTCTGAAGAATGGAAGGGAGCTCAGTTAGCATCACCTCAAAAAAAGGGCCGTTCAAGTCCAGGTTAGCCGAAGTCCGAAAAGTCGCTGCTCACCGTCTTTCTCACCCGATGGTAAGGCTTCTGGCCAGGACCGGGGTAACCCCCAATGCTCTGACCTGCTTTGGCCTGTTGCTCTCCTTCGGGGCAGCGGTGCTGATTGCCCTCAAACACCCGTTCGCCGCTGGCTTTGTTGTCCCCCTTTCCGGACTATTTGACATGCTGGATGGAGCGCTGGCCCGCTTCACCGGCAAGAGCACCAGATTTGGTGCCATACTTGACTCAACTCTGGACCGTCTGGGTGAGATGGCCATCCTGCTGGGTCTCCTGATATTCTTTGTCAGGGACTTATCAACGGCCGGCATTCTTGTCGTCGGCTTCACCCTGCCCGGCGCGCTGATGGTCAGCTACCTTCGAGCCCG
>DAOUDY010000047.1:0-25567 GCA_034430755.1 Dehalococcoidales bacterium
AACTGCTGCGGGTTGATGACCAGCTGCTGGGCGCAGTTATCGATGATTATCTGGCCGAAGGTGAGCTCGGGGTACTGCCCGACCGTCTCCTCAGCAATGCGGCGGAACAGCTCGTCCGACTCTGTCAGGAGATTGTACTTGCTGGATACCGTAACCTTGCCCGGGCCACCTCTGGCTTTTCTCTTCATGGCAAGCTCGCAGGCCATCCGGCAGATATCTCTGGTTAGCACTTCCGTATTCACTTTAACGGCAAACTTGCCCTTCGCCGTGGTGTCCAGCGTGATGCCGAGCATATCATTCTTCAATTTCAGCGGCGCCAGCTGCGCGATATCGCCTTCCCATCCCGGATAAAGTCCCTCGAGGTTCTCCCGCATGATGACGAAATCGATGCCTTCAGGGTTTTTCAGTGGACTTCTCAGGCCTGGCACGTACTTTGTCGGGCGGATATTGGCAAAGCATCGCTTCCCCCAGCGCAGGTATCCATGCACACCGTTGGCACGGCGCGTTGAACCCATAATGGCACAGTCAGATGCATCAACCATCTTTCTCGCCGACTCCGGGAAGATGGTGCCATATTTGGCAGCCGCTTCATCGCCCGTTTCCGCCCAGGTGAACTCAATATCCAGATTCATCCCTTCCAGAATTCGAACCGTGGGCACAACCACCTCTGGCGACGCATCGTCTCCCTTCGCTACGCATACTCTTTTGGTCATTCATACCCCCTTACTAAGATTGAAAGCTTACGCTCGGATAACAACTAATTAGTGTAGCATATATGCTTCGCCTCTGCATACTTTCGCTGCTGGCTCTGGCCGGGTGTACAGAAGCACTCATGAGGTATTATAATCTAGGCTAGAGCAAGGTAAGCGAACGCATGCATTTTGACTCCTGGGACTCGGTGCGACGAAGACTGCGCCGCATACGCCGCGGTTTCAGTCGGCTGTGGCTCAACTACATCTATCAGAGCCTTCTGGCCACGGCAGTTGTCTTCGTTATCCTGCTCCTGCTAAACCTGGAGCATGTGGTGGTAATCGCCTCCATTGGTGCCACCGCGTTCATCATTTTCACCATGCCCCGCAATGTCACCGCAGCGCCAAGGCGGGTCATCGGCGGGCATATCATCGGTTTTATCTGCGGTTCCGCCTTCGCCTTTATCCCCCACTCGACCATTCTCACCGCGGTTAGCGTCTATTCACTGGCCGTCGGCACAAGCGTCTTTCTCATGGTGGCTCTTGACGCCGAACATCCTCCCGCCGGCGGCACGGCACTTGGCGTGGCCATCACCGGCTTCTCCGTCAGCGTCATGGTGGCGGTGCTGAGCAGCAGCATCATGCTCTCGCTGGCACACCGCTTCTGCAAAAAGTATTTGAAAGACCTGACCTAGTCCGCAGCCTTTCAAAAAGATTTTCCAAATGAAGAGACAATAGAGCGTTACCGGATAAATTAAAGAGAAGGAGGCATAATGGAGAAAAAGCTTGCTGGAAAAGTGCAGACGGTGCTGGGTCTTATTGACGGTGATGAACTGGGCCTGACCCTGCCCCACGAGCACCTTCTCCTCGACCTGACCGTGCGCTTCAAGCTCATGGAGGAGAGCGTCACCGCCAGGACCATGGCGGAAAAACCGCTGACGCCTGATATGGCGGGCTGGATACGGTTTCACCTCTTTGAGAACCGGGACAATCTGCTGCTCAACGATGAGGCGCTGGCCATCAAAGAAATCACGCGCTTCAAGCTCGCCGGAGGGAAGAGCGTGGTCGATATGACCAACTGGGGCATCGGGCAGGACCCGCACGCCATGGCCCGCATCGCCCGCACCACTGGCCTCAACATCATCATGGGCACCGGCTACTACACCATGGACTCGGGCTGCGCTGAAGCGCTGGCCCGAAAATCAGAGGATGAGATTTACCAGGACATCGTTAATGACATTACGGCAGGCACTGACGGCATCTGCGCCGGCATCATCGGCGAGATCGGGGCTGACTCCTGGCCGCTCCACGACATCGAGATAAAGTCGCTGCGGGCTTCGGTCAGAGCACAGCGGGCCACCGGCGCCGGATTGACCATTCATCCCGGTCGCCTCGATGAGTCACCGCTCCAGATTGTTGACATCGTCAATAAAGCCGGCGCCGATATGAGCCGGGTTATCATCGAGCATATCGACCGCACCGCCTACTCCTTCGAGACCATGGTGGAAATCGCCAAGGCCGGGTGCTACCTTGAGTTCGACTGCTTCTCCATGGAGGGCTACTACCCGAAGCGCTACGGCGTGTTTGATATTCCAAATGATGCCCAGCGCGTCAACTACATCATCCGGCTTATCGAAATGGGACACCTGAACCAGCTCCTTATCGCCACGGACACGGCCATGAAATACCGGCTGACGGCCTATGGCGGCCCCGGCTACGCCCATATCCCGGAAAATGTTATACCCTGGATGCACGCCAAGGGCATGTCCGAGGATGTCATTCGAACCATCACCGAGGAGAACCCGAAGCGAATCCTGACCTTCGCCACGCCGTCATAATAAAAAGCGCTATTTTGATTTTGGCTTCTTTACGGCGCATGCCAGCCACGGCGTGGGCTACCTCGCCGGCCAGGACACAGTACTTACCACGCGCGCCATGCGCCTCAAGGTGCTTGATGTTGAACCCATTTGACAAAGGAACTCCCTTTAGTGTAGAATGTGTAGTTAGTTTAAGTTTAGGTTATTACAGCTTTTTCAAGTCAATTAGACTGTTTCCAGTGATGGATGACCGGAACTCTAACTAAAATATTAAGAGAGGAGGTCATCCAATGGTTTTTCAGGACAAGTCTCTCCAGTGTTCCGATTGTGGTGCCACATTCACCTTCAGCGCTGAAGAACAGGAGTTCTTCCAATCCAAAGGCTACACTAACGAGCCCAAGCGCTGTCCATCATGCCGCCAGTCACGGAAGTCAGAACGCTACGGAGACGGAAGCTACGGTTCCAGACGCCAGATGTTTCCCGCGGTATGCGCCGAGTGCGGCAAGGAGACCGAGGTACCCTTTGAACCCAGGGGCGATAGGCCGGTTTACTGTAGCGATTGCTATCGTAAAGTCAGGCTAAACAAATAAGGAAGGATAAACCTTAAGTCACGTCCGGGTTGGGCAACTGACCCGGATGTGATTCTGGAAAGCAGGGATTTTATCGTTGAAAGTATCAATACGTGAAGGTGAATCGCAGGAATCATTATTACGTCGCTTTCAAAGAATGGTACAGATGAGTGGCGTCCTGCGAGAAGCGAAGGCACATAGCCATTTTATATCCAAGCGAGACGCTGCCCGTATTAAGGCTAAAAAAAGCGCCAGAAGAGGGTTTCGTCTGGGGAAATAATTCAATATAAGGGGGACAGGCTATGAAGATATATGTCGGCAATTTATCCTATGATGTGACCGAAGAGGAGCTTCAGGAGGAATTCGCTGCTTTTGGAGCAGTGGAGTCGGCAGTCATTCCAACCGACCGGTATAGCGGCAGACCAAGAGGATTCGCCTTTGTTGAGATGCCTTCAGTATCTGAGGGCCAGGCTGCGATTACCGGGCTCAATGGAAAAACGCTGAAAGAACGGACACTCAATGTGAGCGCGGCTCGTCCTCGTCCTGAGAACAGGGGCGGTGGCGGTGGGCAGTACGGAGGCCGGAGAAGCGGTGGAGGCGGTGGAGGCGGTGGATTCGGCGGCGGAGGGCGGAGAAGGTACTAACCTGAAGTAAATCCCGTGCCGAAGGAGATGTGCAAATGGTAGGCGTAACGCAAGCAGGGCTGGGTGAGCTCAAAAGGATTTTGCATGAGCACTCCGATGATGCTCAAGCAGTATTGCGTTTGACTACAGACCAGTCCGGCACACTTGGCCTGACAATTGATGCGGAGACGGCTGAGGACCAGGTTTTAGAGCACGAAGGCTCCAAGCTATTGATTATCGAGCGAAATTTAGCCGCCGGTCTTGAAGGAATCACTATAGACGTTGATGAGACTCCTGAAGGCCACAGACTTGTGATGATAGGAAAGTCCTCAAAGTAAGCCTTCTCTCTTCAGGCTCAGATATTTCCGGTCACCGATGATGATATGGTCCAGAACATCTATGCCCATGATCTCCCCGGCTTGAGCCAGCCTTTTGGTCAAGTTTACATCATCCTCGGAAGCTTCCGGGTCACCGGAAGGGTGGTTATGAGCAAAGATTACGGAAGCAGCACTGGCCGATACCGCCTCTTTGAATACTTCCCTGGGATGGACAATGCTGCTGTCCAGGCTGCCGACTGATACCTCAGCCACCCTGATGAGCTGATTCCGGGTATCCAGCAGCAATGCCAGAAAATATTCCTTCTTTTTCCCTTTCAGCCGACTTCGCACCAGCGCCGCGACATCCTCGGGTGTTTTGACCGTTTCTTTCTTCCCGCTTTCCTGGTAGCCTTCAAGCCGGCTGGTCAGTTCAAAGGCGGCCCTTATCTGCGCCGCCTTGGCCAGGCCAATCCCCCTGACCTTGGCCAGCTCTTCCAGCGAGGCACCGGCAATTCCCTTGAGACCGCCAAACTGGCTCAAAAGCCTCTGAGCGGTCACCATCACCGACTCGCCGGAGATACCCCGGCCCAGAATAAGCGCCAGTATCTCCTGTGCGGAAAGGGCTTCGGCACCGAACTTCTGCAGCCGTTCCCTCGGCCGCTCGGAAACGGGCAAATCGTGGATGGTGAACGATTTTTTTACTTCTCTTTTCTCCATCACGCCGCTCAGCGAAGGCTTCCCTATCTTATAAGAGCTTTTGACGTAATATAGCTGAACCAGAGTTCGTTCAAGCCGTCCATATCAAAGCCATATACTTTCTGCAGGGCCTCGTCATAGCCGCTGCCCTGGCGGAAGGTGTTCAGCAGCTCCAGCATCCGGCTCTGGCCGTAATTATTGATCAGAAAATCAACCAGACTGTAGCTCTGGGCGTAAGCGAGCAGTGATTCCTCGGCATAGGCAGAAAAGGGGCTGGACAGACTGCGCACCGTTATAAACCCATTCTCATTGATAGCTCTGACCAGCATGTTGACGAATACCGGCTCCAGCGGCCCTTCAGTAGACATGGCCAGACCCTCGTCGAGCCAGGTGGGCAGGTCATTGTAGGGGTTGAACACCACCTGGTGGATTACCAGATGCGTTAGCTCATGGGTCATCGCCCGCTTGCCCCAGTCAAGATTGTCCGGGGAAATGCCGATGGCAATGGTGCTGAACCTGGTATAGGCGACGCCTCCCGTCCATTCCTGAGGGAATATCATGGCACCGCGCAGGTCTTCCGAACGGGCATAAATGTATATCTCAGCCGGGCTTTCCAGCTCGGCGCCGGTATCGCTGGCCAGCCGCACCAGCGCCTGCTGGGCCGTATCCATGAGCTCCCGGGCGAAAGCCTCGTCTCCCTCATACCAGTACAGGGCCAGCAGCCCCTCGCTCAGGCTGCGCCAGGAATAGCGGGTGTCATCAACCCGAACCATGGCCGGCTCGGTTTCTACTTCTCCCCCGGCAGCATCTCTCACCGTCCACCAGTAGCTCACGCTGCTGCCCGGCGGCAGGCCGCCGGTCTTTCGCATATCCCAAGTCCACCCCGCGTCAACCTGAGCCGCCGGCTCGAACTTCAGGGGCACCTCACTGATAACCTCGGCGTGGCTCATACGGTCGACGGTATAGTGCAGGCGGATATCGGTGATATCGGCAGCACCGGCCACAGATAGACCAAAGTTGACCTTCATCGGAAAATCAACTTGTACACTGGTGTCCAGAACCTGAAGTCCGTCAACGGCCTGAACGGTCGCCGGCGCTGAAAAGCCCAGGACCAAACTTGCCACCAGAATTAAAAGCAAGAGTCTTTTCATAACTCTTCCCTCCCCAGACCGGACCGGTGATAGGCCTCCAGAAAACCATCCAGCTCGCCGTCAAGCATGGCTTCGGGATTGCCCGTCTGAAAGTCAGTCCGGTGGTCTTTGACCATCTTGTACGGGTGCAGGACATAACTCCTGATCTGGTTTCCCCAGCCCGCAGCGATGCGCTTTCCCTTAAGCCTGGCTTTCTCCTCGGCGCGTTTCTCCAACTCCAGTTCCAGCAGGCGTGACCGGAGTATCGTCATGGCAATCTCCTTGTTGCGGTACTGAGACCTCTCGCTCTGGCAGGTAGCCACGAGCCCCGTGGACAGGTGGGTCAGCCTGACTGCACTGCTCGTCTTCTGCATATGCTGCCCACCCGGCCCGCTGGACCGGAATGTCTCCACTTTCAAGTCATCGGGGCCGATTTCGATATCAACGTCCGCTTTCGCCTCCGGTATCACCTCCACCAGGGCGAACGAGGTATGCCGGGCGTGGTCAGCATCAAACGGGGACAGCCGAACCAGCCGGTGAACACCGTGCTCCGCTTTCAAGTAGCCATAGGCGTAGTCGCCTGTAACCTCAATGAGCACACTCTTCATCCCGGCCTCCTCGCCCGGTGTGCTTTCCAAAATTTCCGTTCCGTAGCCACGGCGCTCGGCCCAGCGCAGGTACATCCGCATCAGCATCTCCGCCCAGTCCTGGGACTCGGTGCCCCCGGCACCGGCATGAACCGCCAGAATGGCATTTCTCCCATCATATTCGCCGCTGAAGGCAAGCTGGAATTCGATCTGCTCGAGAACGGCCACAACCTGCTCTGTCTCCGACTCTATTTCCGTCTGAAGCGATTCATCTTCCCCGGTCAGGTGAGCCAGCTCGGTCAGGTCAGCCACCTTTTTCTCCAGCTCTCGCCACTGCTCCACCATCCGCCTCTGCTCCGCCAGGCGGCGCATGGTATCCTGTGCTTCAAGCTGGTCAAGCCAGAAGCCAGGCTGTGCCGATTCTTTCTCCAGCCTGTTGATTTCCACCTCCCTGCCGGCAATATCAAAGATGCACCAGCGCCATGGAAATCCGGGACCGCAGGTCTTCCAGTTTATCCAGTAACTCCTGCATTCAATCTGCCTCTCAGTCTAAAACAGCTTTCTCTAAACAGTTGGTTCAGGAGAAGGGATATACTCTTTCCCCTTTACCTTTCCGCCGGCCGCCAGATGGGCCAACCGCAGCGGCTCCGGGATGCGGTAGCCGCGGCAGCATGCCAGCGCCCAGACAATGGCGGCCTCAAGGTCCACTCTGTGGCCAATGGAAATATAGAGCGGATTGGTATTTTCTTTGGTGCGCAGGACAGCCCCGATGACTTCACCATTGTCCCAGAGTTCGGCATAGCTGCCCGCCGTCCTGGCCGGCTCCTGGTGGCGGCCGCAGAGTCGCGATTTGGCACAGCCAACGGTCGGCGTGTCCAGAAGGAGCCCCAGGTGGGAGGCCAATCCGAGGCGGCGGGGATGGGCCAGCCCCTGACCGTCCACCAGAATGAGGTCGGGCGTTACCGTCAGCTTCTCGCAGGCAGCCAGAACCAGCGGCGATTCCCGGAAAGAGAGAAGTCCCGGAATGTAAGGAAAGGTCAGTTTCTCATTCACCGTTTTCACTTCCACCAGCTCCAGTGCCGGGTAATCCATGACGACCACCGCCCCGGTAGCCATGTCCCCAGCACGGCCGGCGGATATATCAGCTCCGGCGATAAATCGGGGCTTATCGACCTCACTGATTTGAGAAACCCTGGCCGCCAGCTCTCGCTGTATCTCGAAAGCCTGTGGAATGCTGACCTGCCAGCCGTGCAGATTATGCACTTTCATATCCCGATTATAACGGCAATACTATCATCTGGCAACTTATTTCCTGATTGCCATTGACAGGCGCTAAAGCAATAGTGCATAATATAATTACTTGAGAAACTAGGTAAAATATGGTAAAAATCAGACTACGCCGCACCGGAGCCAAGGGCAAGCCAAACTACAGGCTGGTTGTTGCTGACTCCCGCTCACCCCGTGATGGAGCTTTCATCGACATAATCGGTCATTTCAATCCCCTCACCGACCCGGAAACCGTGGTTATCAACGAAGAAAAAGCCCGCCACTGGTTAAGCCAAGGTGCCCAACCAACAGATACCGCCGCCAGGCTGCTGAGCAAGGCCGGCATTTTAGAAAAATCCAATACAACTAAGGAGAGCCCCAAATCATGAGTGAATCCGACGATCAGGAAGAATCCCAAACCGTGAGTGAATCCGACGAAGAGGAAGAGCCCCAAACCGTGAGTGAATCCGACGAAGAGGAAGAGCCCGAAATCAAGAGTAGGTCCGACACGCAAGGAGCAGGCATGAAAGAACTCGTCGAGTACATCGCCAGATCAATCGTTGATGAACCGGATGAAGTAAAAGTTGAAGAGGAAACTGACGAAGAAGGCCTGACCACACTGAAACTGCAGGTCGCTGATGAGGATAAGGGAAGAGTCATCGGCAAGCAGGGCCGGATTGCCGAGGCCATGCGCGCTCTGCTCAGGGTGAAAGCGGCCAAGGCTTCCACCCGAGTTAGACTGGAAATTGTCTGATTTCTCCCTATCTGAAAATCTAGAATCAGGAACGGAATCGCCCGCCCTGGAATTCATCGCCATCGGGCGTATTATCGCCTTGTGGGGTGTCCAGGGCAAAGTAAAGGTCCGGCTAGAAACTGACTTCCCCCAGCGGTTTTCCCCCGGCCAAAAGGTGTTCGTCGACGGCAGGCCGTTGACCATTGACGATGTGTCATGGCACCGCGGCCGGCCGATACTGAAGTTCGGCACCATCGACCGCGCTGAAGACGCCCAGCAACTGCTGGGCAGAGCCATAGAGATACCGCAAAGTCAGCTCCAGCCACTGCCGGAAGACCATTACTATTATTTTCAGCTCATCGGTCTGGAGGTGAGGACAACCGGAGGGGAAAAGCTGGGCAAGGTCAAGGAAATTCTGACTGGTGAAAGCAATGATACCTACGTGGTAAAGGGCGCAGAAGGCGAAGTCCTTATTCCGGCCATTGAAGATGTAATCAAGTCAGTGAACCTAGAGCGTGGATATATGGAGATTGAGCCCATCGCCGGGCTTCTGGAATTAAACCGGAAAAAGACCGGTTAGCTTTCCGCTAACGTTTTGCTCTCCTTCTCCGCGACGTCTCCGCCACCTTCAACCGCGCCAGTGAACGGCGGAGCGATGCCTCCGCCCGGGCGCCATCAATGCCAAGCTCACGCTGTTGCGTCAGCCTCTCCTGGGCGCGTTTTCTGGCCGCCTCCGCCCTCTCCACATCGATTTCCTCCGCCCGCTCCGCGGCGTCGGCCAGAATGACCACTCTGTCGGGACGTACTTCCAGGAAGCCGCCGGATATCGCCAGCGAGACTTCTTCTGTGCCCTTTTTTATCCGCAGCTCGCCGGGCAGCAACGCGGTCATCAACGGGGTATGGTGGGGTAAAATCCCGAGCTGGCCTTCAAAACCGGGGGCAACCACCATGTCCACGTCATCGGAATAGACCATTCGCTCTGCGGTTACAATATCAAGCCTGATGCCCGCCATTCGCTACTGCCTCGCCTTTTTCGTTTCTTTCTCAGCTTTCGCCTTATCTTCTCCGGCTGCTTCTGTCCCCTCTTCTTCGCCTTCTTCCTCTCCAGCTTCCTTCGCTTCCTCGTCTTTCTCCGCTGGCGCCTCTTTTTCCTCCCCCTCCTCCCCCTTAACGCTTATCGTCTTGGCCTGCTTGACCACCTCGTCGATACCACCCACCATGTAAAATGCCTGCTCCGGCAGGTCGTCGTACTTGCCATCAAGTATCTCCCGGAAGCCGCGCACCGTTTCCGGTATCGACACGTACTTTCCCTCCCGGCCGGTGAACACCTCGGTGACAAACATCGGCTGAGACAGAAAGCGCTGGATGCGCCGTGCCCGGCCCACGGTAAGCTTGTCTTCCTCGCTGAGCTCCTCAATGCCGAGTATGGCGATGATGTCCTGGAGGTCCTTGTAACGCTGCAGCACCCGCTGTACCTCACGGGCGACCTGGTAGTGCTCGTCGCCGACCACGGCCGGCGTCAGGATACGAGAAGTTGAAACCAGAGGGTCGACGGCCGGGTACAGCCCCTGCTCGGCAATGGACCTCTCCAGCGCAATAACGGCATCAAGGTGACCAAACGTGACCACCACTCCGGGGTCGGTATAGTCGTCCGCCGGAACATAGATTGCCTGGAAAGAGGTGATTGAGCCGTGTTTGGTGGAGGTAATCCTCTCCTCCAGCTCGCCCATCTCCGTGGCCAGGGTTGGCTGGTAGCCCACTGCCGAAGGCATGCGCCCCAGCAGCGCCGAAACCTCCATGCCGGCCATGGTATACCGGTAGATATTATCGATAAAGAGCAGCACATCCTGGTTCTCAACGTCGCGGAAATACTCCGCCATGGTAAGGCCGGTGAGACCAACGCGCAGGCGAACGCCCGGAGGCTCATTCATCTGCCCGAAGACGAGCACGGTTTTATTGATGACGCCCGACTCCCTCATCTCGTGCCACAGGTCGTTGCCCTCGCGCGACCGTTCGCCAATGCCGGTGAACACGGAAAAGCCGCCGTGCACGGTGGCTATGTTGCGGATAAGCTCCATGATAATCACCGTCTTGCCCACCCCGGCGCCGCCATAGGCACCGATTTTACCACCCTTGGTAAACGGCGTGATCAGGTCAATCACCTTGAGTCCCGTCTCCAGTATCTCGGTGCTGGTTGACTGTTCCTCAAGCGACGGCGGGATACGGTGGATTGGCCATTGTTCTTTCGCCTTCACCGGGCCCAGGTTGTCCAGAGGCTCGCCCATGACATCAAACAGTCGCCCCAGGGTGGCTTTGCCCACCGGTACCCTGAGGGCCGCTCCCGTATCCACCGCCTCGGCACCACGCTCCAGACCATCCGTAGGTGAGAGCGCCAGACATCTGACCCAGTTATTGCCCATGTGCTCCTGGACTTCAAGCACCACCCTGCTGCCACCGGTATTGATCTCAACCGCGTTGTAAAGCGCCGGCAATTTATTGGGCGGGAACTCAACATCAACCACCGTACCGATTACCTGGGTCACTTTGCCTTTTGCCATTTTTACCTCCTCGGTCAAGCCAGGGCTTCCACACCGCCGGCAATGTCCAGAAGCTCTTTGGTAATCGCCTCCTGGCGGGCTTTATTGTAGAGCAGGGTCAACAAATCAATAAGCTCAGCGGCATTATCCGTGGCGTTCTTCATGGCCACCATCCGTGCCGACTGCTCGCTGGCGATGGACTCCAGAATGGCATGGTAAACCTCCATCTCAACGAAGCGGGGCAGCAGGCTGCCCAGCACGGCATCAGGCCCTGGCTCATAGATGTATTCCACATTCTGAGCTGCCGGTATGGTGGCCGGCTCCACCGGAAGCAGCTGCTGCACGCAGGGACGCTGCACCATCGTGGAGACAAATCGTGCGTAGACCAGACAGACCAGGTCAAAGACACCCTGGCTGTAATCGTCAATCACAATTTTTGAAATGGGCAGGGTGTCCAGCAGGCTGGGGCGGTCGCCGAGGTAAGCGAACTCAGCCGTCACCTCCTTATCGCACCGGCGTATGAAATCAAGCCCTTTCCGCCCCACGGCGATAGCCGCCACCGGCACCTTCTGCTCCAGAATATAGCTGCCAATGGTGCGGTTGAGACTGCTGATAAGCCCGCCGCACAGTCCGCGGTCCGGGGTGATGTAAACCAGGGCAATTTTATTTATCGGGCGCCGCTGCAGGAGCGGATGCGGCTCCCGGCCGGCTTCAGTTAAAGCGGCCAGGTCAGCAATGACCTGCTGGATTTTATCCGCGTAGGGTCTGCCGGCCAGTCCGCGTTCCTGCGCCCGCCTCATCCGGGAAGCAGCGATCATCTCCATGGCCCTGGTAATCTTGGCCGTACTCTGCACACCCCGTATTCGTCGCCTGATGGCCCGGATATTAGCCAAACGTTATCCCCCCGCCTCTTTCGCCATCTCTAATTCGTCACGATTCAGCTTTTTAAACTCGCCAATGGCCTTCTGGAGCGCCTTCTCCGTTTTATCGCTGATTTCCTTTTCCTTCGCAATCGCTTTGCTTACGTCCTGGTGCTCCTTCTCAATGTATTCATAAAATTTGCTTTCAAAGAGAGCTACCTTGCTTACCGGAACATCATCAAGATAACCGTTCACCGCCGCATACAGTATCATGACCTGCCTTTCCAGCGGCACGGGCACGAATTGCGGCTGCTTCAGGACCTCGGTAAGCCGCTGACCGCGCTCGAGCTGGGCTCTCGTTGCTTTATCCAGCTCGCCGGTGCCGAACTGGGCAAAAGCCGCCAGTTCGCGGTACTGCGCCAGGTCCAGGCGCAGCCTTCCGGCTACCTGCCTCATGGCCTTGGTCTGGGCTTTTCCACCCACGCGCGATACCGATAGGCCAACGTTCAGCGCCGGCCTGGTGCCGGCATTGAAAAGGTCGGTCTCCAGATACATCTGGCCATCGGTAATTGAGATCACGTTGGTGGGAATATATGCCGAAAGGTCGCCGGCCTGCGTTTCGATGATGGGCAGAGCGGTCAGTGAGCCGCCGCCGTATTCCGGTGCATACTTCGCCGCCCTCTCCAGCAGCCGACTGTGCAGGTAAAAGACATCGCCCGGATAGGCCTCTCTCCCCGGCGGGCGGCGCAGCAACAGCGAGAGCTGGCGGTATGCCCAGCCATGCTTGGTAAGGTCGTCATAGATGACCAGCGCATCCTTGCCGTGCTCCATGAACTCCTCGCCGATGGCACAGCCGGCGTACGGTGCCAGATACTGGAGAGCTACTGAATCAGAGGCGCTGGCCGCCACCATGATGGTATGCTCCATGGCGCCGTGGCTTTCCAGTGTGGCCATCAGCTGCGCCACCTTGGACACCTTCTGGCCAACGGCCACGTAAATACAGATAAGGTCTCCGCCTTTCTGGTTGATTATCGTGTCAACGGCAATGGCCGTCTTGCCGGTGGAGCGGTCGCCGATGATAAGCTCCCGCTGCCCCCGGCCGAGGGGAATCATGCTGTCGATTGCTTTGACGCCGGTCTGCACCGGGGTATTCACCGACTGGCGCATCACCACGTTGGGTGCCACCCGCTCCACTGGCCTGGTACTCTTGGCCTTTATCGAACCCCTGCCATCCAGCGGGCGACCCAGCGGGTCAATGACCCGCCCGATAAGCACTTCTCCCACGGGCACTTCAACGATGCGCCCGGTACAGCGCACCTCGTCGCCCTCCTTGATGTTGAGGTAGTCTCCCAGGATTATCGCCGCCACGCTGTCCTCCTCCAGGTTCAGCGCAATTCCCATGATATCATTGGGAAACTCAAGCAGCTCATTGTACTTCGCCGAGGCCAGTCCGTGAATGCGGGCAATGCCGTCACCAACCTCAATCACCGTGCCCACATCCACCATGGTGACGGTGCCGCCAAACTGCTTGATTTGCTCTTTCAGCACCGATACTATTTCCTGCCCTCTGGTCGCCAACGGAGCTACCTCCTCTCCGAGTTAATTCATCTGTTTTTTTATTTTACTGCCGGCCCTCGACGAGTCTTTCCACGACCGATGGGTCGGCCAGCGTGCTGGTATCGCCCAGATTGCCGACATCGCCCGCGGCAATCTTGACCAAGATGCGGCGCATGATTTTTCCGCTCCTGGTCTTGGGCAGGCCTTCCGCGAACTGGATTTTATCCGGCGTGGCGATGGGCCCGATTTCCTTGCGGACGTGGGCCACGAGCTCCTTCTTGAGCTCTTCCGTGCCTTCCAGCCCGGCTTTTAAAGTTACGTAGGCATAAATGCCCTGTCCCTTCAGTTCATGGGGCATGCCGACCACGGCCGCCTCGGCCACCTGGTCATGGGAAACGAGTGCGCTTTCGACCTCAGCAGTACCGATGCGGTGACCGGAGACATTGATCACATCATCGATGCGGCCCATCAGCCAGTAGTAGTCGTCCTCGTCAATTCTCGCCCCGTCCCCGGTATTGTAAACCCCGGGAAAGCGGACAAAGTAGGTCTCCTTGAAACGCTTGGGGTCACCGTAAACACCGCGCATCAGGCCGGGCCAGGGCTGTTTTATCACCAGATAACCGCCCTCGTTGACTCCCACCGCCGAGCCGTCCTCCCGCAGTATCGCCGGCTCCACGCCAAAGTAAGGCACGCCTGCGGAGCCGGGCTTGGCCGGCATGGCGCCGGGCAGGGTGGTAATAAGGATGCCTCCAGTCTCGGTCTGCCACCAAGTATCCACAATCGGGCACCTTTCCTGGCCGATGAAATTGTAGTACCACATCCATGCCTCGGGATTAATTGGCTCCCCCACGGTGCCCAGGAGCCGCAGTGAGCTCAGGTCATGTTTAGCGGGCCACTCCTCGCCCTCGCGCATAAGGGCGCGGATGGCGGTGGGGGCAGTGTAGAAAACGTTAACCTGATACTTCTCCACGATGTCCCAGAACCGGTCCGCGTGCGGGTAGGTGGGGATGCCCTCGAACATGATACACGTGGCGCCAAAGGCCAGAGGGCCGTAGACGATGTACGAATGACCGGTCACCCAGCCAATGTCCGCCGTGCACCAGAATATGTCCTCTTCTTTGATATCGAAGATATATTTAAACGAGTGATACGTGTGCAGCAGATAGCCTGCCTGGGTGTGCATTACCCCCTTTGGCTTGCCGGTGCTGCCGCTGGTGTAAAGGATGAAGAGGGGGTCTTCTGAATCCAGTACGGCAACATCGCAGACGGGCTTGATATCCACGCCGGCCATAAGGTCATGCCACCACTGGTCGCGCCCCTCCTTCATGGGCACACCGATATCAGCCCGCTTGACCACAATGACATTCTTCACGTCGGGACAGGACTCAATCGCCTGGTCGGCATTATCCTTGCTGCGGATAACGCGTCCGCCGCGATAATAGCCATCGCAGCAGATAAGCGTTTCCGAACTGCAGTCCAGTATGCGGTCGCGCAGCGCTTCCGCGCTGAAGCCACCAAAGACAACGCTGTGTATGGCACCGATGCGGGCGCAGGCCAGCATGGCAATGGGCAGCTCCAGTATCATGGGAAGGTATATGGAAACGCGGTCGCCCTTCTTCACGCCCAGTTTCAGCAGCACATTGGCGAACTTACATACCTCACGGTAGAGCTGCTGATAGGTCAGCACCTTGGTATCGCCGATGTCGCCTTCCCAGATGAGGGCCGCTTTATTTCTGCGCCACGTAACGATGTGACGGTCCAGACAGTTATAGCTCACATTCAGTTTACCGCCGGTAAACCACTGATGCTTTCCTTCGGCAAAGTCAGCTTCCAACACCTTGTCCCATTTCTTGAACCAGTCGAGCTGCTCCGCCATTTCCCCCCAGAACCCCTCAGGGTCCTCAATGGAACGCTGGTACAACTTCTTGTACTCATCCATACTCTTGATGTACGCTGACTCGGTAAATTCCTTTGGGGGTTTAAAACTCCTCTTCTCCTCCATCATTGATGTAATCCCTTTGACCTCGCTCATTCAAACCTCCGTCTAATTCTTAAGCTCTCTAAACACACTTTTCCTGACTCGCTTTCTCTAGCCTATTTGAGTCTCCGCCAATCACCATTAAAGATACCTGATATTCCGCTAGTCCTGTGCGGTAACGCCCATCAACTGCGTATAGGCATTATTGAGCCTGTTGGCTATGGTCTGAGCCACGCCCCGGTGTACTTTGCATCCGATTGGTGGCTGGGTCTGGCACAGCTCGGCGAGCGCCCGGCCATTGAATGCCAGCACCTTCGTGGTCTCGATGGCCCTCACCGTGCTGTACATGCGGTGGGGGGGCAACATTGCCGACCAGCACACCATCTCAAAGTTCGATGCCGCCTGTATCTGCCGATGCATCATCGGGCCCAGTTCCAGATATATGCCGACGAGTCCATCCTCAATGACGAATACCTTTTCCTGGCTCCGGCCCTGTTTGCCCAGGCTCTCACCAACCTCGTAGACCTCGCTGGTTGCCATGCCAGCGATAAGCTTTAATTGCTCCTCGTCCAGCTCGCGAAACATGGGGCATCGCTTCAGTAACTCAACCTTTTCCATTATTAAACCTCCTCAATCTTTTTGAATTGGGCTTCCAAAAGTCACCTTTCCGCGCCGACCATTTCCTTCTTCAACGCGGCCAGCCTGCTCCGGGTGCTGCCGTCCAGCAACCGGTCCCCAATCCGGGCGACAAAACCGCCGATTATGCCCGGGTTTACATCTGACCTGATTTCAACCTTCCTGCCCACAATACGGCCGAGATATCTGGTCAGTTTTTCTTCGTCCTCTTTGGTTAGCGGAACCGCCGTGGTCACCTCGGCCGGCTCTACGCCGCGGCGGCTGTTCCATAAACGCTGATACTCATCAGCGATTTCACCGACCGTATCAAGTCTGCCCTTGCTGATGAGCAGAAGAGCCAGGTTTAAAGCCAGCGGATTTGCCTCTTTCATCTGCCCGGATAGCAGTTTCGATTTTTCCTCAAAATTTATCTTCGGGCTCTCCAGAAACGCCACAACCTCCTTATCGCTTACGGCTTGAGCCATCTCTTCCAGATCAGATTGCCAGCGTTCCAGCTCGCCTGTCTCCAGCGCGATTTCAAAGGCTGCCTGCGCATATCGCTTCGAGTACGCTCTTCTCGCCACACCCGCTCCCTGATAATTATTTATTTCTTTTTCAGGGCATCGCTCTCTGCCAGCACTTTGTCGATGAGCTCGCGATGCGCCTTCTTGTCCAGTGAACGTTCAATGACCTTCTCCGCCGCCGCGATGGTCAGGTCGGCCACTTCCTTTCGCAGCTCGCTGACGGCCTCGTCCCGCTCCCGCTGAATCTCGCCGCGTGCCCGGGAGATGAGAGCTTCGGCTTCCTGCCTGGCGCTTTGCTTTGCTTTCTCCCTGACTTCCTCGCCAGCTTTCACTGATTGATCAATGCGCTTCTGCCCCTCTCTGCTGGCCACCTCCAGCTGCTTCTTCACCTCTTCTTCGGCACGGGCAGCCTGCTCCTTGATAGCCTCGGCCTGATCCATGCTGTCCTTGATTCTTCTGGAACGCTCGTCAAGCATTCTCATCACCGGCTTGTAGGCAACAAAGTAGAGCACCACCAGCAGGATCACCACGTTCACAACCTGTGCCAGCAATGTCGGCACATTTATGCCAAGTCCGGCAAGCCCCTCCATAGCTAACTCCTCATTACCTTTTCCGTCCTATATGGTACACCCAGCAAGGCTCAGGCGAAAAGAATCGCCATCAGCACCATGCCCAGAACAAAACACGCGCCCAGTATAGCGGCGGCAATAATAATGCCTATTGAAATCGGTATGCCATCCTGTCCCATATCGGCCTCCTACACAATCAGTGCCAGGATAATGGCGACTATCAACGCGTAAATGCCGATAGCCTCGCAGAAAGCAGTCACCAGAATCATATTGGTCATTATCGGACCGCTTGCCTCCGGGTTGCGGGCTATCCCCTGCAATGCTGAGTAGCCGATAAGCCCGATACCCAGTGCCGGTCCCAGCAACCCCAGCCCGGCCGTCAGCCCCACGGCCAACATCTTCATCGTTACTGGATCCATATTCAACCTCCTTAAAGCGATTTGCCCAAGCAAAATTTATTTTTATGTCAGGCTGACTCCCCTCCGTGGTGGGCTACCGCCAGGGTCAGAAAGACCAGGGTCAACCCGCCAAAGATGAGCGCCTGCACAAAACCAACGAGCAGCTCGAGACCGTAGAACGGTAAGGCAAACACCCATGGTATTAAAAAGGCCGCGATGAGCAGCAGTATTTCGCCGGCGGTCATATTGCCGAAAAGACGGAAGGTGAAGCTGACAATGCGCACCATTTCGCTCAGCGCCTCCAGAAGCCCGACAAAGATATGAATAAATCCGGTAAACAGTCCGCCCAGCCCGGCCCGCAGCCTGCCCCTGATGATATGCCCGATGCTCTGCAAAAACTGCCCCGCATTGAGAAACTTGCCCAGATAGCGAAACCCCAGCGACCTCAAGCCGAAGTACTCCACAAAGATAAATGACACCAGCGCCAGTGCCAGCGGCATATTGATATCGGTATTGGCGCCGCGCAGCAGGTGCACAGGCTCGCCCTCAGCGTTGGTTATGAGTATCGAGCCAAAGCCTGGAATCAGGCTCAGCCAGGCATTGAAGGCGACAAAAAGGAAAATGGTAGCCACCACGGGGAAAAAGCGCCGTCCGTTTTCCTCTCCGGCAACTCTCCGGCAGAGGTCATAGAGCCAGCCAAGCAAAAACTCAAATGCGCTCTGCAGCCTTCCGGGTATAATCTTCATGCGGCGCGTGATTACATATGACAGGCAGATGAGAGCAGCCATTGTAATCCAGGCACCGATAATGCTGTTGGCGACGGGGAAGCCGAAGAGATGAAATGCCGTCTCTGCGGGAAGCTGGAATTCCGGATGAGGCAGGCTGAGCCACGCCGGCAGTCCAAGGTCGCCAATCATGCTTTTCCCCAGAGGGCCGACCAGAAAGCCAGCGACGAGCAGAAAGGCAAAGATAAAGAGCACCCCTATGAGCAGAAGTCGCGGCATCCCCAGAACTCTCCGCTTGGCCATCAACCGCTCTCCCCGTTCTGTCTATTTTTCAGCAGCGGTATGAGCATCCGGTACACCCCGTAGAAAGCCACCGCAATCCCGAGGAGCAGCCCGGCTATCGCCAGGGCGGGGCTGGTATCCAGTCGGCTGTCCAGCCAGATACCGGCCACCACGCCCAGCACAATTGAGCCACCGATGAAAAACCCCACCCCCACCAGCCGCAGGGCCGCCATCCATCTGCTCATATTCGCCTCAATCGATGCGCCAACGCGCAACCCAGTATATTGTATCATCCCAAACTGAAATAAACTATAGAAGGCTGTGGATAAATAAAAAAGCCCCAACATTTATGTGTCAGGGCTATCCATCATCACAAATGACTACCATATACATGAGGCCAATCTACCGGCGCTTCTCCTGGCCGAACAGACTTGAGAAGTCACCATTAAAATCTGTCAGGAAATTGTGCATATCAAGCACGTCATCGATTTCAATCGTTTTGTTCCGGGTCTCATTTATCGCGGCATCGGTGAGGTTATCAATCCCTTCGGGAGCTTTCCCCTCCCTGACGACCGCCGCCACCAGGCATTGAGTATGGCAGGTTGGGCAGAGCACCCTCAGAAACCACATGTCTTCGCGCTGGCCGAGCACATCAATGTTGCCGAATTCAAAGTTCCGACCGCATGATTCGCACTTCATTGAGGTCATAAGCTTTTTAATCATTCTCTCTTCCACCGCTCGGACTCCCTTTATGCTGGCCATTATCCTCAGGATTTGCGCTTGTCAAAGTCATCCATGTCAAGCGTATTGATGAAGTCATAGAAAGCGGACATCTTCTTCATCTCCTCTTCGCTTACTTTTCTATCCTTGGTGTCCACCTCGTCCGCTTCCTCCATAATCGGTTTCCCGGTCTCCTCATCAAGCAGGATACCCGCCTTATCTAAAACGGCTTCCTCGGCAAATATGGGGGCATCAGTTCGTACCGCCAGGGCCAGAGCATCGCTGGGACGCGAGTCAATCTCCAGCTGCTCACCATTAACATTGAGAATTATCTTGGCATAGAAGGTATCGCTCTTCAGGTCACTGACGATAATGGAATTTATCGCCGCTCCCAGCGAGTCAATCACTGAGCTGAGCAGGTCGTGGGTGAGGGGCCTCGGCACCGTTACGCCCTGAAGCTTCACAGCTATGGCATCGGCTTCTGCTGGACCAATCCATATAGGGAGATACCGCTTGGCCATTTTTTCCTTCAATATCACCACCCGCTGATAATTCATCAGGCTCACCCGGATACTGTCGATAGTCATCTCAATCATAACCATACCTCCCCCCGTTACTCAGCCGGCAATTCAATTCTAAATCAGACAACCACGCTTGTCAACCAGAAATGATACGGACAAATTATTCGCCCTTATTTATAAATTCCAGCCCCGGATTAATATTTTATGTTAAATTTATGCGATATTTTCGCCACTCGATATGGTATAATATGAGTGCCGATTTTTCGGCATTCTGGCAGAGAGGCTGAAGCCTTGGTGATCAGGCATCCTGCGATTCGCCAGCTCAGTGAGGAAAGGGAGGAAAGCCTTTCACCTTACGCGGTGAAAAGCCGGTTCTCAAGAGGCAGGCGGAGAGACGAAGAGCTGTGTCCAATAAGAACTGCTTTCCAGCGTGACCGCGACCGGATTATCCACAGCAAGGCGTTCCGCCGCCTCAAGCACAAGACCCAAGTCTTCATCGCGCCGCTGGGCGACCACTACGTGACCAGGCTGACCCATACCCTGGAGGTCTCCCAGATAGGACGCACCATAGCCCGGGCCCTCAACCTGAACGAAGACCTGACCGAGGCGATTGCTCTCGGCCATGACATTGGGCACACCCCTTTCGGCCATGTCGGTGAAGATGTGCTCAATGAACTCTACGCGCCGGGTTTCCGGCACAACGAGCAGAGCCTGCGGGTGGTCGACCTTCTGGAAAATGACGGCCGCGGACTGAACCTCACCTTTGAGGTCAGGGACGGCATTCTGAACCACTCAAAATCAGGAAGCGACGTGCTTGGCGACGGGTGGGGAGAAGTAAACACCCTCGAAGGAGAAATCGTCAAGCTGGCGGATATTATCGCCTATATCAACCACGACATCGGCGATGCCATCCGGGCCGGTATCATTACGGAGCGCGACCTGCCCCTCGCGGCGGTGCGAGCGCTCGGTATGTCGCACTCGCAGCGCATCAACACCATGGTCGGCGACATTATCGATAGCTCGTGGGCCGCCAGCGGTTATGGTAAAATAGAAATAGAGAAGCCGAAGATAACCATGAGCGCCGGCATATTGGATGCCACCAATGTGCTCCGGGATTTCCTTTTCCAGCGGGTGTACCACGTGAAGTCCGCCGAGGAGGAAAGCGATAGGGCAAGAGACGTGGTTTGCCGCCTTTATAGCTACTTTACCAAGCATAAGGGAGGGCTGCCGCCGGAGTACCTCACCTACAGTGACAATACCGAGCGGAGGGTCGTTGACTATATCGCCGGTATGACTGACCAGTATGCCCAGCGGGCGGCAGCCGGGCTCAAACAGTAATCAATAAAGGGAATCAGCTGGCCAGATGAGCGTTATCGACGAGGTCAAACAGAAAACTGATATTGTCGGGGTCGTCAGCCAGTATGTCGCGCTGAAAAAGGCGGGGCGCAACCTGGTGGGGCTATGCCCGTTCCATAGCGAAAGAAACCCCTCGTTCTTCGTCTATCCAGAGCAGCAGAGCTGGCACTGCTTCGGCTGCAACACCGGCGGCGATGCCTTCTCCTTCATTATGAAGAAGGAAGGCCTGGACTTCGGCGAGGCACTGCGCCTTCTGGCCCAGAGAGCCGGCGTCACCATACCCTCCCGGCCCGGAAGGGATGAGGAAAGGGAGAAAAAAGAGCGGCTCTATAAAATCAATGAGGCGGCTGCCCAGTATTTCCACAACCTACTGCTCAACTCCCCGGAGGGAGCTAAAGCCAGAAAGTATATCCAGAGCCGCGGCTTCACCGACAATGCAGCAGCCGAATTTCAACTGGGCTGCAGCTCAAATAAATGGGACGACCTGAAAAAGTACCTCCAGGAGCGTGGCTACACGGAGGAAGAGCAGGTAAAGGCCGGCCTGCTAGGTGAAGCGGAGAGCGGCCGGAAATATGACCGCTTCCGCAACAAGCTGATGTTCCCCATCTGGGACATAAAAGGGCAGGTGATTGGCTTCGGTGCCCGGGTGCTCGATGAATCGCTGCCCAAATATATTAATTCACCGCAGACACCTGCTTTCGAAAAGAGCAGCAGCCTCTACGGCATCAACCTGGCCGCGGCTGGCATCAGGCAGCAGGACACGGCGGTCATCGTCGAGGGCTACGTCGATGTCATCACTGCCCATCAGAACGGCTTCAATAACGTGGTCGCCTCCATGGGCACCTCGGTCACCGAGGCGCAGGTAGGCTCGCTGAAAAGGCTGACCAGAAATCTGATACTGGCCCTTGATGCCGATGCCGCCGGTGAGGAAGCCATGCTGCGCGGCGTGAGCTACGAAAACATTCTTGATTCCGAGATAAAGGTTGTCGTCATGCCTCAGGGAAAAGACCCGGATGATGTTATAAAGGAAAACGCTGATAACTGGCGCAAATTGCTGTCCGAGGTAACGCCGATTGTGGATTACACCATTGATATGGTTGCCAGCAAGCTTGACCTGGACACGGCCAGAGATAAGTCGCGGGCGGTGAAGGAGCTGTTGCCGATAATCGCCGCCATGAATGACAAAGTTCGTCAGGCACATTATATACAGAAGCTGGCGCACCTGGTCAAAGCTGGCGAACGTACCATCGAAGCCGAACTGAGCCGATTGAAACCGGGTCCAGAGCGGAGAAGGGTTACGACATCAGCCCCGGAGAAAGCCGCATACACACCACGTACCATAATGTCCAATCGGCTGGAAGAAGACTACCTTGCCCTGATAGTGCAGCATCCGGAGTTGAAAGCGAATATCGGCGTCATCCCTGCGGAGTATTTCCTCAACAGCGAAAATCGGGAGGTTTTTATCGCCTGGAACAAGGTTGACGACCTGGACAAACTCAGGGATGCGCTGGACACGGCCCTGCATGAGCATCTTGACGTGATTGCCAGCCGCGAGTTACCATCTGACCGTCTGGACGAGAGGGACGCCGACTACCGCCACCGCCTGGAGAAAAGGTACTATAAGAAGTTAGCCGAAGAAATAGGGGGGATTCTGGCCGTTGAAGTTGCCGAAAAAGGTTCCGGCGCTGATGTTGCCAAGCTTGACGAGATAGGTATAGAATATTCACTTCATCTAAAGGAATTATATGAGAGAGAAAGCCAGAAGCGGTTGGAGAGCAGGAGGTAAGACATGGGCATGGAAGAACCAAAAAACAGGCTGGTCCCTGAAGATGGGCATAATGAAGAGAAGATTGAGGGTGAAATACTGAGCAAATCTTCTTATAATTATGCCGCCTCCCAGAACCAAGAGGAGAGTGCTGAACCACAGGTGCCTCATGAGCATGACGAATTCTGGCACGAAGAGCATTTCGATGTTGATAAAGCAGAGCCAGCTCTCGAAGTTGAGCTTGAGGCACCGATTGAAGCTCTGGAAGAACAGGAAATAGCCGATGACCCGGTTCGCATCTACCTTCATGAGATTGGCCGAGTGCATCTCCTTACCGCCAATGATGAAAAGACGCTGGCCAAAAAGATGGAGGAAGGCAAGCGCCTCAACCAGATAAAACACCAGTACCTGCAGGACCACGGCAGATCGCCATCGGCGGCGGATATAGCGCTGGCCATTGTAAGAGAGATCGGGAAGAAAGCCAAATTTATACAAGTGGTTCGAGAACAACTGGGTTTACCCGAGACGACCGGCTTTCTTGAAGCCATCAGCAATGCCCAATTGCAGGATAGCATTGACAATTCAATTGACCCGCAGTTGATTCACGATATCTCTGACCGAACCTGGCTATCCATGCTGGAAACTGAGCAAAAACTGATTGACCTGTCGCTTAACAGCAAGCTGCTGACCAAGGAAGTCCGTGAAGCCATTGGCTCAGAGGTCACGTTTTCTGATATTGATAGACTGGTCGCCGATGAAGCCTTCATCAGCGCCATACGCAAACATGAATATCGTCTTGAGGCCCACTTCCGAAACATTGATCTTGAGGCTAAAAGGGCGGAAAGGCACCTGATTGAGGCCAACCTGCGCCTGGTGGTGAGCGTGGCCAAGAAGCACATCGGGCGCGGCATGTCCCTCCTCGACCTTATTCAGGAAGGCAATATCGGCCTGATGCGAGCCGTGGAAAAGTTCGACTATCGCAAGGGCTATAAATTCAGCACCTATGCCACCTGGTGGATACGGCAGGCGCTCACCAGGGCTATTGCCGACCAGGCACGCACCATCCGCATTCCGGTTCACATGGTGGAGACGATAAATCGACTGCTCAAGACGAGCCGCCGGCTGGCCCAGGAATACGGGCGCGAGCCCACCTCCACCGAAATCGCCAAAGAGATGGAGATATCCTCGGACAAAGTCAGGGAGATAGTCAAAGTATCACAGCTGCCCATCTCGCTGGAGTCGCCCATCGGCGAGGAGGAGGACAGTCCGCTGGGCAACTCAATCGAGGACCGGAATGCCCTGCCGCCGGTGGACGCCGCCTCAAAACAGCTCTTGAAAGAGCAGATAGAAGACGTGCTGGATACGCTCACGCCGCGCGAACAGCGCGTCCTTCAGCTCAGGTTCGGCCTTGAGGACGGGCGCAGCCGTACCCTGGAAGAGGTGGGGAAAGAATTCAACGTTACCCGGGAGCGTATCCGTCAGATTGAAGCGAAAGCGCTGCGCAAACTGCGCCACCCCAGCCGGAGCCGCAAATTAAAAGATTACCTGGAATAGGGACTAGCGGAACATCCCCATCATATTGCGCGGCAGTTTCCCCTTGACCCCCATCTTCATCAGCTTCTGCATCTGCTGGAACTGGTTGAGCAGCTGGTTCACATCGTGGGGCTGTACGCCGCTGCCCCGTGCAATGCGGCGCCGCCGGCTCCCCCCGATTATATTCGGACTGCGCCGTTCCCCCGGTGTCATGGAGAGTATCATCGCTTCCACTTTTTTCAACTGCTTCTCCTCGGCGCCCTCGGGAAGTTTTGACGCCAGACGGGAGATGCCGGGCAGCATGTCCAGCAGCTGCCCCACCGGCCCCATATTTTTTACCGTCCGGAGCTGCGACAGGAAATCCCCTAAATCAAAACTGGCCTTTTCCACCTTCTTCCTCAGCTCCTCGGCCTGACGCTCGTCGAATGCCGTCTCCGCCTTTTCAATGAAGGTAAGCACGTCCCCCATCCCCAGGATGCGCAACGCCAGGCGGTCGGGGTAAAACGGCTCCAGGGCGTCCGCCTTCTCCCCGATGCCGATGAACTTGATGGGCACGCCGCTCACCCAGCGAATGGAAAGGGCGGCCCCACCCCGGGCATCACCATCCATCTTGGTCAGGATGAGCCCGGTGAGGTTCACCCGGGAGTTAAAATCTTCGGCACTGCGCACCGCGTCCTGACCGGTCATGGCGTCAACCACGAGCAGCACTTCAGCCGGTTTCAGGACCTTCCTCACCTCGGCGAGTTCCTTCATCATCTCCTCATCAATATGGAGTCGGCCCGCGGTATCCACCACCACCCAGGTGGCCGCCAGCGATTTTGCTTTCGCCAGAGAATGCGCACAGACATCTTTGCTCGATACATCAGTGCCCTCGCTGTAAACCGGGATGTCCAGCTGGTTTCCCAGCGTAATCAGCTGCTCGATAGCCGCCGGGCGCCGGTTGTCCGCCGCCACCAGCAGGGGGCGCTGCCCGGAACGCTTCAGATGGAGCGCCAGCTTGGCGGCAGTGGTCGTCTTGCCGCTGCCCTGCAGCCCAACCAGCATCGCCACGAAAGGCGGCTGGCCGGAAGGGTTCAGCTTTCCCGGCTCATTGCCCAGCGTGGCGATAAGCTCCTCATTGACGATTTTCACCACCTGCTGCCCGGGGGTCAGGCTCTGCTGGACTTCCGCGCCGATGGCCCTCTCCCTCACCCGCCCGAT
>DAOUDY010000048.1:0-6578 GCA_034430755.1 Dehalococcoidales bacterium
TTATGAAAAAACGCGTCTTTTCCGGCATCCAGCCGACCGGCGACATCCATATCGGCAACTACCTCGGTGCCATCCAGCACTGGGTGAAGATACAGCATGAGTACGACTGCATCTACTGCGTCGTTGACCTTCACGCCATAACCGTCCCGCAGGACCCCAGAGTACTCAAGGCCAAGATACGGGAGGTGGCGGGGCTGCTCATCGCCTCTGGAATTGACCCCAAAATAGCCAGCCTCTTCGTCCAGTCCCACGTCCACGAGCACGCCGAGCTGACCTGGATACTCAACTGCTTTATCCCGATGGGCTGGATGCGGCGCATGACCCAGTTCAAGGAAAAGTCGCAGAAGCAGAAGGAGGAGGTCAGCACCGCCCTCTTTGACTACCCGGCGCTTATGGCGGCCGATATCCTGCTCTACAATACGGACGAGGTGCCGGTGGGGGAGGACCAGAAGCAGCACGTGGAGCTGGCGCGGAAAGCAGCCCAGCGTTTCAACTCCGTCTACGGCCAGACGTTCACCGTGCCTAAGGCCGTCATCGCCAAGGCGGGCGCCCGCATCATGGGCCTGGACGACCCCACGCAGAAGATGAGCAAGAGCGAGGAGCAGCCCGGGCGCGCCATCAACCTGCTCGATTCCCCGGATGATATCCGGAACAAAATCATGCGGGCGACCACCGACTCCCTGCGCGAGATTCGCTTTGACGAGAGCCGCCCCGGCATCAATAATTTGCTCGTTATCTACGAGCAGTTCACCAGGCAGGGCAGGGAAGAGATTGAGTCGCGGTTTGAAGGCAAGGGCTACGTGGACTTAAAGCGTGAGCTGGCTGAGGTGGTCGTTGAAGGCCTGAAACCGGTGCAGGAGTGCTACCGTGAGCTGACCGCCGACCCGCAACATATCGACCGGCTGCTGGCGGAGGGGGCAGATAAGGTTCGCCCCACCGCCGAAAAGACGCTGGCCCTGGTCAGGGAAAGGGTGGGGATAGGTTAAAACCCCTAGCTTTCAGGCCTGGTACTCAAACGTCCGATGCTGTGCTGGAGCCTCTTCTTTTCCGCTTCCCGCTCAGCACTCTGAGCAGGTCCCCCGCCATGACATCACGGACGGTTTCATGCCTCAGGTGGAGGGAGGGATTGACCGCGTAAATATTTTTGCGTCCTGACCTCTGGCGCTGGATATAGCCTTCTTTTTCCAGTTCCGCAATAACCCGGTGAACGCTCCATTCCGTGATTTGAATCGCCGATGCAATCTGACGGGCCGTGCTGCGAGGTTGACTGGCAATGTAATTCAGTATAAGGCCGTGGCTGGTGATAAAAGTCCAATCTTTCATGCCGCTACCCCCTCCCTGCTTGACAATGTTTCCCGTATGATTTATAATGATAATAGTGAATAAGAATTCACTAGATAAATCTAATAAATTAATAATTATTTGTTATAAGCGTGGTAAATTTTGAGTAATGATAACATGATGGAAGGACAAAAAACAACAATTGCCACTCCCTTTCTCAATATGGCGATTTGAAAAAAGGTCGAAAGCGTCTTGAATGACAGTGAGGGGAGGTTAATATGCAAGCTGGATATGAACTGCCAATCTACGTGCAAGTTCTCTTGACGATTGCCTGCCTTGCTGGCCTCTTCCTGGTCTCCGCATATTCCAAGCTGTGGGAGTGGGCGCAGCCGTTGCTAGAGAAAATTAATATCAGGCAGCTCGGCCGTGCGGCCATGTTCAGCATCAGGGAAATGCCCGGAATGCTGCGACGCAGCCAGGAAGTCTATCTGACGCGACCTCGCGCCCTATAGCGATAATCGCGGTATATCTCAAGAACCCAAACGTAGTGTAGCTGTACCAGGCGACCGGGCCACTTACCGCTGAAAAGCAGGCAAAGGGCCCGGTTTCTTTTCCCCTTTTATCCTGGCTACCCCTTTATGACCCCGATTGGCCTCGTTCTGGCTACGATTTTTGAGATGCCGGCATTGTGGGTGATTCCCACCACCGAGGTAACGTCCTTGTAGGCTTCTGAAGCCTCCTCGGCAAGGCCGGCGAGACTGCCCGCACGTACCGTTATGCCGCGGGACTGCAGCGACTCAAGCACTGCTCTGCCGCTGAGGTGCCGTTTGGCCGCCGACCGGCTCTGTACCCTGCCGGCACCGTGACAGGTGGAGCCGAAGGTCTCCTTCATCGCCCCTTCTGTACCCACCAGCACATAGGATACCCGTCCCATGTCCCCGGGGATGAGCACCGGCTGACCGATGCGAGCGTATTTCCTGGGCACTTCGGGGTGGCCGGCGGGAAAGGCCCGGGTGGCCCCTTTGCGGTGCACGCAGAGCTTCACCCTCTGGCCGCCGACCTGATGTTCCTCAATCTTGGCGATATTGTGGGCGACATCGTAAATGAGTTCCAGGCCGGCGCCGGTTTCTTTTACGCCCAGCACCCGGCAGAATGCCTCCCTCACCCAGTGGGCGATGCACTGTCGGTTGGCCCAGGCGTAGTTGGCGGCGCAGCGCATCGCGGCAAAGTAAGCCTGGCCCTCAGGAGAATTGACCGGGCTGCAGGCGAGCTGACGGTCGGGGAGGTCTATATCATACCTGGCCATGGCTCTGACCATCTCCTTGACGTAGTCGTCGGCCACCTGATGTCCCAGGCCGCGCGAGCCGCAGTGAACGTAAAGCATCACCTGGTCGACCTCATCGATGCCCATGGCTTTAGCAATGTCCGGCTCGTAAATCTGGTCTACCAGCGCCACCTCGAGAAAATGGTTCCCCGAGCCCAGCGTGCCGAGCTGCGGCGTGCCCCGCTCTTTGGCCCGACCACTTACTGCGGCAGGGTCCGCCCCGGCCATCTCGCCGCTTTCCTCGGTGGTCTCCAGGTCTTCCGGTCGGCCGTACCCGTGTTCCACCGCCCAGCGGGAGCCTTTCCTGAGCACCTCGTTGACCTCTCCGCCCTTCAGCCTGATTCTGCCCTTTGAGCCGACGCCTGAAGGCACGCTGTTGTACAGGGCGTCCATCAGCGGCTTCATTTTCGGGCTGACCTCATCTTTCGTCAGGTTGGTGCGCAGCAGGCGGACGCCGCAGTTGATGTCAAAGCCAACGCCTCCCGGCGAGACCACACCGTCATCCACCCGCATGGCCGCCACCCCGCCGATGGGGAAGCCGTAGCCCCAGTGGATATCAGGCATGGCGAGCGAGTAGTCCACGATGCCGGGCAGGAAGGCGACGTTGGCCACCTGCTCCAGGGCCTGTTCCCCGCGGATTTGCTTTACCATATCGGCGTCGGCGTAGATGATGCCGGGCACGCGCATGCCCTGCTTGTAGCTTTTCGGTATTCGCCAGCGATAGTCGTCTATTTTTTCCAGCGGTCCATTCCAGGGCGCCATCTCGTCACCTCCTACACATCCAGGATAACCTGTATCTTATTGTTCTCCTTATCAACCTTCATCATGTGATAGGTCGCCGACTTCACGCCGGTCTTCAATCGATGGCGGGAAGGGTCGTATTTTTCGCCGTGGCAGGTCGCCTTCAAGCTCAAACCATCGAAACGTTCCACATCAAACCGCTTCAGCAGCAGCATATAGACGTCAAAGGTATAGAGCAGATAGTTGAGCCACTCGAAGAGCAGGCTTTCCGTGTCCTCTTCTTCGAGTTCTATCTGAAGGGACTCTCTTTCCTGCACATTGCTGAGGTCAGCCATTATGGAGAACAGGCCGTAGGCAGCATTGGCAAACGCCTCGGCCAGGTCATGTCCGTAGGCCACCAGTCCCATATCTGCCGTGTGCTCAATAAGCTCGAACCGTTTCACTTTTTGCTCGGTGCTTCTTTCACACTGCTCCCTAATAAATATTATATCGCATAGCAGTGGCTATAAAACAGGGGAGGTCTTCTTGAATAAAAGCTCGATCCCTTGTATCATTAAAACAAAATGGCATTATTTTTGACAAAGGAGCACAATGGCTTTACATAATTATGATATTAAAGACCGGTCGCTGGCTGAAGCCGGCCGGCAGCGCATCGAGTGGGCGTTCCGGGAGATGCCGGTGGTGGGTCTGCTACGGGAGCGTTTCCGGAAAGAGCAGCCGCTGAAAGGGGTGCGCATTTCCGCCTGTCTCCACGTCACCACCGAGACGGCCAACCTGGCACTGACGCTGCAGGCGGGGGGTGCTGACCTTATTCTCTGTGCTTCAAACCCATTGAGCACGCAGGATGACGTGGCGGCAGCGCTGGTGGAGTATGATATTCCGACCAATGCCATCAAGGGTGAGGACGAGGCGACCTATTACAAACATATCAATATGGCTATAGACCACAAGCCGCAGCTTAGCGTGGACGATGGCGCCGACCTGGTGACCACACTGCATACCAAACGACAGGAGATGATTGGCGACGTCATCGGCGGGACCGAGGAGACTACCACCGGTGTGGTTCGCCTGCGCAGCATGGCGGGTGCCGGGAAGCTGAAGTACCCAATCATTGCCGTGAATGATGCCCAGACCAAGTACCTCTTTGATAACCGCTACGGGACCGGGCAGAGCACCATCGATGGCATCACCCGTGCCACCAATATTCTGTGGGCGGGGAAAAAGGTGGTGGTGTGCGGCTATGGGTGGTGCGGCCACGGCGTGGTCATGCGGGCCAGGGGCCTGGGTGCCCATGTCATCGTCGTTGAGGTGGCGCCGGTCAGGGCGCTGGAGGCGGTGATGGACGGGTTCCAGGTCATGCCGCTTGTGGAGGCGGCCGTAATTGGTGATATTTTCATCACCACCACCGGCGACAAGAGCGTGATTGACCGGCCTCACTTTGAGGTGATGAAGGACGGCGCTATTCTGGCCAACAGCGGCCATTTTAATGTGGAAATAAACATCCCGGCTCTCGAAAGCATGACAAAGCGCAAGCGGAAAATACGTGACTTCGTTGACGAGTATTCTCTGGCAGATGGACGCTGCCTCTACCTTCTGGGGGAGGGGAGGCTTATCAACCTGGCGGCTGCGGAAGGCCATCCGGCCAGCGTCATGGATATGAGCTTTGCCAATCAGGCGCTGTGCCTTGAATATCTGGCTGAAAACCGGGGCCAGTTAGAGACGAGAGTCCATTCCGTGCCGGAAGATATTGACCGTGAGGTTGCCCGTTTAAAACTAAACGCGATGGGTGTGGCCATTGACAGTCTGACCGAGGAACAGAGAAAATACCTGGCGAGCTGGGAAGAAGGAACATAGAAGTAGATTTGATTTATATAGATGGAGGGAAAAATGCCCAGTAGTTTTGCGAGTTCATCCAGTTATCTATTGACGTCGGAGTCGGTTACCGAAGGGCATCCGGACAAAATCTGCGACCAGATATCAGACGCCATACTGGACACGATAATGCGGCAGGACCCGTACGGGCGGGTGGCGTGTGAGACGGCGGTGACCAACGGTCTGGTCATTGTCATGGGGGAGATTACCACTGACTGCTATGTAGAAGTCCCGCAGATAGTACGGCAGGTGGTCCGCGATATCGGTTATGTACATCCCGAATACGGATTTGAGTACCAGTCCTGCGGGGTGATGGTATCGATACATGAGCAGTCGGCGGACATTGCGCTGGGCGTGGATAAGTCGCAGGAGGCCAAGACCGGCACCGCAGCCACCGCGCTGGATGAAATTGGAGCGGGGGACCAGGGAATGATGGTCGGCTTTGCCTGTAACGAGACTCCCGAACTGATGCCGCTGCCAATCTCGCTGGCGCACAAACTCTGCCGGCGACTGGCCGAGGTAAGAAGAAATGGCACGCTGCCCTATCTCCGACCCGATGGGAAGTCGCAGGTTACCGTGCAGTACAGTAACGGAAAGCCGGTTCGGGTAACCAATGTGGTTATTGGTGCCCAGCATGATCCCGAACCATCCCGCGAGCAGATTCAAGGGGACATTATCGAGCACGTAATCAAGAAAGTGATTCCACCGGCACTTCTGGACAAGGAAACTCAGTACTACGTCAATGCCACCGGCCGGTTTGTCATCGGCGGGCCGGTATCTGACACCGGCTTCACCGGTCGTAAGATACTGGTTGATACCTATGGCGGCATTGCCCGGCACGGCGGTGGCGCCTTTTCCGGGAAGGACCCGACCAAGGTTGACCGCTCGGCGACCTATGCCGCGCGCTATGTGGCCAAGAACCTGGTGGCGGCGGGGCTGGCGGAGCGGCTGGAGATTCAGATCTCCTACGTCATCGGCGTGGCCCGCCCCCTCTCCATTTCCATCGAGACCTTTGGCACGGGCAAGGTCGGCAATGAAGTGCTCCTTGGTCTTGTCAGAAAGCATTTCGACCTGCGGCCCGGCGCCATCATCAGGCACTTCAATCTGCGCCGACCCATTTACCGCCAGACCGCCTGCTACGGGCACTTCGGCCGGGATGACCTTGACCTCCCCTGGGAGAAGACGGACAAGGCGGAAATACTGAGAAAAGAAGCACTGGGCAAATAACAGGGAGTCCAATAAGTAGGAATACATCAGGGAGTCCAAGGTAAGTAACAGGGAGTCCAAGAGGGGCGAAGCCCCTCTTCTATAACCCTTCCCCCTAATATATAATTGTGGTGAATTACTATGATAGTTGAAA
>DAOUDY010000049.1:0-3444 GCA_034430755.1 Dehalococcoidales bacterium
TTATCACCTTCTCCCCCACCATTGGCCTTAAAACTTCGGGGACTGAGATGGTGCCGTCTTTCTGCTGGTAATTCTCCATGACGGCAATCATTATCCTCGGCAGGGCGAGGCCGGAGCCGTTGAGGGTGTGCACGAACTGGGGCTTTGAGTCCGGGGTGGGGCGGTAGCGGATATTGGCCCTTCTGGCCTGGAAATCGGTGCAGTTGGAGCAGGAGCTGACCTCAAGCCACTCTTCACAGCCGGGCGCCCAGACCTCAATGTCATAGGACTTGGCCGAGGCGAAGCCAAGCTCGGAGGTGTTGAGCATGGCAACGCGGTAGGGCAACTCCAGCTGCCGGCAGACCGCTTCGGCATCGCTGGTCATCTTTTCCAGCTCGTCATAGGAGGTATCCGGCTCGGTGAATTTGTAAAGCTCGACCTTGTCGAACTGGTGGCCGCGCTTGATGCCGCGGGTATCTTTGCCGGCGGACATCTTCTCCCGTCGGAAGCAGGCGGTGTAGGCGACGTAGTGGAAGGGCAGCACGCCCGACGGAATGATTTCATCGCGGTGAAGATTGGTGAGGGGCACCTCCGCCGTGGGCACGAACCAAAAATCATCCTCCGAGTCGTGGTAGAGGTTGTCGGCGAACTTGGGCAACTGGCTTGAACCAACGAGGCACTCGCGCCGCACCATGAACGGCGGATAGACCTCCTGGTAGCCGTGTTTGCTGGTGTGGAGGTCGACCATGAACCAGATGAGGGCGCGCTGAAGCCGGGCGCCCAGTCCTTTGAGGACGTAGAACCGCGTGCCGGAAAGCTTGACGCCGCGCTCAAAGTCGATGATGTCCAGCGCTTCGCCGAGCTTCCAGTGGGGGACGGGGGTGAAGTCAAAGCGCTTTGGCTCGCCCCAGGTGCGCACCACCACGTTATCATCTTCGCTCTTGCCGACGGGCACGGAAGGGTGGGGGACATTGGGCACCTGCAAAAGCAGTTCCTCAAGCTGGCTATCTATGCTCTTCACCTCTTCTTCAAAGTCGCGTATCATGGCGCGCAGGTCGCGTGCCTCTTCGGCCGACGTTTTGTCCGTCCTCCGTTCTTTTGATGCTTCCTTGCGGGTATGCCGGAGGCTCTCCAGCTCCAGAATCTTCTGGCGGCGGTCGGCGTCGAGCTCGAGTATCTCGTCAATCGGGGCGCTGTCCTGACGGTTTTTCAGCGCTTTTTCGACAACCTTGCTGTTTTCACGGATGAATTTAAGGTCAAGCATGGATTTCCTCTTTAATTTTTATCAACCTCACCCCCTGTGTCCCCCTCTCCTTTGAAGGAGGGGGGGAGGAGGTTGGGTAAGAGGGGCTTCGCCCCTCTAAAACTCCCCTTTCAGTATTCCACCCCTCATGCCCCCCTGTTCTGGAGGTTTTGTTTCTCAGCTACTCCTCTTTAATTTTATTACGTTTTCTCCCTGAGTTGCGGGAATAAGATGACCTCGCGAATTGATTGCTGGTTGGTGAGCAGCATCACCAGGCGGTCGATGCCCACGCCCAGGCCGCCGGTGGGCGGCATGCCGTATTCCAGAGCCAGAAGATAGTCCTCGTCAATGGTCCAGCTTTCCTCGTCCTTTTCGTACCGCTCTTTCTGCTGCTGGACGAAGCGCTGCCTCTGCTCATCCGGGTCGTTGAGCTCGGAAAACGCGTTGGCGATTTCCATGCCGCCGGCGAATGTCTCAAAGCGCTCCACCACCCGGTCCTCGCCGGGTTTGGTCTTGGCCAGCGGCGACATCGATACCGGATAGTCCTTGAGGAAGGTGGGCTTGATGAGGCTCGGCTCAACGAAGGTGGCGATGAGCTCATCCACCAGCTTGGCCCAGTTCTTCTGCGGGTCAACCTCAAGCCCGCGGGCCTTCATTTTGTCCCTCATCCGGTCCCTCAGGCCATCGGCAGTGGGGTAAGTGACGAAGTCAATGCCGCTGTACTGCTCAACGGCTTCGCGCAGGGTGAGGCGCGGCCAGGGCGGCTTGAAGTCGATTTTGTAGTCACCGTACTTTACCTTGGTGGTGCCCATCACCTTTTTGCTGACCCAGGCCACCATCTCCTCGAGCATGTCCATCACATCGTTGTAATCGGCGTAGGCCTGGTAGCTTTCCAGCATGGTGAACTCTGGGTTGTGCCGGGTGGAGACGCCTTCGTTGCGGAAGATGCGGCCCAGCTCGTAGACGCGGTCCAGTCCGCCGACGATAAGCCGCTTGAGGTGGAGCTCCGGGGCGATGCGCAGGTAGAAATCCTGGTCGAGGGCATGGTGGTGGGTAACGAAGGGGCGGGCCAGTGCCCCGCCGGGGGATGGCTGCAGCACCGGCGTCTCCACTTCGATGAAGCCGCGCTCGTTGAGGAACTGCCGCAGGGCATTGATGACCTGGCTGCGGGTCTTGAAAGTTATCTGGGTCTCCGGGTTGCTGATTAAATCGAGGTAGCGCTGCCGGTATCTGGTGTCAACATCGCTGAGGCCGTGCCATTTTTCCGGCAGCGGCTGCAATGACTTGGCGAGCAGGGTGAAGCGGTTAACGTGAACGGTCGGCTCGCCGGTCCGGGTGCGGAGCACCTGTCCTTCCACGCCGATGAAATCGCCGATATCCAGTTCCTTAAAGAGCTGGCTTTGCTCTGCGGGGTATTTGTCCATGTTCTGGAAAAGCAGCTGTATCTTGCCCGCACCATCGCGGATATCGGCGAAGGCGCTTTTTCCCATCTGCCTGATGGCCATGATGCGCCCGGCGACGTTAACCTGCTTCTCTTCGGCCTGGCCGGCCTCGTTCTGCTCAAGCAGATAGGCCGCCTCCTGGGTGGTGTGGCTGCGCTGGTAGCGGTGCGGGTAGGGGTTGATACCATTACCACGAAGCCGTTCCAGCTTCTCGCGGCGCTGCTGCGTAATCCGGTCCAGTCTGGTCGTCATTTCTCCCCCTATAATATAGTAAAAAGACTGAGAGTTCCAGACCCCCAGTCAACTTCTATTATAGGCCATTCCGGAATTGCGGTAAAGGGCTGAGTGTCGTGATGGTTACTTCATCTGCTCCCGCAGCTCATCAAGCCAGGCGGCCGACTTAACTTCCCGCTCCAGGAGGTATCTGAGATAACTGTTTATTACTCTCTCCAGTTCCCGGGAAAGCCCGGCATCTATTTTCAGACGTTCGACCGTGCCGTAGTCGCTGTCCTGAAGGAGGCGCAGCACTTTCTGGGCATTTACGGAAAGCGGGTAGCTTGAGGGATGGTTTGCGGAGCAGTCCGGGCACAGCATGCCACCGGAGCTCGGGCTGAAAGAGTTGACCACCGGCGCCAGTGGCTTCTGGCAGGAGACGCACTGTTGAAGCTGTGGCCGGTAGCCGACCTCATCGAGGAGGTGCAGTTCAAAATAGCGCAGCGTCAGGTCTCGGTTGCCTGCCCGGCACAGCTGCTCCATTGTTGCCAGCAGCAGCTGGAACAG
>DAOUDY010000050.1:0-25783 GCA_034430755.1 Dehalococcoidales bacterium
ATGCCCATATATAATAAAGTGCCGATGCCCACCGCGCTGCGGATAACGCCCCTTCTCGGCGTGCCCGCTTCGGTAACGCCCAGATGAAGAGGGTACGGTATTTTTCCTGCAAGGCTCTTATTGGCCTCAACCATCGTCGGCACGTCAAACGCTTTCAGCGATACTTTTATCAGGTCGAAGTCAAGACTTTCCAGCAGCCGTATTTGCCCTAAAGCCGCCTCGACCATTCTCTCGGCAATGCTTAGCTTCGGATTTCTGGCTTTCGGCAGGCTGCCCGCGTTCACCCCGATGCGTATCGGCACTTCTCTCTCTTTCGCCGCCAGCGCCACCGCCTTCACCTTCTCCGCCTCGTCAATATTGCCCGGGTTCAGCCTCAGCCCATCGGCGCCCGCTTCAAGGGCCAGCAATGCCAGCCTGTAATCAAAGTGGATATCGGCAACAAGGGGAATGGCAATGCCCTTCTTTATTTCGGTGATAGCCCGGGCGGCCTCAACGTCAGGCACGGCCACCCGCACCAGCTCGCAGTCGACCTCCTCAAGCTCCCTTATCTGGTTTACGGTCGACCTGACATCACGGGTGTCCGTGTTGGTCATCGACTGCACCACAATCGGTGCGCCGCCCCCGATGGCTACCCCGCCGATCTGAATGGGCTTACTAATTCGCCTGGGATTATTTATTTACCTCACCCCCTTAATCCCCCTCTCCTTCAAAGGAGAGGGGGAGGTTGTGGGAGAGGGGCTTCGCCCCTCTAAAACTCCCCGTGTACATATCTGGAGGCTTCGCCTCTCTTTTATCTTCTATGGCAGCAGACTCTCGCCGCTTACGATGCGGATGATATCCTGGTAGGTGACCAGCAGGATAAAAACAATCAGCAGGCCAAAGCCAGCCATGTGAATCATTCCCTCGATTCTGGCCGGCACCCGCCTGCCGCGTCTTATCCACTCCAGAAGGACAAAGGCAATCCTCCCGCCGTCCAGCGCCGGCAGGGGGAGAAGGTTGATGATGCCCAGGTTGATGCTGAGGAAGGCGGCAAACTCCAGCAGCGGGCTGAGCCCCGCCTGGGCCACCTCGCCCGTCAGCTGTGCTATTCCCACCGGCCCGGCTACAACCCTCGGTGCGCTGCCGATAATCATGCTGATGATGCCGTTCTTGAAGAGGACAAACGTGTCAATGCACTCCCGCACGCCCATCGGCATCGCCTGCCAGAAGGGATAGCTCTGCCGGACAACCGTCGCCGAGACCGTTCTCACGGCAACGCCAATCGCCCCTTCCCCTTCCGGCGGTCGCCATCTTGGTACTGCTCTGACCTCCTCGACGCTGTCATCAACATGTTGAATGAGCAGAGTAACGGGCTGTCCCAGCTTGAGCTGGATGTGGCGCTGCACATCGCCAATGTTATTGACCTTATTCCCGTTTATCTCAAGGACGGTGTCCCCGGCAACGATGCCTGCTCTCGCTGCGGGCGAGCTTGCGGCCACCTCATCAACCTGCACCTGTCCGTAAACGACATTATGCGGGACCATGAATGCCACCGAGAAGAGAAGCAGGGGCAGCAGCAGGTTCATCAACGAACCGGCGCTCAGCGCCAGCAGCCTGACCGGGATGCTCTTGCTGGCCAGGCTCCCCGCGACCTTGGGGTCTTCCTCGCCGGCCATCTTGACAAAGCCGCCCAGCGGTATCGCATTCAGTGAGTATATGGTCCCACCGCGCTTGAAGGAAAGCAGCCGGGGCGGGAAACCGATGCCGACCTCATCCACGATGACACCTGAGGCCCTGGCGGTGATATAGTGTCCGAACTCGTGGGCGATAATCAGCACCGCCAGTATTCCCAGGAAAGCGATTATGGTTATGAACACTACGTCACCCCACTGACCATTTCCGGTAATGTTTCCCTGGCCCAGCTATCCGCCGCCTCAATCTCTTCAAGGCCTGGGTTACTTATGAGCCGGTGCTGTGCCAGTGTCCGCTCAACAGCGCCGGCGATATCGGTGAACCGGATGCGCCCGCTGAGAAAAAGTTCCACCGCCACCTCATCGGCAGCGCAGAGCACCGCCGGGTATGTCCCTCCCCGCCTGCCCGCCTCAATCGCCAGTCGCAGGCAGGGAAATTTATCATAATCGGGAGGCTCAAAGTCCAGGCTCCTGCCCAGGCTCCAGTCGAGCCGGGGAAGCTGGGGATTGGGGAGCCTATCCGGATAGGACAGGGCATACTGTATGGGCAGGCGCATATCAGGATAGCTCAGCTGCGCTTTGATTGAGCCATCGGAGAACTCCACCATGGAGTGAATGATGCTCTGGGGATGGACCAGCACATCAATGCGGTCGTAGGGCATGTCGAACAGCCAGTGCGCTTCAATGACCTCCAGACCCTTATTCATCAGCGTTGCCGAGTCTATGGTCACCTTTTTCCCCATCCGCCACGAAGGATGCTGCAGCGCCTGCGCTGCCGTCACCCTTTCCAGCTGCTTATGTGAAAACTGGCGAAACGGCCCTCCCGATGCCGTCAGAATTATCCGGGCCGCTTCTTGGTGCTCCCCGCTGAGACACTGCCATATGGCACTGTGCTCGCTGTCAACGGGCAGAATCCGGGCGCCGCTTTCCCTCGCCTCGCGGGTGATAATCTCCCCCGCCGAGACCAGCGATTCTTTGTTGGCCAGAGCGATGTTTTTACCCGCCCGCAATGCTGCCAGCGTCGGCCTCAACCCCGCTTTTCCAGATGTGGCAATGACCGCGATATCTACCTCTGTGCTGGCCGCAATTTCATCCAGGGGCAACAGTTCTTCTTTTATGTCAACTATATGCTTTAATCGTTCGATATCCCTAGTATCTGGTGGGCAGCCAATCAGTGCTGGCTCGAACTCTTCGATCTGCTCGGCAAGCAGCTCCAGGTTTTTCCCCGCCGCCAGCCCGACAACGCGAAATCGATGCGGCATCGCCCGAATAACATCAAGCGTCTGCCGGCCGATGGAGCCAGTGGAGCCAAGGACGGCCACCCGCTTTACCGCGTCAACCATTTCCCTACTATCTTACAACAAATGAGTTCAGGAATGTAATCCTGAACTCACTGATACCTTATTTAAGAGCAGGCTTTATTCAGCCGATAACTCCGACACCGTATAAAGCGTGACCCAGCTTCTCCAGCTATGAATCCTGTTCTTTACCTTCCTCGTCATCCAGCATGTTGGGCAGATTGAAAACCCGGGCATCCTTGCCTTTATAGTTGGCGTCTGACCAGGAATTCTGGAACTCCCTTTCCTCACCACATATCCTGCAGACACCCCGGCTGGTCGGGCCGCTAGCGGTCTCAATAATCCAGTAATGCCGGCAGGCTGTGGCCACTGCCGGCTTTTTCACTTTTAAATTACTTCTATTCCTCATCACGCACCTCCTCTCCCTTGTTTTCCATTCATTTTAATCTTCCAGTTTGCTCTTGTATGTGACTTTTATCCCATATTTAAGATAACGGAAAAACAGGCCAGAAGATGGTGAAAATTAAAAAAATAAACGGAAATTGCGGTGGCCGGGATAGGTCAGCCTGATGCGGCTACTCTTCGGTAACTATCTCGAAGGGGCACTGTATCGCCCCCGCAGGACATACCATCTCGCACATCGTGCACCATCTGGTGCACAGCCTGCACTCTACCTTCTCATTTACCTCGACCTTATTATCAACGAGCACCAGAACCTTACAGGAGCACACCTCCACACAAAGTCCGCAGCCGTCGCACTTACTTCGGTCGATTTCCGGCATTCTGACCATTTATCCCCCGTTCTCCAGACAGCAATAGTTTAATACCCGATTATCCCGGCTGTCAGCGACTTTTGTCTCACATGCCAACACCGGCAACTTCCCTCAGCGCCTCCTTATCCGTGATCACGATACGATTGCGCTCCAATCTTACCTTCCCTTCCTCCTCAAGTAGCTTGAGCGACCGCCCTATCATCTCCCTCGCCGTGCCGGCCATAGCGGCCATCTCCTGCTGGGTCAGCCTGTGCCTCTGCCCGTTCGCGTCCGCAACGTTCTCCAGCAGTATCTTGGCCACCCTGCCCGTCACACGCCGGAACGACAGGTCCTCAACCAGCGAAATCATCTGCTCAACCCGCTGTGACAGCACCTGAATTATATTCGTCGCCAGCTTTGGATGTCCCTGCAACCTCGTCTCCAGGTCGCCTTTTTTCATCCCGTACAGGACTACCTGCGTCATCGCCTCGGCACTGGCCAGGCTCAGCCCTCCGTCAAAGACAGGCACATCATTAAATGAGCCGCCGGGCCGAGCCAGGTATATAATCTGCTCCTTGCCATCGGCGGAGGTCTTGAATACTTTTACCACGCCGGAGACAACAATATACACGGCCTTGGCCGGTTCGCCTTCAAAGAGGACTATCTCCCCGCGCGCTACCTCTTTCTCAAATATATACTTCCGGATTGAATCAAGCTCATCGGAACCCAACCCTGAGAAATAGGCGCTCGACTGCAAAAAAGCCAGCTTTACCGCCATATCGTCTAGGATTATACCAGCTTCCAGACTATTCGGTAAAGCATGACACGGAGCTTTCACATCAAGGACTTGCTGAAGAGAGTTGCCGTCAGGCCGGCTTTTGAAAGTAGTAGCCAACGCCGGGTTCGGTGATAATGTAGTTGGGGAGCGCAGGCTCCAGTTCTATCTTTTTCCGCAGATGTGAGATGTAGATGCGCACGTAGTCGAGGTCATCAGTGTATTCCCAGCCCCACACCTTTTCCAGCAACTGCTGGTGAGTCAGAATTCGCCCGGTGTTCTGCAGCAGGAGGGCCAGCAGGCGGAATTCAATGGGCGTTAATTTGACGAGTTTGCCGCCGACCGTTACCCGGCGCCGGGCAATGTCCACGGTGAGATAGCCATCGCTGAAAATGGCATCTTTGCCCTGGCTCTCCGTAGATGAGGGAAGCTCGGCGCGCCGCAGCATTGCCTGCACCCTCGCCGCCAGCTCTCTGTTTCCCACCGGCTTGATGAGATAATCATCGGCGCCATAATCAAGACCACGCACCACGTCGTCTTCCGTTTTACGCTTACCGGTGAGCATGATAATCGGTATCGCCGCCGATATATCACGAATGCGACTGCAGGTCTGCCAGCCATCCATTGTGGGCATGACCACATCGAGCAGCACCAGGTCCGGCTTGTAGTTGTACAGCAGCCGCAGCGCGTCCTGACCATTATTGGACTCCAGTACTTCATATCTCTCCCCGGTCAGGATTTGGGAAATCAGTCTCACCATTGCCGGGTCGTCATCGACGACCAGTATCTTCTTCTTCATTTTTATACCGCTTTAAGCGTCAATTTTCCTGTTTTCCTCCAGCATGCGGTCGATTAGCGCCGGCAGTTCCCGGGTATTGATTGGCTTCGACAGATAAGCATTGCAGCCCGCTTCCAGAAAGCGCTCCCTATCCCCCCGCATGGCATAGGCGGTGAGAGCGATAATGGGTGTCTGACTGAAAACAGGCTTTCGTCTGAGCCGTTTCGTTACCTCAATCCCGCTCATTTTGGGAAGCTGCATGTCCATGACAATCAGGTCAGGTTGCTCCCGGGTGGCCATATCCAGCGCTTCTTCACCATCAGATGCCTTGAGCAGGGTATAGCTCTTTGACCTCAGAAGTATCTCCAGTAACTTCATATTCTGGGGGTTATCTTCCACGAGCATTATTTTATCCTTCGGCAATTTATACCTCCGGCAAATTCCTACTGCTATGTAATTACACGGGATAAACGGTGCTGGGCGCGGCCAGAGGTAAGGTAAAATGGAACTGGCTCCCTTTACCATAGTCACTGTTTACCCATATTCTACCGCCGTGCTTTTCAATGATCTGCTTGGAAATGGCCAGGCCGAGCCCGGTACCACCGGATTCCCTGGGCAGCGGATTATCAAGCTGGCTGAAAGGTTCAAAAATGGTTTTCTGGTCCTTCTTTTTTATTCCGATGCCATTATCGATAACACTGACCCGGCACCAGCCATCCTCCTTAACCGCCTCAATACGCAGATAACCGCCATCTGGAGTAAACTTGGTGGAATTGCTCAACAGGTTGATCAGCACCTGCCGTATTTTGTCCTTATCGGCGCGCACTGGCGGAAGCCCATTTTCAATAACCACTTCAAGGTTTTGCTTACGCCTGTTAATTATCGGCATCATTTCATTTTTTAATGTCGTCAGCATATTCGGCAGCATGATATTCTTTATTCTCAGTTCCATTTTACCGGCTTCTATCTTGGAGAGGTCCAGAATATCGTTGATAAGGCTCAGCAGATGCTGCCCGCTACCTAAAATATCGTTCAGGCACTGCTCATGCCCCTTGCTCAGACGTCCCATCGCACCGTCCAGCATCAGCTCGGAGAAGCCGATGATGACGTTGAGCGGAGTGCGTAACTCGTGTGACATGTGCGCCAGAAACTCAGACTTCGCCTTGTTGGCCACTTCCAGTTCCTTGGTCTTTTCGACGAGTTCCCGCTCCTGCACCTGAAGTTTTTTGTTCTTCATCTCCAGAAGTGCGCTTTTTTCTCCTACCTCCCTTTCCATACGTTTGCGCTCGGTAATATCAACCCAGTTGGCCAGATAGTATTTATATTCTCCATCCAGGATAACCGGTGTTGAGTTTATGTTAACCCAGAACCGCTCCCCATTTTTCTTCTGGGACAGTTCCTCTTTGCCGGTGGCACCTTCTTTCAGCGCCCTTTGGAAATCCTCTTTGGTTTTCTTCCCCGTTTCTTCTGTCCACCAGGGATACGGCGCTTTCATGCCGGAAACCTCGGGCAATGAGAATCCGGTTAATTCCTCCAGTGCTGGATTTACGTATTTGACTGAGGTATCAGCATTGAGCACAAGCAGCGGGTAGGGAGCGTTTCTCAGCAGCGTGGAACTGAACTCCTCTGACTGCCGCAATACCTCTTCCCACCGCCGGCGCTCGGTAATATCAGCTATAATGTGAACCGCACCCATGATATCGCCTTTTTCGCCAGCGAGAGGGTCAACAGCGACCTCAATCCACTTCTCGCCCAGGGATATTATCTGAGTTTCCCGGCGATATGATTTCTTCATGCGCACAAAAGGGCACTCTTTAATTGGCTCCGCCTGGCCGTGTAACAGCTCGCAGCAGTTTCTACCGTTGATCTCGCTGTAAGATTTGCCTATCAGGCTGGTCATCGCTTTGTTGCAGCGCACAATCTTGGCATCATCATCCAGCAGACAGACCGCATCACCGATGGCATCAAACGTGGTTCGCCACTGATTTGCCGATAGTCGCAGAGCCTCCTCAATTCGTACGCGCTCGGCGATGTCCTGCTGCAATTGTTCATTGGTTTCGAAGAGCAGCTTGCTGGAGCGCTGCAGCCTTTCCACCAGCTTTTTATTCTCCATCGAAAGCCGCTGCTGCCTGAGCGCATTGGCAATGGTGTTCTTGATTTCATCGGGATTGAGCGGTTTGATAAAATAGGCATAGGCCCCTTGATTTACCGCGTCCACGGCGGTCTCAACACTGGCATATCCCGTAGTAATTATTACCGCTACCTCCGGATTCATTTCCTTGGCTATTTCCAGTATCTCCAGCCCGCTGACGTCCGGCAACTTTATGTCAACAATAACCACGTCAAAGGGGCCCTTCTTCATTATCCTGAGCGCATCGGCCCCTTTCTCCAACCCTATCACTCTGTAGCCGACCTCTTCCAGTATGCCGCACAGCGTTGACCTCGCGCCCGCCTCATCCTCCACAACCAGTATGATAGCCGATTCCGGCGTCATATTTGCTTCTCCCGGGATACCGCCTCAACCAGGGTAATTACCTTACTCATGTCAAAGGGCTTGCGCAGACACGTGTAGGCACCAGACCCGATGGCACTCCTAATGAGGTCCTCTTCGGCATAGCCAGTCATCATGATAACCGTTGCCCGCGGGTCTATCTTTTTTACCTGTTCAAATGTTTCGAAGCCAGTCATGTCAGGAAGTCTAACGTCCAGGAAAATGATGTCATAATGGCGGCTTCTGACCATATCTATCGCCTCAGCGCCATCAGAAGCCGTGGCTACCCGGTACCCCTTTTCCTCAAGAATCGTCTTGAGTGTCTCCCGGTCAGCGAAATGGTCATCGACCACAAGCACCAGTGTCTGTTTGGTCAGCAATTCTTCGATAACGGCGATGACCATATTGATATCGAACGGCTTGTAAATAATGGCGTAGGCGCCTTCCTCCAGGGCCTCCTTGACCAGCTGTTCCACGGAGTAAGCGGTCATCATCACCACGGCGGCGCCCGGGTCTATCTTTTTGATCTCCCGAAAAGTCTGCACCCCATCTATCCCCGGCATCTTGATATCAATGAAAATGACATCAAAGTGCCGTTTCCTCACCGCTTCTATAGCCTGGTAGCCGTCCTCCACGGTCATGACAGTATATCCTTCATCTTCCAGTATCCCGCCGAGTGTCAGCCGCATGCTGCGCAGGTCATCAACGACCAGGATATTTGCTTGCCCATTATTGCTTCCCAACGCTGCCCTCCTGAACCGGTGTTTCCAGAGGTAATATGATGGTAAACGTGGTCCCCTTGTTTGCCGCACTTTTAACTTCAATTTTCCCACCGTGACGGTCAATTATCGACTTGCTGACGGCCAGCCCCAGGCCGATACCCTTTGCCCTCGTCGTAAACAGGGGTTCAAAAACCTTTCCCCTGACTTCATCAGCTATGCCGCTTCCGGTATCGGTTACGCCCAGTTCCAGGAACCCTTTTCTTTCTCTGGTGCTTATGGTCAGTTTTCCACCTTCTGGCATCGCCTGCACCGCATTGGTTATCACGTTAACCAGCACCTGCTGAATCTGTCCCGAGTCCACGGTAATCTGGGTAGAGTCAGCGCCCAAGTCCTTGGTCAGTTCAACATTCTCCGGGATGGGCACCCGCGCCAGGGCATCTTCAATCACCCTCCTCACCGGCGTGGGTAGAACCGATGGCTTGCCGACGCGGGAAAAACCAAGCAGGTCATTGATAATCTTGTTGGAGGCATTGATCTCATCATCCATGATGTCCAGGAATTCCATAACCCGTGGTTCCTTCTCCGCCAAATCATCCTTGGCTAATTTACCTCTGATGTAGTAAACGGCGTTTTTAATGGCACCGAGCGGGTTCCTGAGCTCATGGCCCACCCCTCCTGCCAGCTGACCGATTGCCGCCAGCCTCTCCGAGCGAATAAGCTGCTCCTGCGTTTCCTTCAGCTCTTCATTGGTCGCCTGCAATTCCTCATTGCTGACTCGCAGCTCCTCCTCGGTTGCCTGAAGCTCCTCGTTAGACGCTCTGAGCTCTTCCTCACCGGCCTGGAGCTTTTCATAGGCGCCTTGCAGTTCCGCCGCATAGCTGCGGATGTTCTGGAGGGCCCGGTGCAGTCCGCTGGCGGCGAACCAGCTCAGGAAAGCGGCCATGAAGAAGAATATGACCCTGACGGTAACCGTAAGTGAAGGCAGCACCAGCACTTCAGACTCGGGCTTGATAAGGCTGGGCAGCAGCTTCGCACTCTCAATGCCAATGGTCGCCAGGTAAAGAGCGCCGGACAGGGCCGCAATATAGAAGCTGGCCCTGATATTGATGGTCATGCCGGCGACCAGTATGGCGAAAACATAGGTGATTGCCATCGGGCCGACGAACCCGCCGAACAGCGGCGATACTATCGAACCGAACAGGACAACGCCGACAGTGAAGAAATAACCGGCAAAATTTACCCGACCTGACCGGCACAGCCAGTAACTCACCGCGCCGATAGCCAGGGCAGTCATGTCTACCAGCGTTAAGGGCAGCACAATGAAAAAGGGGTTAAACAGCCATATCAGGAAAATGACAATCTCGCCAACGGCCACTGTCCCCAGCCAGAGCAGCGACAGCGTCCTGATGGCACCGGCCTTCCGCGATATTTCCTCCTCCGGTAAAACTACATTCTGCACCATCCTCACCTTCTCCTCATGGTTTATTCTCCATTAGCATTGACTTTCTTATATATCTTTGCCTTGCTATCCAGGCATTCCAGCTTCGTAAGCAGAGCGGTCGTCGGCGTCTCCACCTCACCGAGAACGAGGTATCCGGGTACGGCCAGCGACCTGTATAGCTTCTCAAGCACCCTCTCCTGAAGCTGCCTTTCAAAATAGATTAAAACGTTGCAACAGAATATGCAGTCCATTCCCGGCAACGGTGGGCCATCCCGCGAAGTAAGGTCGAAATTAAAAAACCGGACCATCTGTCTGATATCTGCCCTCACTTCATAGTTGCGCCCATCAAATACAAAATATTTGTCCAAAATGCTATGAGGCAGGTCTTCAACATCTGAGGCCGGGTAAACGCCTGAACGCAATCCGTCTAAATCGAGGTAGCTAACATCAGAGGCATAAACGGCGATATCATAGCGGAAACGGGCTCCTCCCAGAAAATCAGCCAGCATAATCGCCATCGAATGCGGCTCCTCGCCATGGGCACAGCCAGCACTCCAGAAATTCAAACCGTACTCTCCCCTTCTCTTTTTACCTAGCAACAGTTCCGGCAGCACCAACGCGGTCATCTGCTGAAACGTGTATGTACTGCGGAAGAAACGACTGACCTTTATGGTGAGATAATCAGCAAACCGTTCGTATTCCTCAGGGTGCGAATCCAAAAAGTGCATGTAGTCAAAATATGTCCTTATGCCTGTTGCCAGCATTCTCCTTTCCAGACGCCGTGCCACTGTGCCACGCCTATATTCCCGGAAGTCATAGCCGCTGCCCCGGTACACCTTTTCGAGGAGGACATCGAGTACAGCCTCTTGGTGCTCGGTGACATTACCCTCCATCTTGAGTACCACAACCCTCTTTACCTATATGCCAATTGTAGCTTAATACTACTATTTTTGTCAATAGTCAAAACTTACCTGTCAGGTGATGCTTGAATGACGACATTATTTGCCATATGGCGAATTTCTTGCTTGAAAGCAGGACAGGGGGAACGAGTATCGTGGTATAAATTGGGGGGGGTGAACTGATGTTATCGGACAGACCTCGCCCGGAGGAAACGCACAATGTCTTCCCGCCGATACCGCCGCTCCGCCCGCGGTCCAATACGATAACCCTTCAATAATTTTCGGTCGTTCCAGCGCCTCACCGTACTGGGATGGACATTAAGTATGCCGGCGACCTCTCCAGTAGTCAGCATGCTTCTTACCTGCTGACAATGCCTCACTGGCTACCATTCCTCTCTGCTTACGGTCTCCGGGATGGCGCTGCTGCCAAACCAGTTGAGGAACACGGCGTCCGGAGGAGCATCCTTGAGAATATCTCTCTTGACACCCTCATACTGACCCTGATAGGTGGTCACCTGCTCCCCTCTGTCATCAAAGACCATGACCAGGTCATTCCTCAACCTTATTACTGTTTGTATCATATTGCCACCTTCCTTCTTCTATCTCTGGTCACCACTTCCATCTTAAAGCCGCGCGATTAATTCCTCATAAAAGAGGCATAGAAACTCTGTTAAAATCAGCAGCGATGTACCGGCCATTTCTTCCCGTGCCCGGCTTTGTGCTATACTAGTCAGAGCCAGCCGGACGGCTGGATGCTTCATCAGTCCCGGGAGGTGGCATGAGCAAGCTGATAGATAGACTTGCCCAGACTGCGGAAACGGTTTCCCTGCCGATGGGGTTCAGGGCAACCAGGCTTGCTCCGACAAGGCCGAAAATGGTGCTTGTTGTCTATGTTGAGCCAGCAGTTAATATCACGCCACTGGTTGATTACGTTTCCAGTGCCGATGCCGCCGTCATTGCCCAAACCAGCACGGCGAAGGATATCGGCCGGTCCCTGCCTGATACGGTCTGGGGACTGTGGCTGGAGGAAAAAAGCCGCCCGCAGACAAAAGGCTCAATCGAGGCCGGCGCCGATTTTGTCATACTGCCTCTTTATTCGGAGTTCAGCCTTCCTGGCATCGAGAAGGCGGGTAAAATACTGCTCGCAGAGCCATCGATGAGTGAAGGCCTGATAAGAACGCTAAACGAACTGCCGGCGGACGCGGTACTGCTTGCCGGTGACGAAGAAGAAAGAGCCGCCATTACCTGGCATCAGCTCATGCTCTGTCAGCGCTTTGCCGACCTTCTATCCAAACCGCTGCTCCTGGCGGTGCCCGCATCAGTGAACTGCGAGGAGCTCAAGGCTCTGTGGAAAGCAGGGGTGAACGGGGTGGTTATCTCAGTGAAAACGGTGAAACAGGCGGAAAGGCTGAAGGAACTGCGTCAGATAATCAATGCTGCGGACTTCGCCGCACGACCGCGAAAAAAGGCGGCCGCCCTGCTGCCGCGTATGGGTGAGGAAACCAGCACCACGGCAGCCGATGAAGAAGAAGAAGAGGAAGAGTAATCTTTTCTCCTGAGCACTTTCAGGAACTGGACTGAGCCTTCTGCCAGGATTTCCCTTCCGTGGTAATCGCCGGCGCAATCACCATCTCCGCCTGGTGCATGTCCCGGATGGTGGTTACCCCGCAGACGCCCATCGCGGTGCGGATGGCCCCAACGATATTCTGGCTGCCATCGGTTACCGACGTTGGCCCGAAGAGGATTTGCTCCAGCGTGCCGTTGGTGCCCACTTTGATTCGGGTTCCCCGGGGCAGTGCCGGGTGGGGGTGGGCCATGCCCCAGTGATAGCCCAGTCCCGGCGCCTCTTTCGCCTGGGCAAAAATGGAGCCCAGCATCACGGCATCGGCACCGGCGGCCAGCGCCTTGCAGACATCACCGCCCTTGCGGAAGCCGCCATCTGTGATTACGGGCACGTATCTGCCCGTCTCGCGGAAGTACTGGTCCCTGGCCGCCGCACAGTCGATGGTCGCCGTCACCTGAGGGACACCGACGCCGAGAACCTCCCGGGTGGTGCAGGCCGCACCCGGCCCGACGCCGACTAAAAGCGCCGAGATACCGGTCCGCATCAACTCAAGGCAGGCACTGTAGCTGACGCAGTTACCAACCACCACCGGCAACGGGGTCATTTCCCGCAGCTCGGAGAAAATCAGGCCGCGGTAGCTTTTGGAAACGTGGCATGCCGTGGTCACGGTGGACTGCACAAACAGTATATCTGCCCCGGCCTCGGCCGTAATCGGCGCAAAGTGCTTGGTGTTGGCCGGCGTCACCGAAACGGCACAGGTCCCGCCCTGTCTTTTGATTTCCTGAACTCGCTGGCCGATCAGGTTTTCCTTGATTGGCTCGGCATAGATTTTCTGCATCAGCCCGGTCACTTCGGACTGCGGAGCCTGCGCAATTCGGGCCAGCACCTCGCCCGGGTTCTCATAGCGCGTCTGCACCCCTTCGAGATGGAGCACGGCAAGGCCACCCATCTTGCTCAGCATCACGGCGGAATTCACATCGGTTACCGCGTCCATGGCCGAAGCGATAATGGGCAGAGAGAACGTGTAATTCTCGATGGTCAGTTCGATATTGGTCTGGTCAGGGTTGACCGTGATGTCTCCAGGGACGATAGCTACTTCATCAAAGCCGTAAGCACGCCGCAGCTGTTTATACTGGGGGGATTCCATCTTTTTTGGCACCATTTAAATATCAACTATAGCAAAAGCCGGGTGGCAAGTCAAGAAATCTTATCCCCAAAGGCAAAGCTAGACAGGCCAGGAAGCGTAAGCTATAATACTTACGTTGGGGAAATTGAGCATTCATGCCTAATTTATACGTGGTAGCAACTCCTATCGGCAATCTGGAAGACGTATCTCTGCGCGCCCTGCGCGTTCTGCGTGAAGTCAAACTGATCGCCGCCGAGGATACGCGCAAAACAAAACGGCTGCTGAACGCTTACCATATCCAAACACCGACGACCAGCTACCATGAGCACAATAAAAAGACCAAACTTGATTATATTTTAAATCGCTTAAAGGAAGGGGATGTGGCCCTGGTTTCCGAGGCCGGAATGCCGGGAGTATCCGACCCCGGCTATGAGCTTATCGGCGCCGCAAATCGAACCGGTATCCCGGTTATCCCGGTGCCCGGTCCGTCAGCGGTCATCACGGCCCTGGTGGTCTCCGGACTGCCCACGGACCGTTTTCTCTACCTCGGTTTTCTGCCCCGCAGAGCCGGTGCCCGCAAACAGGCACTGCAATCAGCGGCCCAGGAAACGGGAACCCTGATTATCCTGGAAGCACCGCATCGCTTGCCGGCGACGCTCAACGACCTGAAGATGGTCCTTGGCGACCGACAGCTCGCGGTCTGCCGTGAACTCACCAAACTTCACGAAGAGGTGTTTCGGGGGACCATAAGTCAGGCTATCGACCGCTTCACCGAGCCCAGAGGTGAATTTACCCTGGTTATTGAGGGGAAAAGAGAAGAAAAACCCCGGAAATCGAATGCTATCATTGAGAAACGGCTGCGTGATATGTGCCAAAGTGGTGTCAAGGCAAAGGAAGCCACCGCCAGAGTGGCCGGGGAGACCGGCCTTTCCCGCCGTGAGCTGTACCGGACATGGCTGAAATTGAATAAAGTTTCAGATAAAAAACAGAATCCGTGTCAAAGTCTGGAGAGGAGTTGAGCAATGCGCCGTGGGTGTATTTCACTGGGGGAAGTAAAATGTGATGAATGTCAGCGCCTCATCCCCTATCCCGAGCGATACCTTGCCGTCGATGAAAGAGACGGAATCGAAGAAGAGGAAGGGGAGACAAGGCGGTACTGCGTTGACTGCTGTCTGAAGAAGGGTTACGCCCAGTACAAAATGGAAAAAGGGGAGCAGATACTGAACTTCCTTGAGTCTGGCATTCCAGAACATGAGTGAGGTCTCCTGATGAGTGAGAAAATTTTCATTGGCGTTGCCTGGCCATATGCCAACGGTTCGCTTCATCTGGGGCAGGTTGCCGGTGCCTATCTGCCCCCGGATATCTTTGCCCGCTATCATCGAACCAAAGGCAATGAGGTGCTGATGGTCTCGGGCTCGGACCAGCACGGCACGCCCATCACCATCAAGGCCGAGCAGGAAGGGCGAAAACCGGGCGAAATTGCCGACAGGTACCACCAGCAGTTCCTTGAGTCCTGGCAGAGGCTCGGCATATCGTTTGACCTCTTCACCACCACCGGCACGGAAAACCACGCCAGAGTTACCCAGGACATCTTCCTTACCCTGCTCGACCGCGGATATATTTTCAGGAATACGCTATCGCAGTCTTACTGTCCCAACTGCCAACGCTTCCTCGCCGACCGCTATATCGAGGGGACGTGCCCGTACTGCAACTCCCCCGGCGCGCGCGGTGACCAGTGCGAGGCCTGCGGCAAACCACTCAGCCCCGCCGAGCTCATCGACCCCCAATGCCGCATCTGCGGCACCACGCCCGTCTTCCGGGATACCGAGCACTTTTTCCTCAAGCTGACCGCCTTTAATGAACGACTTCTGGACTGGATAAAGCAGCAGACACACTGGCGACCGAACGTGCTGAATTTCAGCCTGCGTTATCTTGAGGAAGGGCTGAAAGACCGGGCCATTACCCGTGATATAGACTGGGGGGTAGCCATACCCGTGGCCGGCTTTGAAAACAAAAGAATCTACGTCTGGTTTGAGGCCGTCATCGGCTACCTGTCTGCCGCCAAAGAATGGGCTGCCTTGAGCGGCGATGGCGAAAAATGGCGCGAGTTCTGGCAGGACCGCGATACCAAGAGCTACTATTTCATCGGTAAGGACAACATCCCCTTTCATTCCCTCATCTGGCCGGCAATGCTGATGGGCTACGGGGATAACCTGAACCTTCCCTACGACGTCCCGGCCAATGAGTTCCTGACCATTGAAGGCAGGAAGCTGTCCACCAGCAAAAACTGGGCCGTCTGGCTGCTTGACTACCTCGACCGCTACGACCCCGACCCCCTGCGCTATCTTCTCTCCATCAATATGCCGGAGACGTCCGATACCGATTTTTCCTGGCGCGAGTTTGTGCGCCGCAATAACGATGAGCTGGTGGCCACGTACGGCAACCTGGTACATAGAGTGCTCACCTTTGTTTACCGTAACTTCGGCGGCAGCGTGCCGGAACCCGGAGAATTAGATGCCCTTAGTAAGAGCGTCATGGCAGATTCAAAAGCTTTCCTTAGTGAGATAGGCGAGCTCATATCAAAATGCCATTTTAGGCAAGCAATAATGCGAGCTATGCTTTTAGCCCAAGAGACAAACCGATACCTCGATGGAAAGTCGCCCTGGTTAGTAATCAAAGAAAATAAACAGGCTGCCGCTAATTCTCTATACGTAGCTCTTCAGGTAATTACACAGTTAAAAACCATGCTCTATCCCTTCCTGCCCTTCAGCTCCCAGAAGCTGCACGAGTATTTAGGTTTTACGGGAAGCATTGAAGATTACGGCTGGAAGCCTCAGGCACTGCCGCCAGGACAAAAATTGCTTTCTCCCCAGCCACTATTCTCCAAGCTTGACGACAGCCTGGTGGAGGAAGAGGCCAAGAAGCTCGGCCAGCCCCCATCGTAGGTGAGAAAGGAGGCCTGTGGAGCTCAACGGAATATACCGGTCCATACAGGATGACCTGTCCCAGGTGAAAGAGTCCCTCAGGTCGATTATTAAAGTTGATTTCCCCTGGCTTGCCAAGCAACTGGACTATGTGGTGGGCGGCGGCGGGAAAGGAATTCGGCCGGCCCTGACGCTGCTGTCAGGCAAGTTTTACCAGTATAATCTGAAATACCTGCTGCCCATGGCCGTGTCCGTTGAGCTCATGCACACGGCAACCCTCATCCACGATGACGCCATCGATAAGTCAATGTCGCGTCGCGGCCGGGCTACGATATACAAGCTCTGGGGCACGGAGCCGGCAGTTCTCCTCGGCGATTACCTTTTCGCCAAGGCAGGTGAATTTGTCGCCGATACCCAGTGCCCGCGAGTCATCAAGCTCTTTTCACAGACGCTGGCCACCATCTCCAGCGGTGAGCTGAACCAGTTCTTCAGCGCCTACAATCTGAAACAGACCCGGGAACAGTATTTCAAGAAGATATCCGGTAAAACCGCCTCCCTGTTCTCCCTCGCCACCGAGTCAGGCGCCGTCCTGAGCGGTGCACCGGAGAAGTCAGTAAAAATACTCAGAGACTACGGGCATTACCTGGGCATCGCCTTTCAGATTGTGGACGATATCCTGGACTTCATCGGCACCGAGGAAGAGCTGGGCAAGCCGGTTGGCTCGGATTTAACCCAGGGAACTCTTACCCTGCCGGCGATGCTGCTGCTGGAACGCTACCCGGAAGACAATCCGGTGAAACGGCGCTTTGAGAATAAAGAGGACCACGATAACATCCAGCAGGCGATAGAACTGATACGAAATTCCCCGATAGTGGACGAGTGCTACGCCATGGCTTCAGAATACAGTGCCCGGGCCTGCCAGAAACTAAATGGCCTGCCGGAAGACAGCAGTCGGGATGCGCTGCTTGGGCTGGCCCAGTACGTCGTCGCCCGCAGAAAATAAGCGCCGGTTATCTTCACTTCCCTTCCCACACGCTGCCGTCGAGATAGGTCTCTTTTTTACTTGTGGGCAGTTCCTGCTTGAACCGGTCAATGGCATACTGACAGGCGGCAAACCCCTCGGCGCGGTGTGCGGAAGCTACAGCCACGACCAGGTTGATGTCACCGACATTCAGCCGGCCGACCCGGTGATAAATGGCCACATTGTCCACCGGCCACTTCCGCTTGATTTCGTCAGCGATTTCACGCAGCCTTTTCTCCGCTTTACCGGAAACGTCCTCATAGGTTACGGATTGAACCTGCTTGCCCCGGGAATGGTCGCGAATCAGGCCCACGTAGGTAACGACGCAGCCACTGCGGCGAGCCTTGACCTCATTTACCACGGCTTCCGTTGAAATAGGCTGTTCGGTAATTTTAATCATCTATACTCCCCGAGAATTATAGCTTAAAGGGTACAGTAAATAAAAAAAGAGGGGGCTACGCCCCCTCTCAGTGTCGCTCACCGGTCTTAATCAGGAACCGCCGGTGTCTGTTTCGGGACAAGGCGAGGCACTATGGGGGCCTTCTCGGGTCTGGTGGCCGGCTCGGCTTCACCCACCGGCTCTACCGGCACCGGCCTGGGTTCCGGCCTGGCCTTCTTTGCTGGCCGCAGCACAGTCTCACTGAGGACAGCCTCCAGCTCCTCCCCCTCCAGCGTCTCTTTAACCATAAGCTGCCCTGCAATCGATACCAACCTGTCGTGGTATTTAGTCAGAATTTCTCGGGCGGTTTCGTGAGCCTGCTGGATAATATGGTCTATTTCCTCATCAATGGCATCGGCAATCTTATTACCGTAGTCCCTTTGCTCTGAAATCTCACGACCGAGGAAGACCATCTCTTGCTTATCCCCGAAAGTACGCGGCCCCAGCTTGTCACTCATCCCAAAGTCAGTTACCATCCTGCGGGCAATCTCGGTAGCTCGCTTAATATCATCATAAGCCCCGGTAGTTACCTCGTTAAAGATCAAACTCTCAGCAGTATAGCCACCAAGGAAAGTAGCCAACATGTCCTTAATTTGAGCACGTGTCGTCAGGTAGCGGTCTTCAATGGGCAGCTGGCGCGTATGACCGAGTGAAATGCCCCGCGCCACAATGGAAATCTTGTGCACCGGGTCGGCGTTGGGCAGCATCTTGGCCACCAGAGCATGCCCGGCTTCATGATAGGCGGTAATCTCTTTCTCCCTCGGGCTTATCTTACGGCTCCTTCTCTCCGGCCCGGCAATCACCCGGTCCACTGACTCTTCAAATTCACGCATGCCGATGGCATCCTTATTGCGCCTGGCAGCCAGAATAGCCGCCTCATTGACCAGATTGGCCAGGTCGGCGCCGCTCAGGCCCACCGTACCCTTGGCCAGAACTTCCAGGTCAACGTCTTTATCCAGCGGCTTGCCATTGGCGTGGACTTTAAGAATGGCCACCCGACCATTGATATCCGGCCGGTCCAGAATGACCCTGCGGTCAAAGCGACCGGGCCTCAAAAGCGCCGGGTCAAGGATGTCCGGTCGGTTGGTGGCGGCCATGACAATCACGCTGGTATTGGTATCAAAGCCGTCCATCTCCACCAGAATCTGGTTGAGGGTCTGCTCTCTCTCATCGTGGCTGCCGCCCAGACCGGCACCGCGGTGGCGGCCCACCGCGTCAATCTCATCAATGAAAATGATGCAGGGAGCATTGCGTTTAGACTGGTCAAAAAGGTCGCGCACCCTCGAAGCGCCGACGCCAACAAACATCTCCACGAATTCACTGCCGCTGATGGAGAAAAACGGCACATCGGCTTCACCGGCCACCGCCCTTGCCATCAGGGTTTTGCCCGTGCCCGGCGGCCCGACGAGCAGCACCCCTTTCGGGATGCGCGCGCCCAGCGCCTGGAACTTCTCCCGCGATTTGAGAAATTCAACCACCTCCAACAGTTCCTGCTTGGCCTCCTCCACGCCAGCCACATCATCAAAGGTCACCGTGGGCCGGTTGGCCGGGAAGAGCCGGGCGCGGCTCCGGCCAAAACTCATCGCCTGGTTATTTGCCCCTCTTGCCTGACGGAATAGGAAGAATAACAGGCCGCCGAAGATGATAAGCGGCAGGAAATTGAGCATCAGGCTTCCCCAGTTGATGCCTGATGACCCTTTGACATTCACCACGATGCCTTCCAGGTTGAGACCCTCGATCTCATAGATACTGGAATTGCTCTCCTTGAATGACCTTAGCTCGGTATCATCAGCCGTGGTGATGAGCAGCAAATCATCCTCCACCGTAATCTCAACGATTTCCTTGCTCTGCGACATGGCAATCACTTCGCTGAGGGGCACTTCCTCAGGCTTGTTCGCCGATGGCAGGAGATAGGAGAACAGCGCCACTGCCGCCAGCAGAATGGCGATGTAAATCAAGCTGCTCCGTTTCCAGTTAGGCTTCACGCTTCACTCCTCATATTGGCTCTTGTAGCTCCTTCGATTATACCACAAATATACCATGCATTTGTATTCGCGGATAATCACAGGCTATTATAGGTCGCCTGCAAGAGCAGCGCGTTTTCTCCATATCCCCCAATATCGCCGAGCCAGCGGTCAGATTCGAACTGACGACCGGCGGTTTACGAAACCGCTGCTCTACCCCTGAGCTACGCTGGCCCAAGGCAAAGTATAGCATAAATGCAGCCACACATGAAGTTGGGTGTTCGAGTTATGTTAAAAGACTCGATGGTTTGACACACCTGAAAGGGCAATGCTATGATTTTTGTTTGGTGGCTGCTTTCAATTAGCGAACCAAAGAGGTTTCTCATGATAAGTGACCTAGTCTATGAATTGGTGCAAATCCCGGGTCCCATCGGCTTTGAAGTCCGGGTAGCCAAGCGGCTCCAGGAGCTGCTTAAAGACCACGTTGATGAAATCTATTCTGATAAAATCGGCAATCTTATCGCCAGGAAAAGGGGAACTGAAGGGAAGCACTCACTGGCCCTGGTGGCCCATATGGACCAGGTCAGCATGGTGGTGCAGAAGGTAGATGAATATGTCTGGTTTGATAAGATAGGCTGGATTGATTTTGGCAACCTGCCCGGGACGCCGGTGCTCATCCTGGGAGCCGACCGGGATATTCCCGGCGTGGTCTGCGCCAGCAGCACCGTTGGCCGCCGTGAAATGGGCGCCCTCTGGATAGACGTCGGCGACCGTCAGGAATCTGTCTCGGTAGGTGACCCTATCGTTTATGACCACCCCCCGCGCTGGCTCGATGATGATAAAACGATACTGGCCAGCCCCTCCATTGACGACCGCGTGGGCTGCGCCGTCCTCATTGAGGTGGCCCGAAAGCTGACCAAGCCGACGCGCCACGATATTTACTTCGTCGGTTCGGTCCAGGAGGAAATAGGCTCTCAGGGAGTCAGACACTTTCTGCGAAAAGTAACGCCCGACTGGTTCATTGCTCTGGACACGGGCTTTGCCCAGGATACCGTGCCCGATATCCAGCGCTCGGTGCCGATGAGCACCGGACTGGGCGTGCGCCGACTCGCCTTTGTCCAGCCGGCGACTCCCTACCCGGCCACGGTCAATTTCGCCAGCCCCCGCCTGAACCAGCTATTGATTGACGCTGCCAAAAAGCTTGACATTCCGTTCCACGTTGACGTGAGCACCGGGATTTGGTCCGACCATACTATTGCCTACGAGGTAAACCCGGATATTGAGTCCACATTTATGTTCGTGGCTGCCAGGAGATACAGCCATTCCCCGACCGAAGTGGCCGACTTGAGCAATGCCGGGCGTGCTGTGGAAGTCCTCCACCAGGCAATTGCTGATATGGATAGCTGGAACCAGTGACCAGGGGCAGCGGAAGCAGAACAGGTTTGAATGCAGCACGCTCCTTTTTGACCCGAGGGCCCTTTTCAGAGGGAATTGTATCGGGCATTATAATCTGTCATTTATGTTAAAATCGTCAGATAAGGTACAAGCTGTAAGCAGTCAGGAGGTAAATATTAGTGGTACCAATAAGCTCAAATGAAGCGGAGAAAGACGGAATTCTGGCCGCGGCCAAGCTGATGGCGGTCAGTGCCCGCACCGCCCCCAAAACCAGGGGACTGGACTCAATTAAAACGCTCATTCTGCACGAGCGGGAGGAGTTGGAGAAGCTGGCCGCAGCCATGGAGGAAATCTCCCGCGAGGACCCGGAAAGGCTCGCCTTTTTTAAACGAAATGCCGAGCATGTCAGACAATCGGCCGCGGTGCTGCTCATCGGCGTCACCGGCGAGCCCAAGCGGATGGCGGACCCGCTGAACTGCGGCGCCTGCGGTATGGACTGCGCCGCCATGGTGAAGGCGAAGAAGAGAGACCAGGGCATGATGCGCGGCCCGATGTGCCACATGCAGAGCCTTGACCTGGGCATCGCCCTTGGCTCAGCGGTTAAAACCGCCAGTGAACTCAACATTGACAACCGCATAATGTATTCCATCGGCGCCACCGGCCGCAGAATCAAGTTCATGGACGCCGACCTTGTTATCGGCATCCCGCTGGCGGCGGCGGGCAAGAACCCGTATTTCCCGATGCGATAAGCAAACAAGCCCAGATAAAATGAATATATTATATATGGTAAGACAGTCGTGGTAAGCAAGGTAGGTATAATCGCCAACCCGGCTTCCGGCAAGGATATCAGGCGGCTGGTCGCCTATGCCAGCATAATGGACAACAACGAAAAGACCAGTCAATTACGCCGGATAATCATGGGCATTGACGCCACCGGCGTTGACCAAATCCTGATTATGCCCGATTACTACGGGCTGGGGCAGAGAGCCCTCGACGGCATCGGGAGGAAGAAACTGAACGCCAGAGTCCGCGTGATGGATATGCCGGTCACCTATACCAGTGAGGACTCCACCCGGGCTGCGGAACTGATGAGGAAACGAGGTGTGGGCTGTATTGTCACTCTGGGCGGAGATGGCACCAACCGTGACGTGGCTAAAAAAAGCGGCGATATTCCGCTGGTCCCTATTTCCACCGGCACCAACAATGTCTTTCCGGTGATGGTTGAGGCCACCATCGCCGGCCTTGCCGCCGGTATCGCCGCCCGCAAGCTGGTCGATGACAAAGATATAATCAAAATCCACAAACGCCTGGCCATCATCAAGAACGGGCGGGAAATTGACATGGCCCTGATTGACGCGGTAGTGTTAAATCAGCTATTCGTCGGTGCCCGGGCCATCTGGGAGCTGCCAGAGGTCAGGCAGATAGTCTGCACCAGAGCCGAACCAACCAATCTGGGCATGACCGCCATCGGGGGGAACCTGTGCCCCATCGGGCCTGACGATGCTCAGGGAATGTACCTGCAACTCGGCGATGGCCACCTTAAGGTGAAGGCAGCTATACTGCCCGGTGTTATCCGCCGCGTTGGCATCGAGGAATGGAAACTTCTCGAACCCGGCGATGAGGTCGCCGTAAGTCACAAGCCCTCGGTTATCGCGCTGGATGGAGAAAGAGAGATAACCGTTAAGGATACCGATGAGATTAAGATTCGTCTTCAGCATGATGGCCCGCCGGTAGTCGACATCGAAAAAACCATCCGTGCCGCGGTGGCACAGGGCTTTTTCAAAGATTAAGAGACAAGGGAGGAAAAGATGGCTACGGAAATCAAAATACCACGCGTCGGCATGTCAGTAGCCGATGCCACCATTATTGAATGGCAGTTCAAGGAAGGAGACCGGGTAGAAGAGCGCCAGGTAGTGGTGGTTATCGAGACGGAGAAGGTCAGAACCGACGTTGAATCTCCAGCCAGCGGCTACCTCCATATCATGATGAATGAGGGTGAAGCAGCAGCCGCCGGGCAGACAATCGGCATGCTTACTGAAACCAAAGAGGAACTGGCCAAAATACAGAAAGAGACGCCGGCGGGTAAGCCCGCCGAAGCGGCGAAGTCCGCCGAACCGGTGGCGGCTGAAGCTCCTGCGTCTGAGGCAGCACTACCTAAAGAAGCCGCCCCGGCAGCCAGAGGGGAAGAACGCATTCGCATCTCGCCGGTGGCCAGGAAGCTGGCCGAGGAACACGCCATTGATATAACAAAAGTGGCTGGCACGGGGCCGGGCGGCCGAATTGTCCGCGAGGACATCGAAAAGGCAATTGCCACCAAGGAGGCGGCACCGGCACCACCCAAAGCCGCCCCACCAGTCGAAGCCGCCGGAGAAAGAAGGGTGAAGCAGGCCATACCGCTTACCGGGATGCGGGGAACCATCGCCGAGCGCATGCACCACAGCCTCGCCATATCGGCTCAGCTCACCGCGATGGGTGAAATCGATATGGGCGAGATTATCAGGCTGCGCAATAATTTAGTAGCACAGGAAAGCACCCTCGGCACCCGCGTTACCTACACCGATATCCTCGTCTTCGCCATCGCCCGGATACTCCGCAACCACCCGGAAATCAACGCCAGCATTATCGACAAAGAGATAAAAGTCTGGGAAGATATCAATATCGGCGTGGCCACCGCCCTGGAAGACGGGCTCATCGTGCCGGTGGTGAAGCATGCCGACCGCAAGCCTATGGTGGAGATAAGCAAGGAGATAAAGGCGCTTGTCGAGAAAGCAAGGGAGAACAAGCTGAGCGGCGAAGATATCAGCGGTGGCACCTTCACCCTGACCAACCTGGGTGCCCTGGGCAGCGGCTGGACTTTTGAGACCGCCATTATCAACCAGCCGGAATCGGCGATCCTGCGCGTCGGGGCGATAACCGACCGGGCCGTGGTCAGAGACGGGCAAGTCGTCGCCCGGCCGATAATGACCTACAGCCTGACCTATGACCACCGGGTCATCGATGGCGCCATGGCAGCCAAATTCATATCGAGCCTTATCAGTGCCCTGGAAAACCCGACACTGCTTTTAGCCTGATGGCATGGCGATATATCCCGAGGGGGTAAAATAAAATGGAAAACATGAAAAAAGTTGCTCAACAATTCCAAGCCAGCATGGAACGCTTTGACAGGGAGTGGCCCGAGCAGAGGCAGGCCTTTGCCGCACTGACCGAGGCGGCCAAAGCGCCGGGTGAACTGGAACAGAAATACAAATATCTCATCGCTCTGGGTATTTCCGTTGCCGAGCACTGTCACTGGTGCATCGCGGGCAACGTGAAAAACGCGCTGGCCCACGGCGCCACCAAAAAACAGGTCATGGAAGCCGGCTGGGTGGCCGTGCAGATGGGGGGCGGGCCGTCTCTGGCCTATTTGCAGCTGGTGCAGCAGGCGGTTGACGACCTGGGAGCGTAAAGCCACCTGGGGCTAAATAAGCTATATATAGTTACTTACCGGAGGTAATTCGTGGAAGAAAGAGAGCTGGTCATCATCGGCGGCGGACCGGCAGGCTATGTGGCCGCCATCAGGGCCGCGCAGCTTGGCGGCCGGGCCACCGTTATTGAGATGGACGCCCTCGGCGGTATCTGTCTCAACCGGGGGTGCGTGCCGTCGAAAACGCTGCTGCACAGCGCCGAGCTCTACGAGACCATGCAGAAATCGGAGCAGTTTGGCATCACCACCCGTGATATCAGCGCCGACCTGGTTAAAATGCAGGCGCGTAAAAATATGGTCATCAAAACGCACGTATCCGGCGTGGAAAGCTTGCTGAAAGGGAACAAGGTGGAGATTATGAGGGGTCGCGCCAGACTACTGCCTGCCAAGCAGGTGGAAATCGAGAGCGGAGAGGAGCAGAAGCAGGTAATCCAGGCCCGGAAGATACTGCTGGCCACCGGCGGCAAGCCGATGTCTCTGCCCATTCCGGGTGCGGACAGCCCTTCCGGCATAATCAATGCTGAGAAAATCCTCAACCTGGAAAGTGTCCCGAAAAGCATAATCATGATTGGGGGCGGGGTTATCGGCATTGAAATGGCCACCATTCTGGCCAAGCTGGGCTGCCAGGTGAGCATCGTGGAGATGCTCCCCCACATCCTGCCCCTTGAAGATGCCGAGCTGACCTCAATACTGGCCAAAGCGCTTAAAGACGACGGTGTGCAGCTCTACGAAGGCACCAAAGTATCGCAGATAGAAGACAGCTCTGGAGGCAAAACGGCCATTATTTCGGATGGCAAAACAGAACAGAAGTTGGAGGCAGAAGCGGTCGCCATCGCCGTGGGGTACCGCCCGAACACGGATGGCATGGGGCTTGAGGAAGCCAGAGTAACGATAAACAAGGGCGCCATTCAGGTCAATGAGCACATGGAGACCAGCGTCCCGGGTATCTATGCCGCGGGGGATGCCATCGGCGGTATCATGCTCGCTTACGTGGCCATGGAAGAGGGGAGCGTCGCCGCCGAGAATGCCATGGGGCGGAATGCTGCCATTGACTACGGCGT
>DAOUDY010000051.1:0-5488 GCA_034430755.1 Dehalococcoidales bacterium
TTGTGCTATGTTTAACATAAGTAAAAAGCAATTGGTCGAGATGATAAGTCAGAAGTTTAACGCCTATTATTATTTTTATTATTACTTTTTCTGGCGCTCGAGCGCTGGGGAGGGTTTTGTATGAGTTAATTGCGGTTAATAGTTAAAGAGAGTCAGAAGTGAAGCAAGCAGAAGAGCCCTCCCCAGAAGGGCTTTTTTATTTGCCCGTTAATGGTAAAACCAGAAGGATTAACTGAGGAGAAAGAGGATGATAATAATGAAATCGGAGGCTACCAAAGAGGAAATCACCAGCGTGGTGAAAGAAATTAAGAGATTGGGTCTTAAGGCCGATGTCTCGCGGGGAGAGTTCCGGACGGTAATCGGCCTTATCGGGGATGAACGCAGGGCAGATTTCTCCCACTTTGCCACCCTGCCCGGGGTGAAGGAGGCCTTTATGGTGGAGACGCCATATAAACTGATCAGCAAGGAATACGGCAGGCGCTTTGATGAGGAGGGAGACCGCCGGCAGATACGAGTGGGCAATGTTACCATCGGTGGGGACGACTTGGTGATTATCGCCGGGCCGTGTACCATCGAAAGCAGAGACCAGCTCTTCCGCATCGCCGAAGGGGTGAAGCAAGCCGGGGCTCATATACTGCGGGGCGGCATCTTCAAGCCGAGGAGTTCCGTCCATTCCTTTCAGGGGCTGGGGGCCAACGGCCGGGAGGGAGCTGAGGAAGCATTGCGCTGGCTATACGAAGCCGGCCAAAAATTTGGGATGCCGGTGGTAACGGAGGTAAGGGGTGAGGCGCAGGTTGACCTGGTGGCCAGCTACGCTGATATAATGCAGATTGGTGCCCGCAATATGTACAATCAGGACCTGCTCGCCAGTGTGGCCAGGACCGGGAAACCCGTCCTGTTCAAGCGGCACTTCGGTGCCGGCGTTGATGAGTTTTTATCTTTCGCCGAATATATGGCGGCGGAAGGCAACAAGGATATAATACTGTGTGAGCGAGGTATCTTGCCCGTGGGGAAAGGGAAAAATTACACCCGCTATACTTTTGACCTCTCGGCGATTCCGGCCATTCAGAAGGAGACTTATCTGCCCGTGATTGCCGACCCCAGCCACGCCACGGGGCGCCAGGACCTGATTTTCAATATGAGCTGCGCCGCGGTGGCCGCCGGGGCGAGCGGCCTGATGATAGAGGCGCATTACAACCCGTCGGAGGCGCTGGTTGACGGCATGCAGATGGTAACGCCGGAGGAACTGAAAGAGGTCATAACCGCCTGCCAGAAAATCCATGGACTGGTGGCTCCCAAACATAAAGCGAAGGTGGTAAGTGGATGAGGCAGGTTAACGTGGCCCTCGGCAGCAAAAGCTACCCGGTGTCTATCGGGCCCGGGCTGCTGGCTCAGACGGGCCGCTATTTAAAGGAAAATGGGTTTGCCGGCAGGCTGGTGGTCATCACCGATGCTCACGTGAACAGACTGTACGGCAGCACGCTGAAACAGGCTCTGGAAGCTGATGGGTTTGGGGTCAGCATCATTGAGGTGCCGCCCGGCGAAGCACAGAAGTCGCTGGAAAATGCCGGAAGGCTTTACCGGGAAATGACCGCAGTCCGCGCCGAGAGGACGACGCCGATTTTAGCTCTGGGGGGAGGCGTCATCGGCGACCTGGCGGGGTTTGTGGCCGCCACCTATCAAAGAGGGGTGCCGCTGGTGCAGCTGCCGACCACGCTGCTGGCCCAGGTCGACAGCAGTGTTGGCGGGAAGGTGGCGGTGGACCACGGACAGCTGAAGAACATGATCGGTGCCTTTTACCAGCCGGAAATGGTCATTGCCGATACGGATACACTGAAATCCCTGCCGGATGAAGAACTGACAAATGGCCTGGCCGAGGTTATCAAAAGCGCTGTTATACGGAATAGCCAGTTTTTCTCCTTTCTTGAGGGAAATATGGGGAAGATAAAATCGCTTGATGGGGGCATTCTTGAGGAGATTGTCTTTCAGTCGGTGAAGATTAAGGCGGCGGTGGTGGCTGAGGACGAGCTGGATATGGGCTTAAGAAATATTCTGAATTACGGCCATACCGTCGGACACGCTGTTGAGTCGGCCTCCGATTTCAAAATAAAGCACGGATACGCGGTGGCCATCGGAATGGTGGCGGCCGCCAGAATCGCCAGCAAACGGGGAATGCTTGACGGGAATGAAGCGGAAAGGCTAAAAAGATTAATTATAAAGGCCGGCCTGCCCGTGGAGATGCCCGACCTTGGAGTTGAGGAGATAATGCAGGCGATGCAGCATGACAAAAAAGTGCGGGAGGGAAAGGCCAGGTTCGTCCTGCTCAGGTCAATCGGAAATGCCGTTGTCGCCGATGACGTTGCTCCATCGCTGGTCGAGGAGGTTTTAGCGGAAAATGAATAGGCCCAGAATCTGTGCCTCCATAGTCAATGGCGACCTCGGAGCCATCAGGCGTGTTGCGCCGCTGGTTGATTTCTATGAGGTGCGAATTGATTTAATCGGCTCTGAATGGAGGGAGCTGACCGGGCAGCTCAGGAAACCATGGATTGCCTGCAACCGGAAGCCAGATGAAGGGGGAATGTGGCGGGGTGGTGAGGAAGAGAGGGCTGCCGAGCTTCTAAGCGCCCTGGAGCTGGGTGCGGAGATAATCGATGTTGAGCTCAGCACGAAAAGCCTCAATGATGTTGTGGCAGGGATTAAAAGGCGGGCGAAATGCCTGATTTCCCATCACGATACGGAAAAGACGCCCTCGCTCGATGTGATGAAGGCGCTGGTGCAGAAGCAGCTTGCCGCCGGGGCCGACATCTGCAAGGTGGCCGCCACCGCCCGGAAGTTCGAGGACAACGTGAGTACCCTGCGGCTGATTCAAGAATTCCCTGGAGAAAAGGTTGTCTCGTTTGCCATGGGCCCGCTCGGCCTGGCGAGCCGCCTTCTCTGTCCGCTCGTTGGCGGCGAGTTTATCTATGCTTCCATTGAAACGGGCGCGGAGGCGGCTTCAGGGCAGTTAACGGCAGGCGCCATGCGTCAAATATACCAAATGGTGAAAGGATGAGCTTCTTAACCGGTAGAACAAGGGTCTGCGGGATAATCGGCGACCCCATAGAGCATACCATGTCGCCGGCGATGCACAACGCTGCCTTCGAAACTCTTGGCCTCGACTATATCTACCTGCCGTTTCGCGTGCGGCGGGAGGAATTACAAAATGCCATCGCCGGCATGCGGGCATTGAATATAGTTGGTCTGAATGTGACCATACCGCACAAGGTGGACGTAATTCCGCTTCTGGATAAACTGGACCCGCTGGCGGAGGGGATGGGGGCGGTGAACACCATCGTCAATGATAACGGCGTGCTCATCGGCTGCAATACCGATGCTCCGGGCTTTCTGCAGACGCTGCGTTCGAGAGGTATTGAGCCGGAGGGTAAAAAAATCGTCATACTTGGCGCCGGTGGCGCCGCGAAGGGAATCGCTTTTATCCTTGCCAGGGCCGGCGCCAGGCTGGTTATCCTGAACCGCACGGCCTCTAAGGCGGGAGGGCTGGCATCACAGATTGCGCAACTCTATGGTAAGAGTCTGAAGGCTATGGAATCGAGCGAGGGCAATCTAGCCGAGGCACTTGATGGGGCTGACGTTCTGGTCAATACCACCAGCGTGGGCATGGTTCCCGATGTCGGCCAGACCCCGGTGCCTGCCGGTCTGCTCAAACCGGGTATGACCGTTTTCGATATCGTGTACAACCCGCGGGAAACAAGGCTGCTCCGGGAGGCGAAGGCGGCCGGTGCCCGGGCCATTGACGGGCTGGATATGCTCGTCTGGCAGGGCGCGCTGGCTTTTGAGAAATGGACCGGCCGGGAAGCGCCGTTTGAAATCATGAAACAGGCAGCGGTAAAGGCTTTAGCCAGTGAAAAGTAATATTGCTCTCATCGGTTTTATGGGGACGGGAAAGACGGCGGTGGGCAGATTGCTGGCCGGGAAGCTGGACAAGACGTTCATCGAGCTGGACGCGCTTATAGAGCAGAAGGCGGGAAAGGCCATTCCCGAAATTTTTGAGCAGGACGGTGAAATCGCCTTCCGCGAGCTTGAGGTTGAGGCGACCGGAGACGCAGCGGAAAAGGAGAACGCGGTGATTGCCTGCGGCGGCGGCGTTGTCCTGAACCAGATAAACATCGACCGGCTGAGGAAGCAGGGCGTGATTGTCCATCTTAGGGCGTCGCCTGAGGCGATTCTCAGGAGGACATTGTCTGATAAGAATGAAAGGCCGCTGCTGGTGACAGAAAATAAGGCTTCGAAGGTTGAAGCGCTCCTGGAGTTCAGAAAACCGTTCTATGAACGGGCGGCTGATATAACGGTGGACACCTCGGAACTGGAAGTGGCCGAGGTGGTCGAGCGGATAGTAACCGGACTGAGAGAGTATGAAAGCGACCATTGAGAAAAGCGAGATAAGAGGGAGGGTGACCGCTCCCCCGTCCAAGAGCTATACCATCAGAGGGCTGATGTGCGCGGCGCTGGCTCATGGGGATAGCGAAGTGGTACACCCTTTATGCGCGGATGATACGGAAGCATCGGTCAGGGTGCTGGGAAGCCTCGGTGTGGGCTTTGAGCGGGCGGAAGACCTCTGGCGGGTCAGCGGTGGCAATCTTCGCCAGCCTGAGGCCGACCTCTACTGCGGCGATTCGGCGGCGACGCTGCGGTTCATGACTGCCATCGGCTCGATTGTTCCGGGAAAGTGTCGTTTGACAGCGGGCGCCTCGCTGGCCAGAAGGCCAGTGGAACCGCTGGTGAGGGCACTGCGGCAGCTGGGTGTGGACTGCTCTTCGAATAATGGCGTGGCGCCGGTGGTGGTCAGCGGGGGGAGGTTGAGAGGCGGGGAGACCGAGCTGCCCGGCGACGTCAGCTCCCAGTTCGTCTCGGCGCTGCTGCTGGTCTCGCCGTGTGCCGAGAAAGGGATACGAATAAGGCTGACCACGCCTCTGGAATCAAAGCCATATGTCGCCATGACCCTTGAATGTATGGCGAAGTTCGGTGTGAAGGTGCACGTTTCGGCAAAGATGGACGATTTTTATACGGCAGAACAGGCATATCGGCCGGCAAAGTATGAAGTGGAGGGGGACTGGTCGTCAGCCTCGTACTTTCTGGCGCTGGGGGCGGTCTCGGAGGGGATAGTGGTGGAGAACCTGAACCCGGATAGCCTGCAGAGCGATAAAATAATGCTGGAACTCCTGAGGCAGATGGGCGCGGACGTTGAGGTATCGCCCAGAGCCATCAGGGTCAGGGGTTCAAAGCTGAAGGCGCTGCGGGCCGACCTGTCCGACTGCATCGACCTTCTCCCTACAATGGCGGTTCTGGCGGCGGTGGCCAAGGGAACGAGCGAGCTTGCCGGTATAAGCCGGGCGAGGCTAAAAGAATCGAACCGCGTAGCCGCCGTCAAAAAAAGGCTAAAAAAGATGAGGGTGAAGATCACCGAAAAAAAAGACAGGCTCTTCATCAC
>DAOUDY010000052.1:0-2674 GCA_034430755.1 Dehalococcoidales bacterium
GGGCTCAGAAATTCGCTCAGTCCATCAAGCAGGACCTGAAAGAAAAGGGCCTGGAAAGAGAGAAACTGGGCATTGACAAGCTTGACGAGCCCGGTCAGCAGGCATTGAGGGAGGCGGGCATAGAGACCGTTGACGTTATGCCGGTGATGCTGGAAGCGCGCGCCGTAAAAACGGAAGACGAGATTAACTGCCTGATGATGGCGGTAGCCATATCCGAGGTGGGCTGGTACGCCCTTTACGAGGCTCTCAAGCCGGGCGTCCTGGGTCGGGACCTGATTGCCGCCGCCAACAAAGCCATGTACAGCGCCGGCGCTGAGGATGTCTGGGGAGTCCTGGGAGGGGCGCGTTCTACCGGCATTGTGCAGGTGGGCGATGTCATCACTGTTGACTTCTGCCGCATTACCTATATGGGATACAATACCTGCTACTATCGCAACATCATCTGCGGCCGCAAGCCCAACCAGAAAGAGATAGACATGCACAAGAGGAGCTACGAGCGGGTGCACAACGTTATCGAAGCCATCAAGCCAGGAGCCACCACCGCCGACGCCGCCAAACACTGGCTCCCCGCCAAGGAGCGGGGCTATCCCACTGAAGAGTATACCTGGTGTGAAGATTTAGCTCATGGCCTGGGCCTCTGGCTCTATGAATACCCCATCATCAACCGGCTCTGGTCGTTTGATTATCCCATGGTTCTCGAAAAAGGTATGACTATGGCTGTAGAGGCTATGGAGTTCGACCCCGCGGTCGGCAGGACCAAACTGGAAGAGATGATTTATATAGGTGATACCGGCGCCGAGATTATGACCAAGATGCCGGTTAAAGATATTATGATTGCAAGTCCCATTATGACGGCCTGATAGGCCCAGCGGAGACTTATTAGAACCAGAAGTTCGAAAGGAGGTATTAGCATGTCTTCGTCGCAAGTTCCTAAAACGTGGGATGGTGAAGCTGATATCATTGTAGTAGGTGGCGGCAATACCGGTATACCGGCAGCCATTACCGCCCATGACAAAGGTGCCAAGGTTATGGTGCTGGAGACTTCGGGCGGCATGGCCAGCAGTCTGGCCATGATTGCCGGCGGTACGCCTTTCACCGGCACAGACCTGCAGAAAGCCGAGGGCGTTAAGGATTCCCCCGACCAACTTTATGAGGAAGCCGTCAAAGTTAGCGGCGGTTCACCGGAACTCTGGCGAGCGATAGCAGACCGTCAGGAGGAAGTCTACGAATGGCTTAAATCCCTGGGTGCCAAACCAGAAAAAGTGCTTCTGGCTCCGGGACACCTCGTCAGGCGCTCGGTCAAATTTGAAGGCCATGGCCCCGCTCTTTGCAAAGTTCTCCGGAACGCCCTGAAAAAGTCGGGTGTTGATGTCCGGTACAAGCATCGCGCCAGAAAACTGATCGTCGATAACGGCCGGGCCGTAGGCATCACCGCCGAGTCTGGAGGTAAAACCCTTAACTTCAAGGCCAGGAAAGCGATTATTCTGGCCACCGGTGGCTTTTGTCAGAATCTGGAAATCGTGAAGGAGTTTGGGCCGCATTATGCTGATTTAGTTCCAACAGCGCCTCCAACGCACCAGGGTGACGGCCTGAAAATGGCCATGGCCATCGGCGCGGCGACGGATGGCCTGGGCCTGGCCGTGTGTCCATCCATGCCGGTAGGCGCCGAGACCCTTCAATTCGTCAACGCTGGTCTGCAGGGCGGCATTACCGTGGACAAGGACGGGATGAGATTCGGTAATGAGGCGACCGAAGAACTGGGTACCTACACTGAAAAGCATAAGATATGTCTGGACCATGACCCCACCGGTCTGCACATTACCGTCGCCGACCAGGCGATAAGGGACCTTAATCCACCGCCATCCCCAACCCGTGAACCGATATACAAGACGGATACTATTGAGGAGCTGGAGAAACAGCTCGGCATTCCCGCCGGAAACCTTAAGGCGACCGTAGACGAGTATAACTCCGATATTGAAAAATATGGTTATGACAGGAAATACGGCCGGAAATTGCTGGGAATGGCCTGGCCGGAGAAACCGGTAATGAAAATGGATACACCTCCGTTCTATGCTATGAAAAACAAGATTTGCCTGACTTCGATGAAGGGCGGCTTGAAAATCAACGCAAAGTGCCAGGTAATCGACCAGTTCGGCGATGTTATTCCAGGACTCATGGCTGCCGGGGAGTTAACTGGAGGTTTGGAGCACATACCGCACCATTACTACACCGGAAGAATGACGCTTCAGGCTTTCACCCAGGGTAGAATCGCCGGTGACGTTGCCGCCGACTAGCCTGCCAGCTAAGCGGACATCCATAAGCAAACATCGCCGGGTGTTTAAGGCGAGAGAAAAAGAATAAGTAAATCATGAAGTGGCAGGATAAGTACCGCGATAAGTTAATAACGGCCAAAGAAGCGGCTGGCCTTATAACCTCGGGCTCTGACGTCATTTTTGCCATGATGGACCAGCCCAAGGATATTATGACGGCCGTAGCCGAGCGATATAATGAGTTGGAGAACGTAACGCTCACCTCTCACTGGGTGGAAGACTATCCCTTCCTCCACCCCAGCCAGTACCCTGAAATGGAAAAAGCGTTCCGCATCAAGGACCCCATGACCCTGCGGACCACGCGGGAAGAGATACGTAACAAGAAAATCGACTACCAGCCGACT
>DAOUDY010000053.1:0-37849 GCA_034430755.1 Dehalococcoidales bacterium
ATTCAAATTCTCTCCGCAGCTCGATGATGCGGTCGCGCAGCAGCGCCGCCTTTTCGAACTCAAGGCCTCTGGCGGCGGCCTTCATCTGCGTCTCCAGTTCCTTGATGAGCCGGGCTATATCCTCTTTCGATACCGGGGCTTCAGCGGTATACGGGGCACGTGCTTCCGCCACCATCTTCACCCGTTCCGTGATGTCGCGGATGGCTTTTCTGATGCCCTGCGGCGTGATGCCGTGCTCTTTATTGAACGCTTCCTGAACCTGCCGGCGGCGCTGGGTCTCATCGATGGCGGCCTTCATGGAGCCGGTGGCGGCGTCGGCGTACATGATGACGTGGCCGTCAACGTGGCGGGAGGCACGCCCCATGGTCTGGACAAGGGCCTGCCTCGACCGCAGGTATCCCTCCTTGTCCGCGTCCAGAATGGCCACCAGGCTGACCTCGGGCAGGTCAAGTCCCTCGCGCAGCAGATTGATGCCAACGACCACGTCATAAACGCCGAGACGGAGGTCGCGCAGTATCTCAACCCTTTCCAGCGTGTCAATTTCGGAGTGGAGGTAATGCGTCCTGACGCCCATCTCAATGAGGTAATCGGCCAGCTCCTCGGCCATGCGCTTGGTCAGGGTGGTCACCAGGCAGCGCTCCCCTTTATCGACCCTGGCCTTTATCTGGTCGAGAAGGTCGTCAACCTGCCCTTTGGTCGGCTTGATTTCGACCGTCGGTTCCAGGAGGCCGGTGGGGCGGACGAGCTGTTCCGCCACCTGCTGGCTGTGCTCGTATTCATAGTCGGCGGGGGTGGCGGAAACGTAGACCACCTGGTTGATGCGCTCGTTGAACTCCTGGAAGTTGAGCGGTCGGTTGTCCAGCGCCGAGGGCAGGCGGAAACCGTACTCCACCAGCGTTTCCTTGCGAGAGCGGTCGCCGTGGTACATGCCGCGTATCTGGGGCAGGGTCATGTGAGACTCATCGATGAAGAGCAGGAAGTCATCAGGAAAGTAGTTGATAAGCGTCCAGGGAGGACTGCCCGGTGCTCGCTGGGAGAGGTGGCGGGAGTAGTTCTCCACGGCGTGGCAGTAGCCGGCCTCGCGGAGCATTTCCAGGTCGTAGTTGGTCCTCTGCTCCAGGCGGGCGGCTTCCAGCAGCTTGCCCTGTGCTTTTAGCTCGGCCAGCCTTTCTTCGAGTTCCTGCTTTATGCTCTCAAGGGCCAGCGTCAGCTTGTCGTGCGAGGTGACGAAGTGCTTGGCCGGGTAGATGTCAATGGCATCGAGCTCGGCAAGCAGCTCACCGGTAAGTGGGTCAATCTGGACAATGCGGTCGATGTCATCGCCGAAGAACTCGATGCGCAGCGCCAGCTCCTCATAGGACGGCTGTATTTCCAGGGTGTCGCCGCGGACGCGGAACTTGCTGCGGGTGAAATCGATGTCGTTGCGCTTGTACTGCATGTCCACCAGCTTGCGCAGCAGCTTCTGTCGGCTGTAGCTCTCCCCCCGTTTCAGGCTGACCACGAAGCTGCGGTATTCCTCTGGCTCACCGAGGCTGTAGATGCAGGACACCGAGGCCACGATAAGCACATCGTGCCGCTCAAACAGTGCCCTGGTGGCGGCGTGGCGCAGCTTATCAATCTCCTCATTGATGTCAATCTCCTTCTCGATATAGGTATCGGTGCGCGGGATATATGCCTCCGGCTGATAGTAGTCGTAGTAGCTGACAAAGTACTCCACGGCGTTATCGGGGAAGAAATCGCGGAACTCGCTGGCAAGCTGCGCCGCCAGCGTCTTGTTGTGGCAGATGACCAGCGTGGGCCGCTGCACCCGCTCGATGACGTTGGCCATGGTGAAGGTCTTGCCGCTGCCGGTAACACCGAGCAACGTCTGTCTTTCAAAGCCCAGATTGAGACCTTCCACCAGCCTGTCCACCGCCTGGGGCTGGTCGCCGGTCATCCTGAAATCGGAAACGATTTTGAACTCTGGCATGGCCGAATAAAAAAAGATTGATTCCAAACATAGTATATCGCGTTATGGTAGTGGCAGCAATGAAACCGAAGATAGGGAATTCATGGCGTTGCTGAACCAGACTAAAGTACTGGTGAAAGAATTACTTAAGATGGATGTTTATTTGGCTGTTCAGGTGGTACTATGACCTGAGGGAGGTGGAGAAAATGTTGACGAGGAGTTATCTTGACGCCCTGACCTCGGGGATGAGGGCCAAACTTGACCCCCTTTCCAGAATGGCGAGGGAGCAGAGACCGGCGCGATTGCTTTCCATCATGAGAAGCGAGCCTGATGCTGCGCCTTCAAAATATAACCTCGGGCCGAATGACCGGTATAGAAGGCGGCAGAAATCAAGAACCAGAGTTACTGACTATTGACCTGATTTCTTACTCTGCTGATTTGCCAATAGCCTGAAGAAGGTCAAAGCTTTTTTTATTGCCGGTCGCTTAACTTTTTTTCCAGTTCACTGACGGGCTCAGCCTTGATCTGGAAGATATGCTGGTGGTCAGCGCCGGCCAGCTTTTTCTCGATGGCGATGAGCTCCTGGCAGGACCACCGCTGGTCATCGGCTGGCCTGATGGGTTGCCCGGTCTTTATATTGACAGTGTTATAAGGGTTTTTGGGGTGGGGATAAAGGGGTGGAGGTTAGCAAAAAGAAGGGGGGTGGGGTAATAAGATGCCCCGCTCCCTTTTTTAAAGGATAGTTCTATAAGAAAGAGACCTCAATTTTCACTTAGTCTGGTACTCTTGTGGATCGTAAAAAAATCCGTTCTTGCGTTCATCAGGAGGATAGTGGGAGCGTACTTCCTTGCCAAGCTCTTCTGCCCAATTAAAAACTGGACTATCTTCATTAAAAATTATGCTGTCCTCATTCGGAACTGTCTTCCATAATATTGGTCGAATGACTTGATTAAAATGTATGCGCTCAAGTACTACGTGGAGTGTTACAATAGCACGGATTATATTCTGTAAGCCAGCTACAAGTACATAATTATCAGGATAGCAAGCTCTGGGCAGGTAGGGAGCTGGATGGAGAGGACCAAAATGTACGAAGTTACGAGAAAAGTATCCGTACCAATCTATAAGGCAAGTTGGGACTGAATTTTTAATCCGTGAGACAAGGTCATTCGTTGAATACTTGCCTGATATAAATTTTTTAGTCTGCTCTTTGTGCTCGTAAAGGTCTATGAGAACAAAGCAATCCTCAATCATAGAACGTAGAAGAATTCCGCTTTGCAGAAAAAGTCCTTGGGATAAACAAGAAAAAGAAGCCAATATTGATAAAAGAGCATTATTTTTTATCGAGAGGAATGCTTTGTTGATAGCTTCCTTACTCGGTGAAGATTTTACGCAATCGAGAAGTAAAAATTTGTTAACTATATCATCTAAGTAACACGAAATTCTGAAAATATATGAACTACACTTTTCAATGAACGACCTTGCCGTGGGCATGGAATAAATATTAAGCCAGTCAAATAGCAATGTTTGTGCTTCAACTTGATTTGGCTCAATACCTAGTATTAGAAAGTAAGGTTTACAACACTCTGAGAATGATTTCCCACTACCGCAAGGACATAGGCGGTGGTGGCTCTTTTTAGTCATTACTTCCCCCCAAAATGCTGTATGCTGCTCACTCGTAAATATACTGCATCAGGTGGATGTCCAGCAGGCGGCCGAACTTGCGGCCGCATTCTTTCATGACGCCGATATGACTGTAGCCGGCTGACTCGGCGAGGTGTATGCTCGCCTCGTTGCCGTCAGCGATGCGGGCAATCAAAGTGTGCAGGCCGGCTTTCCTGCCTTCCTGGATTAGGGCTTCGCTGAGCTTGCGCCCGATTCCCCTGCCCTGATGTCCTTCCCGGACATAGAGAGAAGCTTCGGCGGTCTCAGAGTAGGCACCGCGGTCTGACCACAGGCTGAGAGATGCCCAGCCGACAATGAGGTTATCCTGTTCCGCAACCAGTATCGGGTATTTGGTGCCGTGATGGTCAAACCATCTCTTCTGTTCCGCATCGGTCTTGGGCTCGGTATCAAACGAGGCCACCGTTGTCAGAATCGCCGCGTTATAGATTTCGGTAATGGCACCCAGGTCCTGTAAGGTTGCGCTTCTTACGGTGAGCATGTCTATTTCCCGAAATACTGCAATGCCAGTTTGATTTTTTCTTCCAGACTTATATCCGGGGTGGGGGGCAGGGTGGTCACGGCTTTGGCGGCCTCGGCGGCGGAGTAGCCCAGGGCGGTGAGCGCGGCGAGCACGTCGGCGTTCTCCTGGGCGAGCTGGGTGTAGGGGGTGACTATCCAGCCGGCACCGATTTTCTCCTTCAATTCAAGGATGATGCGGTTGGCCACCTTCTTCCCGATGCCGGGAATCACGGTAAGCAAATCAACGCTGCCGGTGGCGATGGCGGTCACCAGCTGCTCCACGCTCAGCCCAGAGAGCATGGCCAGCGCCATCCGGGGGCCGAGGCCAGTTACGCCGATGAGGGTCTGGAAAAGCGCCAGCTCCTCGGGGGAGGCGAAGCCGTAAAGGGCGGCGTTGTCCTCGCGCAGGTGGAGGTGGGTGTAAAGCTGAACATCTTTGCCGACGGCGCTCAGGGTGGAGGTGGGCATAAAGACCTGAAAGCCGATGCCGTTCACGTTGATTACGGCCCAGTCGCTGCCGAGGGATTCCACCTTACCGTGCAGGCTGGCTATCATTGTTTATCTCCCTGCCTGGCGAGCAGCTCGCTAAGGTGTATCTCCCGCAGGTGGCAGATGGCCACGGCGAGGGCGTCGGCGGCGTCATCGGGCTGGGGGACCTCTTTTAAATTCAATTGAAGCCGGACCATTTCCTGGACCTGTGCCTTGCTGCTGGCGCCATAGTTGGTCACGCTCTGCTTGACCTTGGCCGGGGTATATTCGTGGGCGGGGATGCTCCGGGTGGCGGCGGCGAGCAAAGCAATTGCCTGTGCTCTGCCGATGGCCAGCGCCGAGCGAGCGTTGATGGCGACAAACGGCTGCTCCACGGCGACCATATCCGGCTGGTAGTTCTCCATGATGCACAGAAGCTCCTGGTAGAGATAACACAGGCGCTCCCCGATAGGGGAGCGCTCCGAAGCTACCAGTGCGCCGCAGTCAATCATGTTTAAATCATCGTTGTGGCTCTCCACCACCCCGTAGCCCATGGTGACCGTGCCCGGGTCAATACCTAACACTCTCATCGCGGGTAACCATCATCCGGAGGCCTGTAGCTGGTACTGCTCCAGAACCGCATCGGGGAAGTCGGCGTTGCTGTACACGTGCTGTATCTCGTCCAGTTCCTCCAGCTTTTCCAGCAGCTTCATGGCCTGCATGGCGGCCTTGTCATCAAGCCGGACCATCGTCTTGGGCACCTTGAACAGTTCCGCCGAGGCAATGGGAATGTTCTTCGCTTCCAGCGCCGACCTGACCGCCTCAAGGTCTTCCGGCATGGTATAGATTTCCACGTAGTCGCTCTCTACCTTCACGTCGTCAGCGCCGGCATCAATGGCATTCAGGGCCAGGTCGTCGGTGTCCAGGCTGTCCGTCCTGACCGTAATCAGCCCTCTGGCATCGAAAATCCAGGAGACGCAGCCGCTCTCTCCCAGGCTCCCGCCATGCTTGAAAAAGGTGCTCCTGACGTCCTGTATCGTCCGGTTGCGGTTATCGGTGAGCGCTTCCACGAGAATGGCGGTGCCGCTCGGTCCGTAGCCCTCCAGAACCAGCTCGGTCAGGGTCGTGCCTTCCAGTTCACCGCTGCCCTTCTTGATGGACCGCTCGATGTTATCCATGGGCATGTTGCTATCACGCGCTTTCTGGATGGCAAGCCGCAGGCGAAAGTTGGGCTCCGGGTTGCTGCCGCCTTCACGCACCGCGATGATGATTTCACGGGTCAATTTGGTGAATAGCTGACCGCGACGGGCATCGGTAATGCCCTTCTGGTGCTTTATGGAGTGCCACTTTGAATGACCTGACATCGCTCTACACCCCCCTTGGCTGCGAGTCCAGCCCTCGGTGTCTTAATTCTATCACGTCGACTGCTAACGGTCAAAGTGGAGCGTATTATTGTAGGTGGCTGTTTAAGGCGTCTCGTTTAAACCCCGATTATGCTGATGCGCTGCCGGTCAGGGATTTAAACCTTTGGCCGTATTTCCGGGCATGAGCGCGTTTCAACTGCTGGAGCTGTGCCTGGAATGGGGCAGAGGTGATGCTCTCGGTGGACATCAGCAGGGCATCTTCGCGATTGTCGGTGTAGTAGCCGCGGCGCACCCCGACCTGCACAAAGCCGTACTTGTTGTACAGGTTCTGCGCCAGCAAATTGGAGGCCCGTACCTCGAGGGTAACCAGATTGGCCTTGAGTTTGGTGGCGAGGTCAATGATTGACATGAGCAGCATTTCACCGATGCCCTGCCTTTGCCAGTCATTGCGCACGGCGATGTTGGTGATATGGGCCTCATCGGCCATCACCCACATACTGGCAAAGCCGATGAGGCCCTGCCCGCTCCGTTGAGGAGGCCTATTACCAGGGAACCGGTTTTGCCGCCACCATCGTTTTATCCTGGACAGTATGCCAGAGGCATCTTCCTGAGAAATACCTGTTTCTGGCTCTTCAACCTGATGGCTGTCATCAAAGACAACTATCAGGCGGGCCAGCGGGTTCTGCAGCTCGCGGCGATAGTCAGGTGGCGGCCACTGGGTGGGGAACGCCTCCCGGTCAATCTCATTGACCTGATGTAAATCCTCTCTACACATGTAGCGCACGCAGTATGCCAAGGCTTTTTCTCCGCAACATACCGAGAGATAGTTACGTATGATTTTAACATATTTCTGTGCCTTACCACAGGGCAATTCATAGCTAGCGGCGCTATCTTTTTACATACTCATTCGTTATACTATTAAGCACGGGGTAACACCATATGGCATCGTGAAATGGATACCCTTAAATGAATGGCTGGCTGTATGGAGTTGTCAGGTGCAAGATGAGGAGAGCCTTGTCCGGCGGGCAAAAGAGCGTGACGAGGCGGCTTTAACGCAATTATATGAGGAGAACTTCGATAAGATTTATCGATACATAGTTCTCAAAATTGGAGATAGGACCGAGGCAGAGGACATGACGCAGCAGGTCTTTCTGAATGCATTCAAATCTATCTCCGGCTACAGGTCAAAGGGAAGCCCTTTCTCTTCCTGGCTGTTTCGCATTGCCCACAACCAGGTGGTTGACCACTGGAGAAAGAAGTCGAAACGGGCAACGGTTCCCCTTGAGGAGACGCGGGTTGGCTGCAGCAACAGCAATCCCGTTTCCGATGTGGAACGGAAGATGGATATTGAGAATCTGGTGGCGGCCACCAGACGGCTGACCAGCCTGCAGCATGAAGTGGTTTCACTCCGCTTTGCCGGTGGGCTTTCGGTGGCACAGGTAGCCAAACTAATGGGCAAAAGCGAGGGAGCCATCAAGGCATTGCAGCACAGCGCCATTGTATCTCTGCGCAAGGTGCTGGCGACAGGGTAAAGCGATGAAGAACAGCAAAGAATTTGCCAATATCTTTGATGAATGCCTGGAGCGGATTCTGACCGGCGGCGAGACCGTGGAGCAGTGCCTGGCAAGCTATCCGGAATACGCCGCTGAGCTTGAGCCGCTGCTGCAGACGGCGCTCAGCGCCAGGGAAGCGCTGGATATCGCTCCTCGCCCGGAATTCAAAGAGAGGGCCAGACACCAGATACTCACCGAGCTCAGAGATATGAAGGAGAGAAAGCAGCGCCGCTTCTCACTGTTTGGCTGGCAGCCGCAATGGGCAACGGCGGCAATTGCGGTTCTGGTACTGCTTGTGGCCAGCGGGGGCACCGTGGCTGCTGCCGGGAACAGCATGCCTGACCAGTCACTGTATCCGGTGAAGCTGGCTGCGGAGAGGGTGAGGCTGGCCTTGACCCCCTCGGAACTGGGCAAAGCGGAATACTACGCCGAACTGGTGGACAGAAGGGTCAACGAGATAGTCGGCATGGCGGATAAGGGCAAGCTGGAGCAGGTGGAGAAAACCACCGAGCGACTGAATAACCAGCTGATGGCCATGGCGGTTCTGGTGAGTACGGAGGAAGGTGCACCGGGAGTCCTCACCGTGCCGCCTGCGGTGCCGGAAGCAGTCCCCGCCCCGGCAGAAGCGGTAAGAGAGGCGCCGGCGGTGCTTGTTGCCCCTGAGGAGACTGAAGTGCCGCAGCCGGAAGTGACGCTGGCTCCGCCACCCCCTGAAGCCGCCGCTCAGGCACCACCGCCAGCTAAAGCCGGAGAGCCCCAGAAGGGGAAGCCGGCAATAACAGCGGCTCCGGCCCGGCCGGTACCGGAGAAAGCGCCCGTATTAGCACCAGCGCCTGCGGCCATTCCGGAGCCAGAGGCAGAGGAAGATGAGGAAGATGAGACGCTGGATAGGCGGGCCAAGCTGAGGCTGATTCTGGCTCAGAACGCCAGAAAACATCCGGAAGCCCTGCGGGCAGCGTTGCAGGGAGCACCCGAGCCAATAAAACAGGCGCTGCGCGATGCACTTGAAACATCCAATATGGAATATGAAAAACTGCTAGAGTTCCTTGAGGAAGCTCAAGAGGAAGCTGAGGATGAGGACTGACCTATACGTCTGATAAATGGCTTAAGTAACCAAAGACAGAAAAAAATAGAGAATTTGCGAGAGTCGCCGCTAACCAAACGGCGACTTTTTCGTTATTTATTTAGAGAGTAAAAAGGAGGAGAGGTTCTCGATGAACAAAAAACTACTATTAGCGGTCGGTCTGGCACTGGTGATAATGATGGCTGGATTGGTCGGCTGCAGTCCGCAGGGGAGCGTTTCTCTGAGTGAAGCTCCATCGGGTTTAAAGTTCAACCTGAGCAACCAGCAGGAAGGTATCTGGGTCAGCGGTACCGGCAAGGTTGCGGCTGTTCCTGATATCGCGGTATTGAGACTGGGCATCGAAGCTCAGGAGTCCAGCGTGGCCTACGCTCAGGAGCAGGCCAGCGTGGCGATGAACGCGGTGAAGTCCGCCCTTACCGGCAACGGCATCGCCGAGAAAGACATCCAGACCCAGTACTTCAACATTCAGCGGGTTACCCGCTGGGACGAAAACCAGGGGCGAGAAGTGGTCATCGGCTACCGGGTGACCAACATGGTAACGGCCAAGATACGCGAGATGGACAGGGTCGGCACCATCATTGATGCGGTGGCCGCAGCGGGAGGCGACCTCACCCGCATTGACAGCATCGGCTTTACCGTAGAAGACCCATTGCCTTACTACGACGAAGCGCGGGAGAAGGCAATGGCTGATGCCGCTGCCAAGGCCAGGCAACTGGCTGAAATGGGTGATGTTAAGCTGGGCAAACCGACCTATATCGTGGAGAACACGGCTTATCCATACCCGGTCTACCGTCAGGACTTCTACGGGGAAGTTGCCGCTGCCCCGGCAATGGAAACGCCAATAAGCGCCGGCGAGATGGAAATCAGCCTTAGCGTTCAGGTAGCCTACGCAATTCTGGACTAACGTGAAAATAATCAGGGGGTGGGGGAGATAATCCCCCATCCCTATCTTTTTGCCCACTATTCTATTTTGATATTGGCGTGCCGTTCCCACTCGCTGTAAACGCAGCCGCAGTACTGCTGACGGTAAAGGTTAAGCGGTTTGGTCAGGTGGCGGCTGTCAGAGTATCTTTTGCGGAGGTCAGCATAGAGGAACTCAATGTCCGTTTCTTGAGCTATGCCAGTTCCGATTTCATGGATTAGCTCGTGCTTCTGGTGGGGGCTGATAAGCAGCGTTGTGGTAAAAGAGTCAAATTTATTTTCACGGGCAACCTGGGCGGTTCGGGAAAGGCGCATCCGAAAGCAGTGCTGGCAGCGCTCACCTTCATGCCCGACCACCCTACGGAAGTAGTCGATGATTTCATACCCATCGGCTACAATCAGGGGAACGGTCAATTGTTTTGCCAGTGCTTTCGTTGCCTCCAGGCGCTGCTCGTGTTCCGTGTAGGGGTGGATATTCGGGTTGTACCAGAAGGCGGTGACTTCATACCCCTGTTCCCGCCAGTGCTTGATGGTGTAGGCGGCACAGTGCGCGCAGCAGACGTGAACCAGCGCTGATTTCATCGTTACTCTATATTGTAGACAATGAGAAAGCGGCGCGCAAAGTTTACCGCGTTACCACATCAGGTTTTGCATAAATGTTGAAAAATGCTAGAATAGGACGAACTTTCTTGAGGAGGTGGCACTTGTTTTACGAAGTACAATATCCACAGCCCGAGCCCGGCCAGAAGCAGATTTCAGCGCTGGTGGTGCTGAACCCGGCGGAGTCGAGGCGGCTGCTGGCGAAAGCCACGGTGGCGCTGCCCGAGGTGCAGAACGCCTATAAAAACGGCACGATAATCATCTCCCGCGGCATTACCAATGGCTTCATCAGCGAAGAGCTCTTCGGCATCAAGATAGAGAACAAAGGCAATCAAACGGTGGGAATTATATGCAACGGCATGGCCAATGCCAACCCCGGAGCAGCGCCCTGTAACTGGCACGTTGTCCGCGAGGGAAAAGTGATGGAGAGTGCCGAGCCCAATCTGGACGATTTTGGCCCGGACGACGTCTTTATCAAGGGCGCCAATGCCATAGATATGGAAGGTAACGCCGGTGTTTACACCGCTAGCCGGAAAGGCGGCACCATCGGCAGATATTGGCCAATCGTAACGCCGCGAGGTGCTCATCTCATCATTCCGGCGGGTCTGGAGAAGCTGGTGCCATCGGTCATTGAAGCGGCCAGGCACTCCGGAATCTACTATTTTAAATACAGCACGGGGCTGCCGGGCAAGATAACCCCGGTGGTTATGGGCAAGGTTCTTACCGAGATTCAGGCAATTGGAGTAATGACCGGAGTCAGAGCGTACCATATCGGTTCCGGTGGTGTCGGCGGGTCTGAAGGGGCGGTGGTGCTGGCGCTGGAAGGCGACGAGAAACTGGTGGAGAAAGCTTTCGAGCTGGTGAAATCGATTAAAGGAGAGCCAGCGGTTAGCGGACCGGATGAACGGCGGGTCAGCTCTGCCCAAGATTACAACTATGATGCCCTTGCGCAGCTCGCCACGCTGGGAGGCATTTAAGAATCACCAGAGGGTTGACTGGGGAGGTTTCTCCTTGTTGTAGGGCAGCCCCAGGTGCTGGTAAGCGTGCTGGGTGGCGGTGCGGCCGCGGGGTGTGCGCTCCAGAAAGCCCAGCTGCAGCAGGTAAGGCTCGTAGACGTCCATAATGGTGTCTGATTCCTCGCTGATGGCGGCGGCCAGGGTCTCAAGACCGACCGGGCCGCCGTTGAATTTTTCCACAATCGTTCGCAGCAGCTTGTGGTCGACTTCATCTAGGCCGATGGAGTCGATTTCAAGCTTGGCCAGCGCTTCGACGGCCACTGCGTGGGTGGCCACGCCATCGCCTACCACCTGAGCGTAGTCCCGTACCCGCTTGAGCAAACGGTTGGCCACGCGCGGCGTCCCTCTGGCGCGGCGGGCGATTTCCTTCAGCCCTTCTCCTTCCGCCTCAATCTGCAGGATGCGGGCGGAGCGGTGCAGAATAGTCTCTATTGATTTCTGGTCATAAAAATCAAGGCGGTAGACCGCGCCGAAACGGTCGCGGAGGGGTGGGCTGAGCAGGGCATAACGGGTGGTGGCGCCGATAAGGGTGAAATCGGGCAGGTTGAGCCGCAAGCTCCTGGCGCCGGGGCCCTTGCCAATGATGATATCGAGGGCATATTCTTCCATCGCCGGGTAAAGGATTTCCTCGACGGCGCGGCTGAGGCGGTGGATCTCATCGATGAAGAGGGTATTATGTTCATGCAGGTTGGTCAGTATGGCCGCCAGGTCGCCGGTGCGTTCAATGGCGGGCCCGGAAGTAACCCTGATGCTCACTCCCATTTCAGCGGAGATAATGTGGGCGAGGGTGGTCTTTCCCAGTCCGGGCGGCCCATAGAGCAGTACATGATCGAGCGCTTCACCTCTGCCTTTCGCCGCCTTTATGGCAATGCTCATGTTCTCCTTGATCTTTTCCTGCCCGACGAACTCATCGAGACGGCGCGGCCGGAGGCTGGTGTCAAGAGGAGCATCTTCAGCGCTGGGTTTACCTGATATAATGCGAGCTATTTAAGTCTCACCCCCCGTTAATCTTCTGATTTCGGTTCATCATCTTCGCTGACCGGTGGGCCGGTTTCCTCTTCCGGCGCTGTCAGGCTGGAAACTTCCTGGTTCTCTTCATCGGGTAGCTGGCCTGGGGGCTCCTCCAGCGCTTCGGTGACCATCGGCTCCGGCGCTTCTTCAGTCGTCTCACCAAGTGACAGGTCCGCTAATGCCTCCAGTTCTTCTTGGAGTGTGGCTGGCGCCTCCTCCAGAGGCAGGTAGTGAGCTGGTATCAGTTTCCCGATGATGACGTTTTCCTTGAGACCGATCAGTCTGTCTATTTTACCGTAAACCGCTGCTTCGGTGAGCACCCTGGTTGTCTCCTGGAAGGAAGCGGCCGCCAGCCAGCTGGCCGTGTTCAGCGATGCTCTCGTTATGCCCAGCAGTACCGTGTGCGCTGTGGCCGGTTCACCACCTTCGGCCAGCACTTTGGCATTGATGTCCGCATATACAAACCTGTCGACCAGCTCATCCGGCACCAGGTCGGTGTCGCCGGCAGAATCGATGCGCACTTTGGTCAGCATCTGGTGGACGATGATTTCGATGTGCTTATCGTTGATATTTACGCCCTGTGAGCGGTACACTTTCTGTACTTCATCAACCAGGTATTGCTGCACGGCCTCACGGCCGAGAATGCGCAGGATATCCTGTGGATTCACCGAGCCATCGGTGAGTTGCTGGCCTGCGTGCACCGGTTCTCCGGTCTGGACTCTGATGCCGGCGGTGGTGGGGACAGTATACTCCCGTTCATCCCGCTCTTCGTAGCTGATGAACAGCTGGTCATCTTTGACGCTGACCTCACCGGCGATGTGTGCCACAATGGTCTGTGCCTCCTTGGCGAGCGCCTTGTCTTTGCCTTTTGCCTTTTCTTTTCCTGTCGGGACTTGAGCCGCGAGTACCGTACCGATATCCACCCACTGTCCATTTTTCACCCTTACCTCCCATCCGGCGGGCAGGGCATACTCATCACGGTAGGTCTCGGAGCTCATAATCTTGACTCTCCTGCCTGCTTCATCCTGAATAACATCGACGGTGCCATCTATTTCAGATATAATGGCCTGGCCTTTGGGGGTTCTGGCTTCAAAGAGTTCCTCCACCCTGGGCAGACCGCTGGTGATATCGAGGCCGACCACGCCACCGGTGTGGAAGGTGCGCAGCGTCAGCTGGGTGCCCGGCTCGCCAATGCTCTGGGCGGCTATGATTCCCACCGCGGTATTTAGCTTAACCGACCGGCCGCGGGTCAGGTCACGCCCGTAGCACATCTGGCAGGTACCACGTTTGGAAAGGCAGGACAGGGGCGACCTGATGTGCACCCGGTCGATTCCGGCATCAATGATTTCCGCTGCCTTCCACTGGTCTATCTCTTCATTGCGGTCAACGATAACCTCTCCCGTTTCCGGGTGAGTTACCTGGCTTGCCGCCAGCCGGCCCGTGATGCGCTCGGCAAACGAGGGAAGCAGTGCTGTTTCTTTCGGTTCCAGAATCCTCCAGATGCCGTCCATGGTGCCGCAGTCCTCTTCAAATATGATGACGTCCTGGGCCACATCGACGAGCCGCCTGGTAAGGTAGCCGCTATCCGAAGTCCTCAATGCCGTATCGGCCAGACCCTTGCGCGCACCGTGCGTGGAGATGAAGTACTCCAGAACAGAGTGTCCTTCACGCAGACTGGATTTAATGGGGAAGTCGATGATTTTGCCGGAAGGGTCGGTCATCAGACCGCGCATACCGGCCATCTGAGTTATCTGGGAGATATTACCTTTGGCTCCGGAAGTGGCCATCATGTAAATGCCACCGTAACGGTTAAGAGTATCCGAGATGGTATTGGTGATACGGTCTGTAGTTTCCATCCAGGCACTGACGGTGCTGTTATACCGTTCGTCCTCGGTTATTAGACCGCGGTTATACTGGTTCTCAATAATGGCTACCCTTTCTTCCGCCTCCGCGAGCAGTTTGGGTTTGCTTTCCGGCACTTCAATATCGTTCATGGCAATGGTGATGCCGGATTTGGTGGCGTAATGGAAGCCCAGCCCCTTGATGCTGTCAAGGACCCTGGCGGTTTCTTCATCACTGAGTATCCGACAGCACTCCGAGACAATCTGCTTGAGTCCGGACTTGTCAATTAACCTGTTCTGGAAGCCAAGCTCGGGGGGAAGGACTTCGTTGAATATAATGCGGCCAACTGTGGTCTCAATTTGCTGGCCATCTTTGCTCTGGTCTCTGACGGTGATTTTAGCTCGGAGGTCGACATTGCCCAGCTCATAGGCAAGCTTGGCTTCATCAAAGCTGCCAAAGTGCCTGCCCTCTCCTCTGGCCCCGGGTCTTTCCGTTGTCAGGTAGTAACAGCCAAACACAATGTCAAGGGTGGGGGTAACCGTTGGCTCACCGCTGCTGGGCAGCAGCATATTGTGCTGGCTGAGTGCCAGTTCTCTTGCCTCACGTACCGCTGATTTGGACAACGGGATATGGCAGGCCATCTGGTCGCCATCAAAATCGGCGTTAAACGCCGAGCAGACCAGCGGGTGGATCTGAATGGCGCTGCCATTAATAAGCACTGGCTCGAATGCTTGGATGCTGAGGCGATGCAGGGTAGGGGCCCGGTTCAGCCAGACTGGGCGCTCCTTCACCACTTCCTCGAGTATATCGTAGACTTCCGGCTTGGCTCTTTCCACGAGGCGTCGGGCGCTCTTGATGTTCGGGGCGAGCCCCTGTACCACCAGGCGGTGCATGACAAAGGGTTTAAAGAGTTCCAGGGCCATTCGTCTGGGCAGGCCGCACTGGTTCAATCTCAGTTCCGGGCCAACCACGATGACGGAGCGGCCGCTGTAATCGACTCTCTTTCCCAGCAGGTTCTGGCGGAAGCGGCCCTGTTTGCCACGGAGCATGTCGGAAAGCGATTTCAGTTTGTGGTTCCCGCTCACCGAAATCGCCCGCCCGCGGCGGCCGTTGTCGATGAGGGAGTCAACGGCTTCCTGCAGCATCCGCTTCTCATTGCGGATGATGATCTCCGGCGCCCCGATCTCAATCAGATGGCGCAGGCGGTTGTTGCGGTTAATAACGCGCCGGTACAGATCGTTAAGGTCGCTGGTGGCGAACCTGCCGCCGTCCAGCTGTACCATGGGCCGCAGGTCGGGAGGCAGTACCGGCAGAACCGTTAATATCATCCACTCCGGTTTATTGCCGCTGTTGCGAAATGCTTCGACCACCCGCAGCTGTTTGCTCGCCTTCTTACGTCTCTGGCCGGAAGAGGACTGGGTTTCCAGAATCAGGTTATTGCGCAGCTTGTCCAGGTCGATGTCCTTTATGATCTGCAGGATGGCTTCAGCACCCATACAGGCTTCAAAGACCTCGCCATATCTCTGCTTCAGTTCATGGTACTGGGTCTCATTGAGCAACTCTTTTACGTGGAGGCTCTTGAGCCGTTCCATGTCGCCGGTTTGTTTTTCTTCCAGCTGTATCTTTTCCTCGTTGAAGTGGCGCCGAAGCTCGTTGACCTCCTCAACGCTGGCCCCTTCCTGCTCCATCTGGGATATTCTCTCGTCAACGGCTTTCTGGCGTTCGGCTATCTCCCCGGATGTGCTTTCCTGTGATTGTCTTATCGCTTCCTGGCGTGCCTCTTCATTGACCGAGGTGACGATGTAATTGGAGAAGTAGAGTACGTGTTCCAGGCTGCGCGGTGAGAGGTCAAGCAGAAGTCCCAGGCGGCTGGGTGTTCCTTTGGCGAACCAGATATGGCTCACCGGACACGCCAGCTCGATATGGCCCATGCGCTCACGGCGGACCTTGGCCCGGGCGACCTCAACGCCGCACTTATCGCAGATGACACCCTTGTAGCGGATCTTCTTGTACTTTCCGCAGTAGCATTCAAAGTCCTTGGTCGGGCCAAAGATTCTCTCGCAGAACAGACCATCTCGTTCTGGCTTCAGCGTGCGGTAGTTGATGGTCTCCGGCTTGGTTACTTCACCGTATGACCAGCTCCGTATCTGCTCCGGTGAGGCCAGAGAAATTCGTACCGCATCAAAATCATTAACTTCCAGCATCTTCTTCCGTTACCTCACTCAAAGACGTATCTTCACTCACAGCGGACTCGGTTTCTGGTTCTGGAGACTCTTCGCTCACAGCGGACTCGGTTTCCAGTTCTGGAGACTCTTCGTTCACAGCGGACTCGGTCTCCAGCTTGGGGGCTTCTTCAATCGCCTCTTCACCTGCGGTCACGCCTGCCTCTCTCTCGTTGATCACCTCGAGGGCGAGGCCAAGGCTCTGCAGTTCTTTGACCAGAACCTTGAATGACTCCGGTACCCCAGGCTGGAGGATATCATCTCCTTTGATGATCGCTTCATAGCCTTTAGCTCGCCCGGTGACGTCGTCCGACTTTATGGTGAGCATTTCCTGAAGGTTATGGGCAGCACCATAGGCCTCCAGCGCCCATACCTCCATTTCACCAAAGCGCTGGCCACCGAACTGGGCCTTGCCACCCAGAGGCTGCTGCGTGATCAATGAGTATGGACCGGTGGAGCGAGCGTGAACCTTGTCCTCAACCAGGTGGATGAGCTTCATCATGTAGATATTGCCCACCGTTACCGGCTGGTCAAACGGCTCACCGGTTCGCCCATCCCGTAATGCCACCTTGCCGAATGTAGGTGGGGCAGACTTCCCTTCCAGATTCACCTTCTCCACAGCCTGCATTAGCTCATGCTGACTCAATTCACGGCTCGGTATGCCCAGGTCTTCCAGCCAGAGGCGCAGGCAGACCTCTTTGGCTTCTCCGGGATAGTTCTCGTTGAAGACCCGGTCGCCGTCATAGCCGCGACTGTCAACCCATGCCTTGGCTATCTCCAGATGAATTGATGTCTGCTTTCTTTCTGGCGTGTAATCGACCGCGGCTGCTTTATTGGCTATCCAGGCTCTCGCCAGGGCGTCCTCAATGGCCACATCATTGGCACCATCAAAGACCGGTGTGAGTACCCTGAAGCCAAGTGTCTGGGCCGCCCATCCGAGATGGGTTTCCAGAACCTGGCCGATGTTCATCCGGGATGGCACACCAATCGGGTCGAGGATGATGTCAACCGGGGTGCCATCGGGCAGGAAGGGCATATCTTCCTTGGGGGCGATGAGGGCGATGACACCCTTGTTGCCGTGACGTCCGGCCAGCTTATCACCCACAGAAATCTTTCGTTTTTGGGCGATCCAGACCTGCACCCATTCATTTACTCCGGCCGGCAGGTCGTCACCACTATCCTTGCGGGAGTATATTTTCACATTGATAACTTTGCCCCACTCGCCGTGCGGAACGCGAAGCGAGGTATCTTTCACATCGCGGGCCTTTTCTCCGAAGATTGCCCGCAGCAGTTTTTCCTCGGCGGAAAGCTCCGTCTCACCGCGAGGAGTTATCTTGCCGACCAGCGTATCATCGGGACCTACTTCGGCACCGATGCGGATGATGCCGCTCTCATCGAGCTCGCGAAGGCTCTCCTCACCAACGTTGGGAATGTCCCGGGTAATTTCTTCCGGCCCCAGTTTGGTATCACGGGCTTCCACCTCGTGCTTGGCAATGTGTATTGAGGTGAACTTGTCATCTTCTATCAGGCGGCGGCTGATGATGATGGCGTCCTCAAAATTATAGCCTTCCCAGCTCATGAAGGCGCAGAGCACATTCTGGCCCAGAGCCAGTTCGCCATTTTCCGTAGCCGAGCTATCAGCAATAACCTGGTCAGCTTCAACGCGGTCCCCTTTGTTTACCAGGGTGCGCTGGTTGATGCAGGTTCCCTGATTGGTGCGGACGAATTTCATCAGTTCATATTCGTCTTTACGGCCATTATCTGTGGTGATGACAATGCGATACTTGGCCTCGGCACCGTTAGAGGTGCCGATTTCAGTAACCACGCCGGCATTTCTGGCGAAGATGACCTGTCCGCTGTGCCGGGCAGCCTCTGTCTCCATGCCCGTGGCCACGACAGGCGACTCTGGAGAGAGCAGGGGTACTGCCTGACGCTGCATATTGGCACCCATCAAAGCCCGGTTGGCGTCATTATGTTCGAGGAAGGGAATCAGTGCTGTGGCCACGCTGACTATCTGCTTGGGTGAAACATCCATGAGCTGGACTTTATCCGGAGTTTCCAGGAGGTACCGCTCGGCCAGCCTTCCTTCAACCTGTTCATCAACAAATTGACCCTTTTCGTCAAGTTTGGCATTGACCTGAGCAATGAAATATATATCTTCTTCATCTGCCGTTAAGTAAACAACCTCATCGGAGACAAAAGGCACCACCTTTACACTGACATTTTTGTGTTTGGACAGTGTCTTCGCCACCTCGGGGGTTATTATCGTGCCTGCCTTGACTATCGTGTTTCCCTTGCTATCGGCTACGGCTTCTCTGACCTTCTTGCCGACCAGTTGCTCATCGGTGCTGCTCATCTCTCTCACAACTTTCCGATAGGGCGTCTCAATGAAGCCGTACTCGTTGATGCGGCTGTAGGTAGCCAGCGAGCCAATAAGGCCGATATTCGGGCCTTCTGGCGTTTCAATGGGGCAGATGCGGCCGTAGTGAGAGTAGTGAACGTCGCGGACGTCAAAGCCGGCGCGCTCTCGTGAGAGGCCGCCGGGTCCCATTGCGGAAAGGCGGCGTTTGTGTGTGATCTCGGCCAGCGGGTTGGTCTGGTCCATAAATTGTGAAAGCTGCGAACTGCTGAAGAACTCCCTGACGGCGGCTACCACAGGGCGTATATTGACCAGGGCGCTGGGGGTAATGGCCTCAGTGCTGATGATGCTCATGCGCTCCCGGACCGCCTGGGAAAGTCGCAGCAGGCCGACGTGAAACTGGGTCTGTATTAGCTCGCCGACGGTGCGTACGCGCCGGTTGCCGAGGTGGTCGATATCATCGCCATAGTCCATGCCGTTATTGATCATTATGATGTGCCGTATAATTTCAACCATGTCATCTCTGGTCAGGGCACGTTCTTCCAGCTGTCTGAGCGTCTCCTCAAGCATGGTGTAAAACTGGGCCAGTTCTTCCTGGTGGTCAAGCTTGCTGGACAGTGCTGATTTGAGGTCGCGGAATATCCTGATAACCTCACGGTCGTTCCGTTCTCCAGCCTGGCGTAGCCGGGCAACAATTTCCGCTGTTTCGATGGGTAACTCAACTGCCTCCAGACGATTTAGTATCTTCTCCGCGGTAAGGCGGAATAGTCCAAGTCGCTTGTTTAGCTTATAGCGCCCAACCGCACCCAGGTCGTAGCGCAGTGAATCGAAGAACAGGTTCTGGAGCAGCTTTCGGGCGTTGTCCAGGTTCGGCAGCTCTCCCGGCCTGACCTTGCGGTAGATATCGAGCAGGGCTTCAGCCTCATTTTTGATGAGCGGGTCGCGTTCAATGGTGGTGGCCATGTACTGATGTTCGGGGCTGTTATCATCGCTTGAGAAAAGATTAAGCAGCTGTTCATCGCTGCCTTGTCCGATGGCACGGAGCAGTGTGGTGACGGGGATTTTCCGCTTGCCGTCTATCTTGGCGGATAGAATGTCGCGGTTGCTGGTCTCGAATTCCAGCCAGGCGCCGCGGGTGGGTATCAGTTTGGCAAAGCAGAGCTCTCGGCCGGAAGAAACATCTTCCCCGACAGTGAAATAAACGCCCGGGGAGCGCAGGAGCTGGCTCACCACCACTCTTTCGGCGCCGCTGGTGATAAAGGTGCCTTTGGCCGTCATCAGCGGTATGTCGCCCAGGAAAAGGTCCTGCTCTTTGATTTCACCGGTTTCCTTTATCAGCAGTTGTACTCTGGCATAAAGGGGCGCTGAGTACGTTAGATTGCGGTCGCGGCACTCCGCTTCGGAATGGCCGTTACGTGGCTCGCGGAACTCGTAGCCGATGAAGCTGAGTTCCAGCTTGTTGCTGGTCAGCGTTTTAATCGGCGATATTTCGTGCAGTAGATGTTTGAGGCCCTCTTCCTGAAAGCGCTGGAAGGAGTCTAGCTGGACTTTAATCAGGTTGGGGACATCCAGGATCTGGGGTAATGTGGCGTAAGATTTTCGGGGGACGGGGTGAATAGTCGGCTCACTCGCTGGTAAAATAGAAACCATACCTGTACCTGCTCCTTAAAAAAGACGCAAAATCCCTGATCTATTGCTTCAACAAATGAGGCATGTGGCACTAATGCCTATAATGAAAGGAAACATATAATGGGGATAAACCCTCTGAGGTCATAGTCAAAGATTAATGATACCACTAAATTAAAATTTTGTCAATACCCGTGCAGACCTGGTAGGGATTTGCGAAACTAATCTTTCAGTAGCTCCTTGATACGGCGTTCTATCAAGGGGCTTCTTATAGCTCCCTCTCTTAATTTTTGTACTAAAGAAGCATCCATTTCCTCTTTGATTTTAAGCTTATTTTGTTCCAATTTTTCTATTAATTGGTCTATACTCTTTTCAATTACATTATTGCAGTCTATTATTGAATTTACTTTAAAACCGGCGTATTGAGCAGGTGTTATTTCAACTATTGTTTCACTTGGGCATGTATTTCGATACCTACGGACGTTGTCAATTTGAGATGAGGCACAGACAAGCAAGATAACCGTGTCCCTATGTGGATCTGTGTTGATAGCTATAAAATAGTGTGGTTCTGAAGATTTAAAACTTTCTTCTGGAAAGTAATAAACGGAACCCAGTCGTATGGTCGCTTTAATGCGTATTTCGGGTGGGATTTCAATCAATGCTAGCTCCACAGGGATTCAATGTGGAACAGCTCTTCAAGTTGCTCGCGACGTATACTCCTATCTTGTTCAGTTAATTCGTAACACTTTTCGATATTGCTTGTAGAGTCATTCAGGAAATCTTCTAGGTTCATTTGGATTCTTGAATCTAATTCCAATGCCTTTTTATGTTTCTCCCATTCAGGGTAGTAATGAGTAAGCTCTGCTAGTTTAAACTGGTCAAGACGTCCAAACTTCTCCCAAGCAAAGGTCAATGCCTCAATATCGGATTCGGAAAACACACTGTCATCAACAGGGTTTATAGATTTCAATGTAAGGTTTTCAATTGATTCGACAAAGCGGGAAGAATATTTATTTTCACTCTCGCCAAGGAAGTCACTTGCTTCCGCAATATCTTTTACACCCGAAGGAACAGGTCCATAGCTCATTGCAAAATAACTATCGTTTGTTATAAGTCGGCCATATTTCCTCAAATGATATCTGTCTGCTAAATAAATCAATTTTAGGGCTTTCATCTTATTGATTTGCCCGCCTTCTTTCAAAGCAAAATGATTAAGCCCTTGAGTAGCCTTCTTATAATCAAAGTTGAAATGTATTCTTTGCATAATGACTTCCCCTCCGCCTACTGTTAATCCGTTTTGTAAATACAAAGGCATAGTCCTTCACAAGACTATGCCTAATTCTTAACTCTCTTTTCTAAATTCATCTTCCGTCCGAGACTACTCGTCCCAGTTGGATTTTACATATTATACCTAGTTCATGCATTTTTGTCAAGACAATAATGTCTCGGGTTCTACCCAGTGGTGGTTGGTAAAATATTTACCTTCTCTCTCCCCCTCCTGCTATAATTAATCAGGACAAGAAAATGACCACGGCAAGGTTGATAATAGCGGTTGTCAGCACACTGGCGGAGGAGTTTGCCCTCTACGCCGTATGGCGCTGGGTGCTGCCGGAGTTTGATATCAAGGTGCCAGTCTGGGCGCTGGTGGCGGTGATGGCCTTCTGGGCGGTCTTTGCCATGGCCAACTTCCTATTCGTCACCCGCATCCTGAGGCGTCAGGCGCTGGTCGGCCTGCCGAATATGGTGGGCAGCAAAGGCAGGGCGAAAAGCACTTTGAACCCGGAAGGTCATGTCATGATAAAGGGCGAGCTCTGGGGGGCAAAGTCAATTGACGGGGATATTGATACCGGGGAGCTGGTGATGGTGGTGGGGCAGGACAGTCTGCAGCTGATTGTGCGCCGGGCTGGCGCCGGCAATTTGAGAGCGCCCCGCAGCGGTGCTACACGTTAAACAGGAAGGTGATGACATCGCCGTCCTGGACGGCGTACTCTTTTCCTTCCAGCCTGAGCAGTCCCTGTTTGCGCGCTTCCGATATACCTCCGCACCTGACCAGGTCATCGAAGCTGATGACCTCGGCCCGGATGAACCCCCGTTCCATGTCCGAGTGGATTTTACCGGCGGCTTTCGCCGCGCTGGTGCCGTGCGGTACGGACCAGGCCTTCACCTCACCGGAGGCGGTGGAGAAAAAGGAGATAAGCCCCAGCAATTCGTAGGACTGCTGGATTACGCGGTTGAGCCCTGCTTCAGTCAGACCGAAATCGGCGCGGAACTCTGCGGCCTCCGGCTCATCAAGCTGGCCGAGCTCCATTTCCAGTTTGCCGCAGAGGGCGATGATACGGGAACTGTTTCGGGCATGGCGGGAGTTTAATTCGGCCTCAAGGTTTGCCGCTTCCGGCAGCTGCTCCTCTCCGATGTTGACCACAACGAGCAATGGTTTGGCGGTGAGGAACTGATAGCCGGCGAGCAGCCGGGCATCGCCCGCCGCCAGCGATAACGCCCGTATGGGCGTATCTTTTTCCAGTTCCGCCTTCAACTTTATTAACGTCTCCTGCTCGTGGAGGGCGGTCTGGCGCTCCGGCGGCTTGGCCCCTTTCAGAGAAACCTCGATTCTCTCCAGCCTCCGTTCGATGATGGCCATGTCGGAAAAGACGAGCTCCAGGTTCATGGTGGCGATGTCGCGCTCGACTTCAAGGCTGCCCTCTGGATGCGGTACGCTTTCATCGGTGAAGGCCCGCACCACGTTTATCAGCGCATCGGCATTGCTGAGGTGATTGAGCAGTTCGCCGCCAATACCCTTGCCGTCGACCAGGCTCTTCACGGAGGCACCGACGTCAATATAATGCACCTCGGCGGGAACCACGCGTTTGGGCTGCAGCATGTCAGCCAGCGTTTTCAGGCGTGGCTCGGGGACCTTGGCCACGCCGATATGTGCGGCGAGGCCATCGCCGGCAAAGCTTCCGGCCTCAGCCTTACCGCCGGTCAGGGCATTGAAGATGGTGGTTTTGCCGCTTCTGCCCGGCCCGATGATGCCAACGTTAATACTCATCCGTCCAACCGCACATCAGCGGATACAGGGTGATTACTGCGGGCTCGTCTTTTTAATCACTTCTCTGGCCTGCTTCAGGGCGAGGTCTCGTTCTTTGGTCACCAGGTTCTCATTGGCGGCAAGGTCCAGCAGGGCCAGCAAGGCATCATGGGTGGAAATAACTCCAAGCTGTTGGATGGCTTTTATCCTCAGGTCGGCCGGTAATTTCATATCGGCAGCGATTTCGGCCAGTTTCTTCAGTTCATCAGGTTTCTCTGACATTGGTGCACCTCTTAGTTTAAGCAATATCGACCGGATATCGTTTAACTGATATAAAGTCTACTCTTTGCGGGGCAATTTCTCAATAGGATTTTTACAATTCTTCGTGATAAACATCCGGAGTTTCGGTTATGGTAGAATGGAGGGGCCAAAAGTATCGGAGGGATGGGCGTTTGCTCTACGTCCTTTATGGAGAAGATAATTTTTCATTGAGCCAGGTGCTTAATGAGATAAAGAGCACCATCGGTGATGAGACCGCTCTGGCCACCAATACCACCGTGCTGGACGCGCCGCAGGTGACCATTGACCAGCTCCGGACCGTGGCCGAGGCCATGCCCTTTCTCGCCGAGAAACGCCTGGTTATCATTCAGGGTCTGCTGGAGCGCTTTGACCCCAGAGCCAGGTCGGGGCGGCGAAGAAAGAACGCCGGTGTGTCCGGTCGGCACAATGAGTACCAGCCCCTGGCCGACTATCTGGTCGCGGTGCCGGATAGCACCGTGCTGGTGCTGGTGGACGGGAAGATAAGCGGCAAAAACCCGTTGTTAAATTCGCTTTCGGGAAAGGCGAAGGTGAAGAGCTTCCCGTTGCTGGGAAAAGAGCAATTAATGCAATGGATGGAGAAACGAGTTACCAGCCGAGGCGGCAGCATATCAGCTCAGGCGGCACAGCTTCTGGAGAGATATATCGGCAGCAACCTGTGGGTCATGGCCAGTGAGATTGACAAACTGATTCTATTTACCGGAGGCAGGCAGATTGAAGCCGATGATGTCCGGCGGGTGGTGAGCTACGTTCAGGAGGCCAGCGTCTTTGAGCTGGCGGATGCCATCCTCGAGTTCCGGGGAGGTGTGGCCGAAAAGCTGGCGGAACAGCTAATGCAGAAAGGGGCATCGCCGGCCTATATTCTGGTCATGCTGACCAGGCAGGCGCGGCTTATTGTCCGGGCCAAAGAACTGAAAAATCAGCGCCGGTCCGAGTCTGAAATCATGGGCCGGCTGGAAATGACCTCCCCATTTATCCTGCGTCGTACCCTGGAACAGGCCAGCCGCTATACAGCGGCGCGGCTGAAGGAGGTATACCATCGGCTTCTGGAGACTGACCTGGCCATAAAGACGGGAAAGTACGACGCCGAGCTTGCCCTCAATATTTTAATCGCCGAGCTGTGCCAGGGGGCAACGGTTCGTGTAAAGTAGCCGCCGTTTGACAGCGGCAATGCCTTACACCTAAAATCAAGTAATCGACCGTTCGTTCGGTTCTTACGTCGGGGTTACCAATGACCAGCGATGAATTAAGAGACGCTTATTTGAATTTCTTTGCCGGGAAAGGGCATGATATCATCCCCAGTTCCTCTCTCATCCCGCACGGCGACCCCACCCTTCTCTTCACCAGTGCCGGTATGGTGCAGTTCAAGGACTACTATCTGGGCAGGGCCGTTCCGCCCAATCCCCGCCTTGCCTCGTGCCAGAAGTGCTTCCGCATGACCGACATCGAGTCGGTCGGCGATGCCAGCCACCTCACCTTTTTTGAGATGCTGGGCAACTTCAGCATCGGCGACTACTTCAAGAAAGAGGCCATTGCCTGGGCCTGGGAATTCGTCACCGAATGGCTGAAACTGCCCCCGGAACGGCTCTGGGCCACGATATATCTCGATGATGACGAGTCTTTCCAGTACTGGAAGGATGTCGGTGTGCCCGAAGATAAAATCCTGAGATTCGGTGAGAAGGACAACTTCTGGGGTCCGGCGGGCAACACGGGGCCATGCGGTCCGTGCAGCGAACTGCACTACGACTTCGGTGAGGAGGCCGGCTGCGGTAAACCTGACTGCAAACCGAACTGCGAGTGCGGTCGATTTTCCGAAATATGGAACTTGGTCTTCACGCAGTACAATCAGGATGAAGACGGGAGCCGGACGCCGCTGCCCAAGCCCAATATTGACACCGGCATGGGGCTGGAGAGAACGGTGGCGGCGGTCACCGGCAAGACATCGGTCTATCAGACCGAGCTGTTTGCCCCGCTGCTGGAATGTGTATCAGCGTTGTGTGGGAAGAGGTACGGGGTTGACAAAGAGACTGATATTGCCATGCGGGTGGTCGCCGAGCACGGACGCGGCATCACCTTCCTCATTGCCGATGGCGTCATCCCCAGCAACGAGGGTCGGGGATACGTGCTGCGCCGTCTGCTGCGCCGGGCGGCCCTCTTCGGGCGGAGATTGGGGCTGGACAAACCGTTCCTGACTGAGATAGCCAGAATCACCATCGCGCATATGGGACATGTCTATCCAGAGATAAAGGAAAGGCAGGGCTTTATCCTCAAGCTCATTGAGGTTGAGGAGGCTAGGTTCGAAGAGACCCTCAGCACTGGCTTAGAGCTTTTTGAGAGTTACACTCCGGCTGGAGCGACTCAAGTGGCGAAGACCACCATAACGCCAGCTGCAGCAACGCAAGTGGGAAAGACCATTTCTGGGGCTGATGCTTTCAAGTTCTATGATACCCACGGTCTTCCCCTGGAGATTATCCGGGAGATTGCCCGCGAGCGTGGCGTCGCCGTGGATGAAGCCGGTTTTGAAAAAGAGATGGAGAGGCAGAGAGAAAGGGCACGGAAGGCGGAGCTTTTTGCCTCTGGTAAGAAGGCGGCATCGGAGCTGGCTTCGCTCTCACGTTCTTACGAAACAACGCCCTTTGTCGGCTACCACGATTTAAAACACCGTTCGGTGATTATAGATTTGCTGGTTGGCGGCGGTACCGTGGACACCGTGGCCAAGGGCCGGAGCGCAAATCTTGTTCTGGAAACAACGCCATTCTACGGGGAGATGGGTGGTCAGGTGGGCGATGCCGGCCAGATTCACAGCCTGTCCGGGCGGTTTATCGTAACCGGTACCATCAGGATTCCACCGGATATCATCGTCCATCAGGGAAAAGTCAGCGATGGCAGCCTGGCAGTGGGCGATGAGGTTGAGGCTGAGGTTGACGAAGCCAGGCGTCTGGATATCGCCCGCAACCATACCGCCACCCACCTGCTGCAAAATGCACTGCGGAGCGTCCTCGGCGAGCATGTGCAGCAGAGAGGCTCGCTGGTGGCACCGGATTCCTTCCGCTTTGATTTCTCCCACCTGAACGCCATGCTGAGGGAGGAGATAGATTCGGTGCAGCATCTGGTCAACGAGCAAATCCGCCGGAACCTGCCGGTCTATGATGAGGAAGTGCCCTACAAGCAGGCGATATCAGAAGGCGTCATCGCCCTGTTTGATGAGAAATACGGTGATATAGTCCGGGTGCTGCGCGTTGGCGACCCGCCGATAAGTTCGGAGCTGTGCGGCGGCACGCACGTCAGCTCAACCGGGGAGATAGGGTTCTTCCAGATTATCGCCGAGAGCAGTATCGGTGCCGGGCTGAGACGCATTGAGGCGGTGACGGGGAGGGGGGCGGAGGCATATATTGCTAAACGTCTGGCAAATTTGCAGGCTACTGCTGAACATTTGGACGCTGAAATAGACAATGTTATGGATAAAGCATATATCTTGATTAGTGAACGAGACAAAGAACGCAAAAAAGTTCTGGCTCTGGAGAGAGAGCTGGCCAGAATGAGGGTGGAGTCACTGCTCGGCCAGGTTGAGAAGATAAACGACGTAAACGTTCTCATTGCCAGAGTACCCTCATCGCGGATAGAGATACTGCGGGAGATGGCCGACTTCGTCCGTGATAAGCTGAAGAGCGTCATCCTGGTGCTGGGCACTATATCCGAGGGAAGGCCCGTATTTCTGGCCGCTGTAACTCAAGACTTGGTTTCACGGGGTTATGACGCGGGCAAAATCGTGAGAGAGGTGGCCAAGGTGGCCGGCGGTGGTGGTGGCGGCAAGCCGAATCTGGCCCAGGCGGGCGGCAAGCACAAGGAGAAGCTGGACGAAGCCCTGCGTCTGGCCAAAAGCCTGATTTAATACAGTTCGTTGCTACGGGGGTGGCAAAGACGCGCAGCTTGGGTTTGGATATCGGTGACCGGTGGATAGGGGTGGCCATGAGCGACCCTCAGGGCATACTGGCCAGCCCGCTCACCATTATCGACCGCACCGGCGAGCCGTCAGACATCAACTCTATTCTCAACATCATTGACCAGAACCAGGTGGGAGTGGTCGTGGTTGGCCTGCCGCTTTCCTTGAAAGGCGGTATCGGTCCACAGGCGGAGAAAGTGCGGGATTTTGTCCGGAGATTAAGCGAGCATACGAAGATACCCATCGAGTACCGGGATGAACGCCTTACCACCGTATCGGCGCAGAGGCTGATGAAAATGACCGGGAAAGGTCGCAAGGTCAGGGATGATGCCGTGGCCGCCGCCCTCATATTGCAGGAATATCTCGATGAGAAAAGAGCCTAGGGGTTGACAAAAATTTTCTTTCCTATTATAATTGTTTTGACAAAGTAATAGTTAATATTATGGCACCTTTTGATAATTACTATAATGTAATAGAGGCCAGCCGGCGTCTCAAGATTCATCCGGAGACGGTTAAACGGCTGTGCCGTCAGGGGGATATACCAGCGGTCAAGATTCACAATACGTGGCTGATAAGCGGGGATATTCTGGACAATTTTGCCGGCACCTATGTTCCCAGACGCGGTGCCAAGAAAAGGCTGATAGGCTAAAGGAGAACTGAGAGGACATTCTGAAGGTAAAGAGGCTTGGTTGGCCGATGAAGTACGGTAAAGTCTTTCGCATCGTGGCGGTGGTTGTTCTCCTTTCAGCGTGGCTGATGACTATATCAGTCACCCCGGTTATGGCAGCGCCACAGCTTAATCTATCATCTGAGGATGGTGCCGTGGGGACTGCGGTTACCGTTACCGGAGAGAACTTTGAATCCTATAAGGGAGATGAGCTTTACATCTATTTTGATAATGAGGAAATAGACGCCAGCCCGATAGAGGTCTCGGAAACAGGCGGTTTTGAGTTTACTCTCAATATACCGGAAGATACAGAGCCCGGAGACTATACCATCAAGGTGAAAAACAGGATTGGTTCAAGGTTCTCAACAGTGGCGGAAAACACGTTTACCGTTCTGGAGCCTGGAATCGACCTCAGCAGGAAGTCGGGCCCGGTAGGCAGCAAGCTGGTAGTGGAAGGCGAAGGCTTCAATGCCGATAAAGTGGTGACGGTACGTTATGACACCAAAATACTGGGCACGTTGACGGCGTCATCCACGGGGGAATTCAGTTACAGCTTTAATATCCCGGCCAGCACCGCCGGAACGCATGTCATTATGGTTGAGAATGCCAAAGGCGATTCCGACAAACTCAAGTTCGAAGTGATACCACAGATCACCCTAAATCTGGTCACCGGAGCCGTGGGGAGTATCCTGGAGGTCAGTGGCAACGGCTTTTCTTCCAAGGACGACGTGTCCGTTTTCTTCCAGTATGATGAAGTGGCCTATGCCAAGACCGATGAGACCGGCACTTTTGAAACCGCCTCTTTCAATGTGCCGCAGGCAACCCCGGGCACCTACGATGTTACGGCCAAGGATGAAGAGAGAAATACGGCAAAACACGAATTTACCATCATTGCTGGCGCCGGCATTGACCAGGCTGAAGCCAGCGTTGGCAGTGAACTCACCATCAGTGGCACTGGCTTTGAACCCGATGGGGCGATAGATATGGAGTTCGATGGCGTGGCGGTGACCACTATCGCCGCTGATAGCAGGGGGGATTTCCAGATTGTTTTCAAGGTGCCAGCGAGCAAGCACGGAGAACACGTTATAAACTTAAGTGATGGTGTGAATACCAGGCAGATTGTCTTTGAAATTGAGTCGGAAGCGCCCCCGGTGCCGGTGCTGGTATCGCCGGACAATGGGAGGGAAGCGAAGGCGGCGACTCATTTTGACTGGGAGGACGCTGACGACCCGAGTTTGCCGGTGCGCTACCAGTTGCAGATAGCGTCCGGTGATGATTTTACGACCATGGTTATGGAGAAAACTCTGGCGGAATCTGAATATGCGCTGAGTGATGAAGAGACATTGGCGGCGGTGACAGAGGACTCACCGTATTACTGGAGAGTAAAGGCAATTGACGGAGCGGCGAATGAGAGTGAGTGGTCAGCACCCAGGTCATTTCTGGTGCTGGCACCATCGGCACCAGCACTGCTCTTGCCAGAAAGCAGCGGCGAAGCAGAAGAACAGGCATACTTTGACTGGGAGGATGTCACGAGCCTGAGCTTGCCCGTGACGTACCATTTTCAGGTGGCTACGGCGGAAGATTTCACCGAGCTGGTACTGGAGAAAGAGGGGCTGACTGAGTCCGAATATACCGTAACCGAGGAGGAGAAGCTGGCGGCGGTGAAGAAAGACGCTCCCTACTACTGGAGGGTGAGAGCGGTAGATGATGCCGGCAACGAGGGTGAATGGTCGGCGCCCAGTGCCTTCCATGTGGGCTTTTACCTGGCACTGCCCAACTGGGCCCTCTATATACTGATCGCCTGCGGCGCGATAATAATTGGCTTTCTGGCCTTCTGGCTGGGAAGAAGAACCGCTTACAGCGAATCATAATGACCAGATTCAGGCAGCATATTGCCTATCAAAATAACCAAATTAACGTTACATATAAAGGGGGATGATATGAGATATACTAGAATGTTGAAAATTTTCAGTTTGGTTATTGTCATTGCCATGCTGGTTATGGCGGTACCGGCGACCGCAGCTACCCGGTTCATCGAGCTGGAACCTGAAGAGGGGACAGTGGGCAGCACGGTTACCGTGGTGGGCGAGGGTTTCAACGCGAGTACGGATTCCACTGACAAATACGCGGTTCTGTATTTCTCCAGTGAGGAAGCTTCGACAGTCGATGACATTGACAGCGACGTTACCGTCTATAAAATAATCAAAGACGGCTTCTGGCTCGATTATGATGGTGCCTTTGAGGAAGACTTCACCGTTCCGGATGAGCTGGACGATGGCGAGGACGAGGACGATTATGAAGATGTGGTTGCCGGCACCTACTATGTCTATTTATGTCACTATCTCTCAGTTTCACCGCCGACAGTTGCTACCAAAATCAGAGCGGTGGCCGAGTTCACCGTAATCGGCGGCGAGCTCAGCATTGACCCGGAGGAAGGTCCGGTGGGCATCGAGGTTGAAATCAGTGGTTCGGAATTCGCCGCCAAAGAGAAAATCAGCATTACTTATGATGATGAAGATGTGGATATTGAAAGCGGCGATAGCAAGACTGATAGTGATGGCGATTTCGTCTGCACCATTCTTATCCCGGAAAGCACCGCCGATACCCACACCATAAAAGTTGCCGTGGGCAGCAATGAGGTGGAGGTTGAGTTCACCGTTGAACCGGATATAGTCCTCGACCCGACATCAGGAGAGGCCGGAGCTGACATTTCGGTGAGCGGCACCGGCTTTGGCCGGAGGAGCGATGTGGTCGTGTATTTCGATGCTACCGCCGTGGCCACCGATACCACCGATACCGCTGGCAGCTTTGATACCACCTTTACCGTGCCGGAGCTGGAGGGAGGCATTGTGTACGATGTGGAGGCAGAGGACGACGATGGAAACCTGGACACTGCCAAATTCACCATAACGGGGTTGGAACCGGCTCAGCCAGCGGAGCCGAAACCACCCACAACCACACCACCGCCACCGTCAACGGCGATAAACGTCAGCGCGACGAGCGGCAAAGCCGGCTCCGACCTTATCATCACCGGCGCCGGATTTCAAGCCGGTGGCATGGTTACCATCGAGTTTGGTAATAAGGTTCTGGATACGGTTACCGCTGACGCCAGTGGCATATTTGTCGCCGTGTTAAAGGTGCCATCGGCCAAGGCCGGTGAGCATACGATAACCATCAGCGATGGCACCAGCACCGACGAGGTGACATTTACCTTAGAAGTGGTACCGCCGCCGATTCCAACCCCCCTCCTGCCCAAGATGGGCGTGAAGGTGAAAACACCGGTGGTATTTGACTGGGAAAATGTGACCGCGGAGGCCGAGCCGGTGAGCTATACGCTCCAGGTGGCGACCGATGACGATTTCGGCGAAGATTCCATTGTGCTTGAGGAGACAGGGCTGGCCTCATCAGAATATGCGACGTCGGAAGCGCAGTCCCTGGCACTGGCTGGTCGAGAGGCCGTTTACTACTGGCGGGTCAGGGCCGTCGATGCGATGGATAATGAGGGAGAGTGGACCGGAGCCGGTAAGTTCTACGCCAGCAAAGCCTTCTCATTTCCAACATGGGCCATATACACTCTGCTCGGCCTCGGTGGGCTGGTGCTCTTTGCCGTCGGTTACTGGATGGGCCGCCGCACCGCCTATTACTATACACTCTAGCTGGGGTCTGACCTCAATCCCCCTATATAGTTCCCCCTCTTCTTAACAGGGAGAGGGGGAATTTTTTATTGCCCAAATTATGGTGGGCTACCTCTAGCTCCGCGTGGCTGGCACTGGTTGGCCGCCTCAAGCATTAATGCCAGGCTCATCAGGAAGTCGTCGTGGCCCTGGGAGGGGTCAACGTAAAAATTCATCGTCTGGTTGGGGCGGTACTGGCTCCTGGCTTTTTCCATCTCAAACCAGAACTCCCGATACTCAGGGGAGCCGTCGCTCCGGTACATTTTCAGTCGCCCGGAGTTAATCGCCGCCAGCAGGTTGAAGCCAAGCTCCGATTTCGACTTCTGGGTGAAGGTAAAGGGGACGACCCGCGACCCCAGCGCCTGCCTCAGAAAAGAGCTCACCGGCTCGCCAACACCGGTGGCATCGACCGCAATACGGCGGCAGTGCCATACGTTCTTAAGAATGTCAACCAGCTTGGGATAGAGCTCGGCGTGCTTTCGGCCCGTCCACCAGTAATGTTCCACGATTTTCACCCTTGGCTGTTTCACTGATTCACTGTCAGCGGTGAAGTCCAGCTCACCGATGGTGACTACTGTGGAGTCCTGTCGCGGCTTTATGGCCCGGAGGAAGGCATCCTCGGCCTCTTCGGCTTCCCCGGACAGGTCAATGCCGGCGACGCAGGTCCGGCCGCGCTCATAAAGGTGTTTCCGGTGATGCTCGCCGCAAAGCTGGGCACGCTGTTGCCCATCCAAGAAGCCACCGCCGCTGCGGATAGGCTGAAGCCGATACTGGGTTAGAAAAAGCGGGTGGTTTTCCCCCAGCCGCTCTTTTTCCGCTTCAACGTAGGCGAGGTAATCAGGGTTGTACCGGGCGATTTCCTGCCAGTCGTACCGGAAGTGGTGTTTGATGCCGTCCCTTCTCTCCAGCTCTAAGTTCGACTGCTTCACCTCTTCCAGCAGGGTGGAGTCATCCCAGGTGGTGCCGTAGTGCACGGTGGTCACGTTGGTGGTGGCGCCCATCGGCTTGAACTCTTTATTATATTTTTCCTTGCTGACGTCCTGCGACTCGTCCACCTCCAGCAGGATATGGGCGGTATTGCCCACCACGTTGGCCGATTCATCGGCGGAAAGGAACATGGCCCGGGTATTGCCCAGCCTGATGATATAGCCCAGCTCGGCGCGCCAGATGCCATCGAAACCGGCCTCATTCAGCCTGTCCTTGAGACGGGTCATGGAGATAACCGTCTGTGGCTTGAAAGTGGGGGAGCATTTCACCAGGTTCTGCGGCTCCGCCATGTAGAGCGTCAGCAGGAGCAGCTCAAGCTGGGCGGAAAGCTCATTTTTCCCGCCCTGTCGGGCGATTTCCACGGAGAAAGTGAGCCCTTTTCTGCCAAAGACGCTGTTCAGTATGGCGAGGGCGATATCGCGCTGGTAGGGGCGCAGCCTGCGTGCCGCCAGCCCACCTTCCGCGGGTCTATTTGCTGATGGTGGTGGCGATGCCGATGCCGAGGGGGAGGGCGACGTCTCTGAGGACATTGCCGATGGCCTCCTTCAATCCTTTCCTCTGTTCTTTGCTGATTTTGTATCTGGTGCGCACAAGCCTCTCCAGGGCATTGGTGGCTTCCACGAGAAGCCTGACGTTCTTCGGGTCATCGCCCAGAATAGACTTTATTTTCACCCGCAGCAGGGCGATCTCGTCGTCAATGCCGTTGACGCCGGCCGCGAGCTCGAAATCGAGGCGTTCGGCTTCATCAAGGGCTTTCTGATAAAAGCCGCCTTTAACGCTGGTCTTTGCCTTTAATGCGTTTGGCTTTCGGCGTGTTCTGGATGCCATATGGCCTGTCTCCTTTGTTCAAAGTCCGGGCAGCTGCCAGGACAATGGTGTGGGCAGCAAGGTCCCACCGCCCTTTTTCCACGGCCAGTTTCAGGAGCTTCATCATTTCCCTCGCTATTCAAAGTAACATCATTAGATTAGCACAAATGTTCTAAAGCAGGCCAGCCAGTTTTGTCATCATTTTTAAGCCGGGCAAGCGGCCTCGTTCCTTGACAATCAATGGCGCTAGGTTTACGATTGTTCTAGCATTGCGGCTGGTGACCTTTGAAGGAGGAAGCAATGGACTTTGCGCTCAGTGAAGAACACAGGATGCTCCAGACCACGGTCAGGGACTTCGCCAGTGAGAAACTGGAGCCGGCCGCCGACGAGCTGGACCGGAAGCAGGAGTTTGCCCGGGATAACTTCAAGATGATGGCGGAGATGGGGCTGCTCGGCCTGGGCATACCTCCTGAGTACGGCGGCAGCGGTGGTGACGAGCTTTCCGTGGCCATTGCTATGGAGGAGCTCTCACGGGCGTGTGCCTCTACCGCCGATATTCTGGATGCGCACCTGTGCCTGTGCGCGGCGCCGATTTACCGATTCGGCACCGATGAGCAGAAGCAGCAGTTCCTGCCCGCGCTGGTGAAAGGGGAAAAGGTCGGTGCTATGGCCATCACCGAATCGGAGGCTGGCAGCGATGTCAGCCATGTGCAGATGACCGCAGCCAGAGACGGCGACAGCTATATACTCAACGGCACCAAGATATTCATCACCAATGGCGATGTCTGTGACATGGTGCTGGTCTTTGCCAGCATGCCGGAGCTGGGGGAGAGGGGCATGACGGCATTTCTCGTGGATGCGGAAACGCCGGGATACAGCAAGGGCAAGAAGTATGATAAGCTGGGCATGCGTGCCGCCACCAATGCCGACCAGGTACTTGAGGACTGCCGCGTGCCGGCGGCCAACCGGCTCGGTGATGAGGGACGGGGCATGCGCATCTTTCTGGAATTGATTGACCACGGCCGGATAGGAATCGCGGCGCAGGCCCTGGGCGTTACCCGCGCCATTCTGGAGAGGGCTGTTGAATATGCCAAGAACCGCAAGCAGTTCGGCGCGGCGATTGCTTCCTACCAGGCGATTGGCTGGCGCCTGGCCGATATGTACACCGAACTGGAAGCGGCCCGACTGCTCACCTATCAGGCAGCTTGGCTGGTGGATAGCGGGCAGCCGTTCCGGACGCAGGCAGCCATGGCCAAACTATACGCTACGGAACTGGTAATGCGGGCATCCACGCTGGGAATTCAGGTGTTCGGCGGCTACGGCTATATGATGGACTCGCCGATGCAGCGCTACTTCCGCGATGCCAAGCTGACCGAGATTTATGAGGGGACCTCGGAAGTCCAGCGCATGGTTATATCGGCAGCGCTCTTTCGCTAATCAGGGGCAATATGCGGCAGGGAAAAACGATAGACCAGCTGAATATCGGTGACCGGGCCAGCATCAGCAAACATATTACGGAGCGGGAAGTGATACGCTTCGCTGAGCTAACCGGGGATATAAACCCGATACATATGGACAAGTTCTATGCCGAGCAGACGGTTTTTGGCGAGCGGATTGCCCACGGTATGCTCACCGCCAGCCTGATATCAGCCGTGCTCGGCATGGAATTACCCGGCCCCGGCAACATTTACGTATCTCAGACCATAAAATTCAGAGCGCCGGTGAAGTTCGGGGACGTCATTAAGGCGGAGGTGGAAGTGGTGGAGAAGATAGCGGAGCGGAACCGCGTTCGCCTGAAGACCACCTGTTGTAACCAGGAGGGCACCGTGGTGCTGGAAGGCGAGGCAGTGGTCATCCCCCGGAAGGAATAGAAGATTTCCCGACAGGTGATAATTTAAACTAGTGGAGGTGCTCATGACCGAGCAAGAGTATCTGATGGGCAATGAGGCGATGGGGAGAGGGGCGATTGAGGCGGGGGCGAAGGTGGTGGCAGGGTACCCGGGAACCCCGGCCTCAGAGGTGCTGGAATATATATCTAAATACCCTGATGTCCATGCCGAGTGGTGTATCAACGAAAAGGTGGCCCTGGAGATATGCATGGGCGCATCTCTGTGCCATACTCGCTCACTGGCGGTAATGAAGCATAACGGGACCAATGTGGCCCTTGATTTTCTCATGCACCTGAATTACACCGGTGTTCGCGGCGGACTGGTGCTGATTTCAGGGGATGACCCCGGCGGCATATCATCGCAGAACGAAGAGGACAGCCGCATCATCACCCGTCTTGATGCCCATCTGCCGGTATTTGACCCCTGGTGTCCGCAGGAAGCCAAGGACATGGTGAAGGCGGCCTTTGAGCTTTCCGAGGAGACGGAGCTGTGCTTCGTGATGCGTCCGGTGGCGCGCGTCTGTCACGGGCGCAGCATGGTACGCTTGGAAGATATTAAAGAGGCGAAGGAGCCGCACTTCGAAGATGACCGCTCGCGGTTCATCATGAGCGCGGTAAAGGAAGTTAAGGCCGGCGGCATTCTGCGGCCGGTGGTCAGGCACCGCTGGCTCAACGAGAAACAGTCGGTGCTGGCCAAAATCATGGAGGACAGCCCCTTCAACCATATCGAGGACGGCGAGGGCAAGACGGGGCTGGTCGCCTGCGGCATCGGCTACGCCTTTGTCAAAGAGGCGGAAAAGATACTGGGGAAGAAGTTCCCCGTGCTCAAGCTGGGAACACTGCCCCTGCCCAAGAACAAGGTGCTCCAGTTCGCCAGAAAGATGGACAGGCTGGTCGTTTATGAGGACAGCGAGGCGGTGGTGGAAGGTATATTGAAACAGCTATTTTATGACGAGGGAGTGAAAGTGGAGGTGGTGGGGAGGAGCGGGTTCCTGCCCAGCGAAGGGGAGCTGTCAGCAACCATAGTGCTGAAGTCGCTGGCAACGCTTTATCCGGAACTGGAAAAGAAAGTTCCGAAAACGGCGCCGCTGGGAATGAAGGTGCCGATACGAACGCGCACCCAGTGCGTGGGCTGCCAGTACCGTGGCCTGCTGCACGCACTCAAGCTGACAGCGCACAAATACAAGGGCGTTGTCACTGGAGATATCGGCTGCTATGACGCTGGCTCGTTTCCGCCGCTGGAATTGCAGTCGACCATCTACTGCATGGGCTCGTCGATACCCATGGCCTCGGGCATCGCTCACAGCGGCTATGGCCGGCCGGTATTTGCCATCATCGGCGATTCCACCTTCTTCCACAACGGGGTTCTTGGCCTTTTAAATGCCATTCACAGTGGGGTGGATATGGTGGCCATCGTCTGCGATAACCGGACCACGGCGATGACCGGCTTCCAGCCGCATCCAGGCAGTGAGGTTGACGTTCATGGCGAGCCGGTTCTGGCCATTGATGTGGCCCGGCTTGCCACCGCGGCTGGCGCCACCAGCGCCCAGGTGGTCAATCCGTACGACATCCCCCAGGTAAAGGAAGCGCTGGAGAAGGCGGTGAAGGAGAAGGGCGTCTCGGTCATCGTGGCTACCATGCCGTGCTATCTGGTGGCGAGGCGTACCGGCAAGCTCGGTTTCACCCCGCGCAAGGTCGTTCTCGACCTGGACCGCTGCAATGGCTGCAAGATATGCGTCACCTACTTCGGCTGCCCGGCAATCCATTTCAGCGAGGGCAAGGCGGCCATTGACTATGGCACCTGCGTTGAGTGCGGTATGTGCGTGGAGGTCTGCAAGAGAGGAGCAATTACATGGAGTTGAACATTCTGATTGCTGGCGTTGGCGGACAGGGCAACCTGTTTGCTTCAAGTATCCTTGCCGAATACCTGCTCAAAAAGGGATATAAGGTCTTTGCCGTGGAGACAATCGGCGCCGCCCAGCGCGGCGGGTCCGTGGTATCGCACCTGAGGATTTCCGATGCCGATATTTATTCGCCGCTCATCCCGGCCGGGAAGGTGAATATCCTCATGGGGTTTGAGACTATCGAGATGCTGCGCAACTTTGAATTGCTCGCCGGGGACGGCATGTACCTGCTCAACGACTACAAAGAGCCGACGGTTCTCTGCAACATGGAGATGGATACCTACCCAACGGATGGTGAGATACGGGCGGCGCTGAAGAAGTCAGGAAAGAAGGGCTATACCATCAAGGCCACCGAGTGCGCGCGGCAGATTGGCGGCAGCCTGCTGACCAACGTGGTCATGGTCGGTGCGCTCTGCCAGGTATCGCCGCTCTTCGATGGCC
>DAOUDY010000054.1:0-29726 GCA_034430755.1 Dehalococcoidales bacterium
GTCTCGGAGTTCACTTCCACCGCCAGGCTGCGCAGCACACCCATCGCATAGTTGAAATCCGATGACGGTACCCGAACTGTTATCTGCCCGACAACGCGCTCTCCCTCTTTCCAGCTGCTGGAAGCGACCACAAATCCTCCCAGGTTTTCGGAGAGGTCGGTGATTTTATCCATAGTATCCCGGACATCGTCCACCACCAGCTGCATGTTGGCCGTACGGATAATCATGCGGTCGGCGTCAATGGTCAGGTCGCCTCCGTTCACCGGTGAGGGAGTTGGTGCCGGTACAGGAGCAGGAACAATTATTGTCTTTCCCCCTTCTCCCTCCATCCCGGGTGGCAGCGGTGGTATCTCTATTACTGGAGCCGGTGCCGCCGGCGCCAGGGCTGGTGTCGGGGCCGGTCTCGGCGCCGGGGCCGGTGCTGGTGCCGGGGCTGGCACTGGCGCAGCACAGGCAAGCAACGCCGCGGCCAATACTATCAGAGCTGTAACTACCAATAACTTTTTCATATCCACCTCCTGTTTGCTCATACTACCTAATTAAAACGATAGCGGGAGGAAAAGGTTAGCTATCCCGTATAGTTTTTTATGGAAAACACCCCAGCTGGCAACTGGTTATCTTGACCGACAGCCGATTGGCCGCCTCGCCCACGTCACGCGGGCTGACCGTGAGTTCTTTAGCAATGCGGAAGGCCACAGCACAGGGCAGTTCGCCTTCCACCAGTGATGTCTTAATCTTTGCCTCCAGTTCGCTTCCCACAGCACAATCCTCCAGCCTGATAAGCTATATCCATCTTACCACGCTTTATGAGATTTGATAACACATTATCAGGCACTTTTTGGACAGCGCCACCAACTCACGAACGGAAGCATCTCGTCTTCCATGCCTGTCATTATATCCTGCTTTCAGCCTGATATGCCTTTCCAAAATGGAACGATTATCTTAACTTTATGTCAATGCGGCAATTATCTACCCTATATTTGCCGCTATATATTGATTTTTTAATTGAATAGTTATAAGATATTTATATATAATATATTGACAAACGATATCAGCTATTTTATAATGGTATACGGCAACCGTTTACCGCATATTTGAGGTTTTAATATGAAAAGGGTATATATCATTGAGGAAGCGTGCATGGGCTGCGGCCTCTGCGAGGTCTACTGTCGTCTGGAGCATGCGGCATCGAAAGACATAATAAAGGCACTGAAAGGAGACTCACCCCGCGCTATGCCGCGCGTGGAAGTGCAGCGAAAAGCGCCCGTTTCCTTTGCCCTGCAGTGCCGGCACTGCGATGAACCATACTGCGTCTATGCCTGTCTCACCGGTGCCCTGCAGCGCGACCCCGAAAGCGGCACGGTGCTCGTGGACACGGATAAGTGCATGGGCTGCTGGACCTGTGTTCTGGCCTGTCCTTTTGGCGTTATCCGGCGGGATACGGAACGGGGCACGATTGCGAAGTGCGACCTCTGCTATGCCAGCGGTACGCCGGCGTGCGTCGCCCATTGCCCCAACGAAGCGCTGATATATACCGAATGTGAATCCCCTGTTCCCACGAAGTAAAAATAACGGTACAATATCGATATTGAGGCTGAAATAATTGATAGAGAGAGGTCAATGATTGCCGTAATTGATTACGGGGCCGGCAACCTGCGCAGCGTGGCCAATGCCATCATAAAGCTGAGCTATCAGCCCAGGATAACCAGCCGTGCCGGAGATTTGCAAAAGGCGCAGGCGGTTATCCTGCCCGGCGTTGGCGCCGCCGGCGATACCATGGAAAGCCTGCGAAATCTGGGGCTGGTGGAGCCGATAAAGCAGCTCATCGCCGAAGACCGGCCTTTTTTCGGAGTCTGCATCGGGCTGCAGGTGCTCTTCACCGCCACCGAGGAGGGAGGCGGGCATGACTGCCTCGGCATTATCGCGGGTAGAGTGAAAAAATTGCCGGATGGGCTGAAAGTACCCCACATGGGATGGAACCAGGTAAAGCAGCGCATCAGCCACCCGTTATTTGAAGGCATCCCTGATGAAGCGAACTTCTACTTCGTGCACAGCTATTACGGAGCGCCGGAGGATAAATCACTGGTGGCCGGGGAAACGGAATACGGGGTCGCCATGGCCAGCGTTATCGCCCGCGGCAACCTGGTGGCGACGCAGTTCCATCCGGAAAAGAGCGGAGAATATGGGCTGAAAATGTATGCCAACTTTCTCCGGCATGCCCTGGCCGACAAAAATCCATAATCAGGAAGAAAGGCAAGATGGCAGTTAACTTGACTGAAGCCAAATATTTAATAATCGGCAACTCCGCCGGCGGTATCGGTGCTGCGGAAGCGATACGTGAAGTTGACGAGCGGGGAAGCATGGCCATCGTCTCCGATGAGCCCTACCCGGCTTACTCGCGACCGCTCATCTCCGAGCACCTGGCGGAGGGATGCTCGCTGGAGCGCATGCTCTATCGGCCGGCCGATTTCTACGAGAGAAACGGCATCCGCGCCATTCTCGGCCAGAAGGCGGTAAGCCTTGACCTGACCGGTCGCACGCTGACGCTGGAATCAGGCAGCGTGATTTCCTGGCAGAAGCTGCTGCTGGCAACCGGTGGCGTGCCCATTGTCCCGCCCATCAAAGGTGCTGAACGGGAAGGCATCTTCACTTTCACCAGGCTGGACGACGCCAAAGCCATTGACCGATACCTTGATGAGGCAGACAGGGTGGTGGTCATCGGGGGCGGCCTTATCGGGGTCAGCGTTACCGAAGCGCTGGTCAAGCGCGGTGCCGAAGTCACCATCGTTGAGATGAAGGACCGCGTGCTCAACACCATACTGGATGAAGAGGTATCCGCTCTTGAGGACAGTGCGCTGTGTCAGGCCGGGGTGAATATCATAACCGGCCGCGTCGTTTCGGAAATAAACGGTCGCGGGAAAAGAGTAAATAGCATCACTCTGGATAATGGCACCAGGATTCCCTGCGACATGGTCATAGTCGCCATCGGCGTCCGTCCGCGCCTCGAGCTGGTCAATGGCAGCAGGATAAAGGTGAACCGCGGCATCATTGTTGACCGCCAGATGGCGACCTCGCATCCCGATGTTTACGCCTGCGGCGACGTTGCCGAAGCCTACGACATCACCTGCGGGGAATGCCGCCTCACCCCTATCTGGCCCAATGCCTACATCGGCGGGCGAACCGCCGGCTTCAATATGGCCGGCCGGCCAGCAGAATATCCGGGCGGGATGGCCATGAACTCGCTCAAGTACTTCGGCCTGAATGTGGTCTCGGCCGGTATGGTGACCCCGCCGGATGACAGCTACGAGGTTATCACGTCGAGCAAAGACGGGGCCTACCGCAAAGTCATTCTCAAAAATGGGGTTGTGTTTGGTCTCATCTTTGCCGGCGAAATTGAGAAATCAGGCATTATCCGGGGTTTAATCAAAGACCAGATAAATGTGGATGAATTCAAGCAGTCGCTGGTGGCCGATGATTTCGGGCTGGCTTCCCTGCCCGGAGAACTGTGGCGACCGGAGCTGGAAGTGCCCGCCGGAGCCGTGGTCTCGCCCATTGTCGAAGAAGAGCCTGAGGAAGTGATTGCCGGCGAATAATTTATCTTTGCGTGGAGATATATTATGAAAGACCTTGACCGAATACAGAACCCGTACCGGGACGATAAAGTAATCGATGCCTGCTCCATATTTGGCATGATGGACACGTCCGGCAAAAGGTTCTCCGGGAAAGATATTATAAGGGCGATCGCCAACATGCACGACCGCGGCAACGGACTCGGCGGCGGGTTTGCCGTCTACGGGCTGTACCCCGATTACGCCGACCTCTATGCCTTCCACATCATGTACCTCAGCCGGAAGGGGCAGGAAGAAGTGGAGTCGCTGCTCCGGAAACGATTTCAGCTAATCCACCAGGAGGAGGTACTTACCCGACCAACGGCGGCCATCACCGACCCGCCCGCGGTATGGCGCTACTTTCTGGATATCGGCGAGCAGAAGCCGGAAGGCCAGTCGGATGATGACTACGTTGTGGAACAGGTGATGACTATCAATACCGGCCTCCAGGACGCCTTCGTCTTCTCCAGCGGCAGGAACATGGGCGTTTTCAAAGGCGTGGGCTATCCGGAGGAAATCGCCGAGTATTTTGAACTGGAGCAGTACGAGGGCTACCTGTGGACGGCGCACGGCCGCTTCCCGACCAATACCCCCGGGTGGTGGGGTGGTGCCCATCCCTTCTGCATCTTGGACTGGACGGTGGTGCACAACGGGGAGATATCGTCCTACGGGATAAACCGGCGCTATCTGGAGCAGTACGGCTACCAATGCACCATGCAGACCGATACCGAGGTGGTGGCCTACGCCGTCGACCTGCTGATACGGAAGCACAACCTCCCCGTTGAGATTGCCGCCCGTGTTCTGGCCGCCCCACTCTGGTCTGAGATAGAGCGTCGCCCGCCAGCGGAACAGGAGCTGCTGCGCACCCTGCGCCAGGTCTACGGCAGCCTGCTGCTGAACGGGCCGTTCACCGTCATCATCGCCCATCACGGCGAGATGGTTGGCCTCACCGACCGCATCCGGCTGCGCCCGCTGACCGTGGGCGTGAAGGGCAGCATGCTCTACCTTTCGTCTGAGGAATCGGCCATACGCCTCGTCTGCCCTGACCTCGATGATGCCTGGATTCCGGCCGGCGGCGAACCGATAATCGGCAGCCTGCAAGCACCGATAAAACCCACTGCCGAGGAGATGATTTCCCATGCTCACTGAGCGCATTATCCCCTGCCTCGATGTCAAAGACGGTCGGGTAGTCAAGGGAACCAGCTTTATACATCTGCGCGACGCCGGCGACCCGGTGGAGCTGGCCGCCTTCTACTACCAGCAGGGCGCCGATGAACTGGTCTTTCTCGACATCAGCGCCACGCCGGAGGGGCGTGACACGCTGGCGGACGTGGTGGAGCGCATCTCGGAGCAGGTGTTCATACCACTGACCGTTGGCGGTGGCCTGCGCACCACCGGTGACATGCGCCGCATGCTGAAGGCAGGTGCCGATAAGGTATCAATCAATACCGCGGCGGTGCTCGCCCCGGAATTAATACAGGAAGGAGCCGAAAAATTCGGCAGCCAGTGCATCGTCGTGGCCATTGACGCCAAGCGCGTTGAGGATAAAAAGGGGCTGAAGTGGGAGGTCTACACCCACAGCGGCCAGCAACCGACGGGGATTGACGCTTTATACTGGGCACGGCAGGCCGTTCAGATGGGGGCGGGGGAAATACTGCTCACCAGCATTGACGCCGATGGACACCGTGCCGGCTATGACATAGAGCTCACCCGCGCCATCTCGGAAGCAGTGTCCGTGCCGGTTATCGCCAGCGGCGGCGCCGGCGTGCTGGAAGACCTGTATCAGGCACTGGTGGCCGGCAAGGCGGATGCGGTGCTGGCGGCCAGCATCTTCCACTACGGCACGCACTCCATTCCGGAGACCAAGAAATACCTGTCCCAAAAAGGGATACCGATAAGAATTTAGGAGTCAAGCAAGGTGAAGACCTATCTGCCGCCCAAGTTTCTGGTAGAACGAGACCCTGAGCGCTGCATCAAGTGCCAGGTCTGCGTCAACCAGTGCTCTTTTGACAACCACTATTATGACGCGGAAGACGACGAGATGAAGAGCCGCACCGAGAACTGCGTCGGCTGCCATCGCTGCGTCACCTTCTGCCCCACCGGCGCACTGACGGTGCGGCGCAACCCGCTCGAGTACCGGGATAACTATAACTGGCGCCCGGAGTATATCGAAGACATCATAAAGCAGGCCGAGACCGGCGGCATCCTCCTCACCGGCATGGGCAATGATAAGGGCCAGCGCATCTACTGGGACCATCTGGTGCTCAACGCCAGCCAGGTGACCAACCCCTCCATTGACCCGCTGCGCGAGCCGATGGAGCTGACCACGTTTCTGGGCGGTAAGCCCGACCGGATTGAGCTTGACGCTGACCTGAACCTGAAAACGAAGCTGACCCCTCAGGTCAGGCTGGAAGTGCCGGTGATGTTCGCCGCCATGTCCTACGGCGCGGTGAGCCTTAACGTGCATAAATCGCTGGCCAGGGCGGCGACCGAGATGGGCACGCTGTGGAATACCGGCGAGGGCGGTCTGCATCCCGCTCTCTATAAATATGGAAACAATACCATTGTTCAGGTGGCATCGGGTCGCTTCGGAGTTCACCCGGACTACCTGAAGGCCGCCCGCGTCGTTGAGATTAAAATCGGCCAGGGGGCCAAGCCCGGCATCGGCGGCCATCTGCCCGGAGAGAAGGTCAGCGCCGAGGTCTCCACCACCCGCATGATACCACAGGGCACCGATGCTCTCTCCCCGGCGCCGCAGCACGATATCTACTCCATCGAGGACCTGTCGCAGCTGGTCTACGCACTGAAAGAGGCTACCCATTATGAAAAACCGGTATCGGTGAAAATCGCCGCGGTGCATAACTCGGCGGCCATCGCCAGCGGCATGGTACGCGCCGGCGCCGATATCATAGTTCTTGACGGTCTGCGGGGAGCCACCGGGGCTGCCCCCAAGGTTATCCGAGACAACGTCGGCATACCCATTGAGCTGGCCCTGGCTTCAGTGGACAGCCGTCTCCGTCAGGAGGGCATCCGCAACCGGGCCTCGATTGTCATCTCCGGCGGCATCCGCAACAGCGCCGACATGGCCAAGGCGATTGCCCTCGGTGCTGATGCAGTATACATCGGCACCGCCGCCCTCATTGCCCTGGGCTGCCGCCTCTGCCAGCAGTGCCACACCGGAAAGTGCGCCTGGGGCATCTGCACCACCGACCTCTTTCTCTCCAAGCGGGTGAATCCGGAAATCGGCGCACGGCGACTGGCCAACCTGCTGCGCGGCTGGAGCCTGGAGCTGAAAGATATGCTCGGCGGCATGGGCATCAACGCGCTGGAAAGCCTGCGCGGCAATCGTCTGGCCCTGAGGGGCGTGGGACTCAACGAAAACGAACTCAATATCCTCGGCGTGAGGATGGCGGGGAGCTGAAATGACAACGCAGGTGAATGAGCCAAAGATATCGATTGACGCCAGCGGCCTGCACTACCGCGAGCTCAACGCACGTCTCAAGGAGCTGGCCAGCAATGGCACCAGGCAGGTCGAAATCCACAATGTTTACGGCCAGCGCTACATCGGCACCAGCCTGAATGCTCCCCTGAAGATTGAGATTTACGGGACACCCGGCAATGACCTGGGTGCCTTCATGGACGGGCCAGAAATCACCGTCTACGGCAATGCTCAGGATGGCTGCGGCAACACCATGAACGAAGGGGAAATCATCGTTCACGGCCACGCCGGCGACATTACAGGCCTCTCGGCACGAGGCGGCAGGATACTCGTCCGCGACAGCGTCGGCTACCGGGCGGGCATCCATATGAAAGAATACCAGGAGAAGACACCGGTGGTGGTCATCGGCGGCACGGCGCAGGATTTCCTCGGCGAGTACATGGCGGGAGGCGTGCTGGTTCTGCTGGGACTGAACGGGGGAGGAGAGCACAAAGCCAGGTTCATCGGCACCGGAATGCACGGCGGCGCCATCTATCTCAGAGGCAGCGTGGAGAAACATCAGCTGGGCAGGGAAGTAGGCATGGCCGAACCCGGTGAAGACGACTGGCAACTGGTCAGGAAACTGGTTATTGAGTTTGCCCGCCACTTCAAATATAATGCTGATGAGATACTGAAAGGCGAATTCATCAAGCTGTTCCCCCTTTACCTGAGACCGTACGGCAGAATCTACACCCCCTGAAGAAGAGGTGGTATTTTGCCCCGCATTCTTATCATCGCTGACGAGGGCCAGAGCCTGAATGGCATTCATTCCGGGCTTATCCAGAATGGATTCGACTGTTCCATTGCTTCCACTGACGAGGATATCGTGGAGCAAATCAGCCACCACTTTCCAGACCTGATAATGCTGGAGATAAAGGGCAAACGTTATTCAGAACTGGCAGAGCTCCCTCAGAAGATAAAAAAAAGAAAGCAGCTACCTGTTATCGCCCTGATAAGCAGAGAGGTTATTGACCGCCCTGACATTGACCTGGAGGCCATCGATGATTTCATCATTGAGCCGGGCGATGCCAGCGAACTGGCTTTGCGGATAAAAAGACTGCTGAACAGGGCCGGCAGCACCGAATCAAGCAAGGCTATCCGGTGCGGCGACCTGGTGATTGACCTGGCCAAATACGAGGTATCCATCGGCGGCCGACGTATTGAGCTTACCTTCAAAGAGTACGAGCTGCTGCGGTTCCTCGCCGGTCACCCGGGTCGGGTCTACAGTCGCGATGCTCTGCTGAACAGGGTCTGGGGATACGATTATTTCGGCGGCGACCGCACGGTTGACGTCCACATCAGGCGCCTCAGAAGCAAGATTGAGGGCCTGGGCCACACTTTCATTGAGACGGTGCGCAATATCGGCTACCGCTTCAACTGCAGTCAGTAAGCCCACCCTCCTGCTTTATCAGCGGCACAGATTTAACATGCCTGTAATCTTTTGGAAACAATCCAGCTTTAAACTGAAGACGGGAAGGATAAAGCAGGAGTTCTGAAATGTCAATAAGTTCCGGAGACACCGCCTGGATTCTGATTTCCTCGGCACTGGTCATGCTCATGACGCCGGGGGTCGCCCTATTCTATGGTGGCATGGTGCGGAGAAAAAATGTCCTCTCCACCCTGATGATGAGCTTTGCCGCGCTGGGGCTGGTGGGGTTGCTCTGGGTGCTCTACGGCTACAGCCTGAGTTTCGGCCCTGATATCGGTGGTCTTATCGGGCGGCTGGACTTCATCGGCCTGCGCGGTGTCGGCCAGGAGCCTTCACCCATTTACGCCAGTTCGGTACCGCACCTCGCCTTTATGGTCTTCCAGGGAATGTTCGCCATCATCACCGTCGCCCTTATCACCGGAGCCGTAGTGGAGAGAATCAAGTTCAGCTCGCTCCTCCTCTTCTCCGCACTGTGGCTGACCTTTGTCTACGCCCCGGTGGCACACTGGGTCTGGGGCGATGGCGGGTGGCTGGCGGAACTCGGAGCGCTTGACTTCGCCGGAGGCACCGTGGTCCACATCTGCGCCGGCGTTTCGGCACTGGCTCTGGCCCTGATACTCGGTCCGCGCAAGGGTTTCCGCGACGGTCAGCCAATGGAACCACACAACATCCCGATGGTCATGCTCGGTGCCGGGCTGCTCTGGTTCGGCTGGTTCGGCTTCAACGCCGGCAGCGCCCTTACTTCCGGAGGGCTGGCCGCCAGCGCTTTCGTTGCCACCAATACCTCGGCAGCGGCGGCGGCCTTCACCTGGATGGTGCTGGACTGGATTTACCGCCGGCCTACCCTGCTGGGCACGGCTACAGGAGCGGTTGCCGGCCTTGTTGCCATCACGCCGGCGGCCGGCTTCGTGGAACCGATGATGGGCATCCCCATCGGCATCGGAGCGGCGGTTATCTGCTACTACTGCATGCTCTTGCGGATGCGGCGGCACATCGATGAATCTCTGGACGTCTGGGCAGTGCACGGCATGGGCGGCACCTGGGGCGCCATCGCCACCGGCATCTTCGCCAGCGTGGCCGTCAACTCCGCCGGCGCCGATGGCCTGCTACTGGGTAATGTGCTACAATTGGGTAAACAAATGGCCGGCGTGGCCGCAGTATGGCTGTTTGCCTTCATCACCACCCTGGTTCTGGCCAAGATGGTAAGCGTTACCTTCGGACTGAGGGTTAGTGGAATGGAAGAGACGGTGGGGCTGGACATCGCCCAGCATGGCGAAAGGGCCTATGGAGGTGTGCTGCGATGAAGAAAATCGAGGCCATCATCAGGGAGGAAAAGCTGGAGCCAGTACGCAAAGCGCTGGAAGACAATGGCTACTTCGGCATGACCATCAGCGAGGTGAGCGGCCGGGGGCGGCAGAAGGGAATTCCACTGCAGTGGCGCGTTGGTGAATACCGTGTGGATTTTCTGCCCAAAATCAAGATTGAGGTGGTGGTCCTCGATGACGATGTACCCCAGGTGGTACATGCCATCAACACCAGAGCCCGTACCGGCGACATGGGAGACGGCAAGATATTTGTCCTGCCCGTGGAAAATGCGGTCCGCGTCAGGACCGGCGAAGCCGGCGAAAAAGCAATCTGATTTACAATTAATACACTATGGAGGTTCAAAATGGTAAAAGGAAATAGAGAAGAAGGCAAGGAATACGTCCTTAAGATGGCCAAGGAACACGATATCAAATTTATCAGACTGTGGTTCACTGACATCCTCGGTTTCCTGAAGAACTTCGCCATTACGGTCGAGGAGCTGGAGGGCGCTCTCGAGGAAGGGATGGGCTTTGACGGCTCATCAATCGAGGGTTTTGCCCGCATCGACGAAAGCGATATGGTGGCGCTGCCCGACCCGGACACCTTTCAGCTGCTGCCCTGGCGGTCAACGGAGCACCGCGCCGTGGCACGCATGTTCTGCGATATTCTGAGACCGGGCGGCGAGCCATTTGAGGGTGACCCGCGGTATGTCCTGAAGCGCAACCTGAAGCAGGCGGCTGACCTGGGCTACACCTACTACGTGGGGCCGGAACTGGAGTTTTTCTACTTCCGCGACTCGCAGGGCACGGAAGTCCTTGACCAGGGAGGTTACTTCGACCTGACGCCGCGGGATGCCGCCACCGATATGAGAAAAGATACCGTGCTCACTCTGGAAGAGATGGGCATCGGCGTGGAATACTCCCACCACGAGGTCGCCCCCAGCCAGCATGAAATTGACATGAGGTATACCGATGCCCTGACCATGGCCGACAGCGTGATGACCTACCGCCTGGTGGTCAAAGAGGTGGCCATGAAATATGGCGTCTATGCCACTTTCATGCCCAAGCCGGTGTTCGGCATCAACGGCAGCGGCATGCACACCCACCAGTCTCTCTTCACCGGCGATAGGAATGCCTTCTTTGACCCCAAAGACCCCTACCACCTTTCCAGGGTGGCCAAGTGCTTCATCGCCGGCCTGCTGAAGTATGCCCCGGAGATTACCGCCGTCACCAACCAGTGGATAAATTCCTACAAGCGCCTTGTTCCCGGCTATGAGGCACCGGTCTATCTCTCCTGGGCACGGCGCAACCGCTCTGACCTGATCCGCGTCCCCGAGTACCGACCGGGACGCGAAAAGGCAACCCGGATTGAGTTCCGCTCCCCGGACCCGGCCTGCAATCCGTACCTCGCTTTCAGCGTAATGCTGGCCGCCGGGCTGGAGGGCATTGAAAAAGGCTACGAGGCACCGGAGCCAATCGAGGAGAACGTCTACGAGATGAGTGAAGAGGAGAGGCAGCGAAGGGGCATCGATACACTCCCTGCCAGCCTGCTGGAAGCTATCCTGCTGACCGAGAAGAGCGAGCTGGTACGCAAGGCCCTTGGCGACCATGTGTTCAACGCGTTTATCGAGAATAAAAAGATAGAGTGGAACCAGTACCGCACCCAGGTGACCGAGTACGAGCTGAACAGGTACCTGCCGATTCTTTAGGCTCGCTTTCTCCGTTGTCCATGGAGGGGAGGGATGAGCATGCGCCTATTACGCATTGGCATGGCTCAGATCAATACCACCGTCGGCGACTTTACGGGCAATAAGAAAAAAATACGGAAAACCATTGATGATGCCAGGGCTCTGGGAATAGACCTGCTGACGTTCCCGGAGCTCGCCATTTGTGGTTACCCGCCGGAAGATTTGCTCTTCAAGCCGCAGTTCATCTCAGAGAACCTCAAAGCACTAAATGAAGTCGTCAGCAATTCCTCAGGACTGACCATTATTGTCGGCTTCGTTGACGCCAAAGAGGATATTTACAATGCCGCCGCAGTTATCCATGATGGCAGGCTGTTCGATATCTACCACAAGATATATCTGCCCAACTACGGCGTATTTGACGAAAACCGCTACTTCCAGGCCGGGAAAGACATCCCCGTATACCGGATCGCTGATATCGGCATCGGCCTCAATATCTGCGAGGATATCTGGTACGAAGCCGGGCCGGCAACGGCGCAGGCTTACTCTGGAGCCGAGGTCATAGTCAATATAAGCGCATCGCCCTATCACGCCGGCAAAAGCGATTCTCGGCTGAGGATGCTCAGCGCGAGAGCCACGGACAACGTGGCCATCATCGCCTATAACAACCTGGTCGGCGGACAGGATGAACTGGTCTTTGACGGCAACAGCATGATACTGGACGAGAAAGGCGAACTTGTTGCCCGGGGCAAACAGTTTGAAGAGGACCTGATTGTGGCCGACCTCGATGTTGAGGCCGTCTTCCGGGCCCGCCTGCATGACCCCCGGTGGCGCAAGGAATCACTCCTGCTTGATGCAGAACGGTGTCAGGTTGTCAGGGTAGCCGTATCCGATAAAGCGCCCGAGCCCGACAAGCCGCCGTTGCCGCAGAGGCAAATACAGCCACGGGAAGAGACTGAAGAAATCTATGCGGCACTGGTGCTCGGCACCCACGATTACGTACGAAAAAACGGCTTCCAGAAAGTGGTGATAGGACTATCCGGGGGCATTGATTCAAGCCTGGTGGCTGCCATCGCCGTTGACGCGCTGGGGGCAGCAAACGTGACCGGAGTCGCCATGCCTTCGCCATATTCGTCGCCGGGCAGCATCACCGATGCCCAGGCGCTGGCGAACAATCTCGGCATAAACCTGCTCACCATTCCCATAGATAAAATTCTTACCGTCTATATGGAGACGCTGGCGGAGAGTTTTCAGGGAACCAAACCTGATATCACCGAGGAAAATATCCAGGCCCGCATCAGGGGCAATATCCTGATGGCACTATCTAATAAATTTGGCTGGCTGGTCCTTACCACCGGCAACAAAAGCGAAACGGCCACCGGCTATACTACGCTGTACGGCGATATGGCGGGCGGTTTTGCCGTGCTCAAGGACGTGCCCAAGACCGCAGTCTATGAACTGGCCAGGTATCGTAACTCCATCTCCAAAATTACATTGATACCAGAAAACGTTATTGATAAAGCCCCCTCGGCCGAGCTAAGACCAGACCAGAAAGATACCGATTCACTGCCTCCCTATGGGCAGCTGGACCCGGTGCTCACCGCTTATGTCGAGGAGGATAAAAACATCGAGCAGATTGTGAACATGGGGTTCAGTCCTCAAATGGTCAGAAAAATCGCCCGTCTGGTAGATACCAGTGAATACAAGCGACGGCAGGCCCCTCCCGGTATTAAAATAACGCCCAGAGCCTTTGGACGGGACCGCAGATTACCCATCACCAACCGATTTAAAAGCTGAGCCAGTATTACTGCCAGTATTGCTGTATAATAAATCCCTCATTTAGCTTTTCCCATGTTAATGCTATAATAGCAGAAGTCTATCTGCAAAAGGGAGTCGACATGGTACAGATAGCCAGTTTTGAAACGGAAAGAAAGATAATCGCCATCCTCAAGGTCCTCAGCGAGTCCACCGAGCCGCTCGGGTCAATCCACATCGCCCGGGAACTGGAGCGACATGGCATTTTCCTGAGCGAAAGGGCGGTCCGGTATCACCTCAGGATAACCGATGAGCGCGGCTACACGCAGCCAATGGGCCACGATGGCCGGATGCTGACCGAACTTGGCCTTGAAGAACTCAAAATTGCGCTTGCCCCGGAGCAGGTCGGCTTCATCCATGAAAAACTGGAACTGCTCGCCTTCCACACCACCTTTGACCCGAAAACCCGCACCGGGCAGATCCCCATAAATACCTCGATTATTGACCAGCCTGATTTTAAGAAAGCGGTGGAGATAATGAGTGAGGTCTTTCGCGCCGGACTCGGCGTCAGCGACCTTGTCGCCATTGCCTCTGAAGGGGAGAAACTGGGTTCGGTGGTTGTTCCCCGAGGCAAAATTGGACTGGCCACGGTCTGCAGCGTGGTTATCAACGGCGTCCTGTTGAAAGCAGGCATTCCCACCGAGTCAAGATTCGGCGGCGTGCTTGAAGTGAGAGACTCCAAGCCAAGGCGCTTTGTGGCCATTATCAACTATGCCGGCACCTCACTGGACCCTTCTGAGCAGTATATCCGGGCCAAAATGACCACGGTTAATCAAGCGGCCAAGACCGGCCACGGCAAGATACTGGCCAATTTCCGTGAAATACCGGCTCCGTCAAGGTCACTGGCTCAGGAAGTCATTGACTCACTCAGTGAAGCCGGAATCCGCGGTGTCTACGCGCTGGGAAATACCAGCGAGCACATCTGCCAGATTGCCATCGGTCTGAACCGAGTGGGAATGGTATTGCTCGGCGGCTTGAACCCGCTGGCGGCGGCGGTTGAGGCCGGTATTGAGATTGAGAACATTGCCGAGAGCGGTATGATTGAATTCAGCCAACTGACCAGTTATGGGAAGCTGAAACCATGAGCTACTTCGATGAGCTGGACAGAATATGGGGAAGGGCAAGCTCTGACTCGGGCCAGTCCTTGAGAAGCAAGATAAAGCCCCATCAGACCAGCAGGTGGCTGATTGCCATCGGGGCGCTCATCGCCCTGTTTATCCTTGCCACCATCAGCAAAGGTATCTACACAGATTGGCTCTGGTTTGAGAGCCTGGGATTCAGCAGCATTTACGCGACCATACTGACCACCAGAGTCTGGCTCTTCTTTGCCGGTGCCCTTGTTTTCCTAGCCCTGCTTTTAATAAACCTCTTTCTGGCACGGCGGCTATCGCCGCCAGCCGCAGGCACCGTGCTCGCCGGGCAAGGACTGCTGGTGGTGCGCCGTGCCATTGACACTGGCATCCTCACCGCGGCAGCCTTTATCAGCCTCATTTTCGGTCTGGTTACTTCCGGACACTGGGAAATGGTGCTGCGCTTCGCTCACGCCACCGATTTCAACGTCGTTGAGCCACTGCTGGAAAGGGATGTTGGCTTTTATATCTTTAAACTGCCCCTCTATCATTTTATTCAGGGATGGCTGGTCTGGGCAGCGGTTTTAATTCTGCTCTTCACGGGAACAGTATATCTTTTAAACATCGGCTTCAGTCGCGCCGGCTTCAGCCGGTGGATTAAAGGTCACCTCCTTGCCATTGGCGCCGCCCTCTTTTTCCTCATCGCCTGGAGCTACCGGCTGAATATTTTCGACCTTCTTTATTCGGAACGCGGCGTTATCTTTGGCGCCGCATACACGGATGAGCACGCTCAATTACTGGCCTGGCGACTGCTTATTGCCACCACCATCATATGCGGCCTGCTCATGCTAGCCGGCGTCTTCCGTCGCGGCTGGCGCTGGCTTCTTGGGCCGATTGTTCTGTGGATTGCCATCGCCATCATTTTCGGCAGTATCTATCCGTCCATAATGCAGAGATTCCAGGTGGAACCAAATGAGCTGGCACGGGAAAAATACTATATCAAGAACAATATTCAGCTCACCCGCCTGGCCTTCGGCCTCGACCGCATTGAGGTAAGGGATATTCCCATTGAAGTTGCCCCAAGTGAAGATGACATTCTCCAGAACGACGCTACTATAAACAATATCAGATTATGGGATTACCGGCCCATCAAGGACACGTACAACCAGATACAGTCCATCAGGCTGTATTATGAATTTTTTGATATCGACGTGGACCGCTACCAGATAGACGGCAGTTACCGCCAGGTGCTTCTGGGAGCCAGAGAACTCACACCGGAAAAGCTCGCTGCTCAGGCACAGACCTGGGTGAACCGCCGACTGCAGTTCACACACGGCTACGGCGTGACCATGAGCCCCACCAACGCGGTTACCGAACAGGGACTCCCTAACCTGCTGATTAAAGATGTGCCGCCTATCGGCATTGCGGAGATAGAGAGGCCGGAGATTTACTTTGGCGAAAAAACCGATGACTATGTAATCGTTAACACCGGGATTGCCGAGTTCGATTATCCCAAGGGAGATAGTAATGTTTACACACACTATGAGGCAGGCAGCGGTATCCGGCTCGACTCGTTCCTGCGCAAGCTGGCCTTTGCCTGGCAGCTTGGCGACATTAACATCATGATCAGCGACGAGCTTACCGAAAAGAGCCAGCTTCTCTATCAACGTAACATTCAGAAGAGAGTAACCCATATCGCCCCTTTCCTGAAGCTCGACAGTGACCCGTACATCGTCATCGACGACGGACAGCTTTACTGGGTACAGGATGCCTACACCATTTCTGACCGCTATCCGTATTCCCAGCCCACCGCCAGCGGTATAAATTATGTCCGCAACAGCGTCAAGGTGATCATCAATGCGTATGACGGGGCGGTTACATTTTATCTCATTGACCCTGAGGACGCGATAATAAATACCTATGCGTCTATGTTCCCGGCCCTGTTCCGACCGATTGACGAAATGTCGCCATCCCTCCGGGAACATCTGCGCTATCCCTTCGACCTATTCCGGATGCAGTCCTCCGTCTATCAGACCTATCACATGACTGACCCGCGTGTCTTTTACAACAAGGAGGACGTCTGGACCATCCCTGTGGAAACGTATGCCGATTCAGAACGCAGCATGGAGCCATACTATGTAATCATGAGGCTGCCGGGTGAAGAGCGGGAGGAATTTGTGCTCATGCTCCCCTTCACCCCCACACAGAAAGACAACATGATAACGTGGCTGGCCGCCCGCAGCGATAGCGACAAGTACGGTAAACTTATTGCCTATAACTTCCCCAAAGACAAACTGATTTATGGCCCACGACAGATTGAAGCCAGGATTGACCAGGACCCCACCATCTCCAGCCAGCTTACCCTGTGGGGTCAGAAGGGCTCGCAGGTTATCCGGGGCAGCCTGCTGGTGATACCCATCGAGCAGTCAATCCTGTATATTGAACCGATCTACCTTCAAGCGGAGAGAGGTCAACTGCCGGAACTGAAAAGAGTGGTGGTGGCCAGCGGCGACCTGATTGCCATGGAAGAGACCCTCGCTGAGAGCCTGAATGCCATCTATGCCGGCCTTTCCTCTGAAGAGCTGCCGGTGACTTCCCCGACAGCGCCGGAAAGATCAGATAAGCTGGCGGAACTGGCCAAGCTGGCACAGGAACACTACAACAAAGCACAGGAATATCTCAAAGAAGGCGACTGGGCTGGCTGGGGAGAAGAGCTGAGTGAAATGTCAAAAGCCCTGCGCCAGCTGGTGGAACTGGCTGAGATTATGCAAGAATAACCAGATAAGAGATAGTCTTCCACCTTATTAGCATCGTCGGAAACATACGAGCCTGCCAATTTAAATGATTATCCCATCTAACCCCAGAAGGATATCGGTAAATCTCTTGCCAGTTGACATCATGCGCCTTAATATTATATATAGAATAACAAAATGTATATTTACACGAGGTAATTATGGTGCAGAAGCGGGAACTTATTAAGGGCAGCTCCGACTCCCTGCTTCTCTGTTTGCTGGCGCAGCAGCCAATGTACGGGTACCAGATTATCAAGGAGCTGGAGAAAAGGAGTCAGGGCTACTTCAAATTCAAGGAAGGGACCCTGTACCCGGCGCTCCATCGCCTGGAAAAGGCGGGCCTGATTCTGGGCAAATGGCAGATGTTGTCCAACGGCCGGCCAAGGCGATACTACCACATTACCGCCAAAGGGCTCACCAAGCTCTCCACCGAGAGAGTCCGGTGGCAGGACTTCATCAAAGCCGTGAACATTATACTTCAGCCAGCAGAGAATTAAACGGGCAAAGCAATGACAACCGCGCTGAACCAATACCTGGAAATCATCCGGGACAACTTGAGGATTGACCTTGCCGAAGAAAAAGAGGTCATCGGTGAGCTGGAGACACATATTGAAGACAGGCTCCAGGAGCTGAAAGAGTCCGGCCTTTCCGAGGAAGAAGCGGAAAGAACCTGTCTGGGATTACTGGGCTCCGCCAAGCTAATCGCCAAGCAGATATATGAAGCCCACAGCCAGGGCAGCTGGGGGCAGGCACTTTTAGCCGCCACGCCCCACCTGCTTTTCGCGGCGCTGTTTGCCCTTAACTGGTGGCACCACATTGGCTGGCTATCCATTCTCCTGGTCATGGTGATTGGCACATCCATCTACGGATGGTGGCACGGTAAACCGGCCTGGGTTTTCCCGTGGCTGGGCTACTCATTAGTCCCGGTGGCCGCCTGCGGGCTCATCCTCCCCTACCTCCCAAGGGAGTGGTCGCTCCTGACCATCCCATTCTATTTCCTGCTGGCACTGTGGTGGTTGTTCTGCCTCGTGGTTCAGACGGCAAGGAAAGACTGGCTGCTGAGCTCTTTAATGCTGCTCCCCGTGCCGATTATCATCGGCTGGATGCTGACCTTGGTGCCGGAGGCGAAAATAACCGACCAGACTATGGAGCGCATCAACTATTTCGCTCCCTGGATTGCGCTGAGTTTTCTCATACTGGCTTTAACTATCGCTGCTTTTATCCGCCTGCGTCAGAGGTGGTTACGCATCGCTTTGCTAATCATTTCCGGACTGCTGACGCTGACCATGGTGGTCTATTATGTTGGCGGAAAGCTCAGTGCACAGACTTTCGCCGGCCTTGTCCTGGTAATGTGGGGCCTTTTCCTGATTCCACCAGTCATGGAGTGGTGTCTCAGGAAGAGCAAGCGAATATTACAACGTTACGCACTATTTTCTCCACCCCATCGGTAACCTAGAGGAGGACCCTCCGACGCAGAAGGTAGCGGTTGTTACGGATAGCATCGCGTGCCTCAACCATGCGCTGGTTGAACAATACGGTATTGGAATCATACCTCTCAACTTTTACGCCGGCGGTAAGCTGTACAAGGACTGGGTTGATGTTACCCCATCCGAGGCATACGAGCTATTCCTCGAAGACCCTGATTCCTTTAAAACCGCGGCATCTTCTCCTGAAGACTGCCTTAACGCTTTCTACAAGGCCAGGCAGATAGCCAGAAACATCGTCTGCATTACCGTTTCGGTCAAACTCAGCACCGTTTATAATGTCGCCTGCGAAGCCAGAGAAATAGTCCAGAACGAACATCCTGATACTCAAATTGAGGTCGTGGACTCACGCACGGCTACCCCTGCCGAGGGATTTGTTGCTCTGGCGGCCGCCCGCGCCGCAGGCGAGGGGAAAGACATGCCTGACGTAATCAGCGTGGTCAATGACATGAGAGAGCGGGTACACGCTGTTGTCCTCCTGGACACCATAAAGCATGTTTATCGCTCCGGGCGCATCCCCAAAATTGCCGCCAAATTAGGCTCCATACTCAATATCAGGCCCATTTTCACCGTTTCCGACACGGTCATTTTCGCCGGGGCGGTGAGAAATAAGAAACGAGGCATCGAGCGCATCCTGCAGATGATGCGAGAAAGCGTGGGCAGCAAAGCGGCACATGTTGCCGTAATGCATGCGTATGCCCTCGAAGAGGCGGAAAAGCTAAAGGCAAGGGTCGCCGCTGAATTCAAATGCGCTGAGCTGTGGCTGACCGAGTTCAGCCCGCTGATGGGCTACGCCTGTGGCACAGGAACTCTCGGCCTTGCTTTTTACACTGAAGATTGAGAGAATTGGTGGAAAGGCCGCCTTCACGGACAAGGGGATTTATATCTGGCAGACTAGGAAAAGCAGATGAGAAAAGCAGCCGTGATAACCGACACCACCGCCTGCATCCCCCAGGAGCAGGTGCAGCAGTACGGCATTGAAATCGTGCCGGTCCAGCTTATCTTCGAGGATAAAACCTACCGCGACGGCATAGACATCAGTGCTTCCGAGTTCTATGCACGGCTCCGGCAGGCATCCAAACCACCGACCACCTCCAGTTCCTCACCGGAGCTGTACCTTGAGGCCTTTCAGAAAGCCGCACAGGGGGCAGAGGGCATTATCTGTATTACCGAGCCGTCCAAGTTCAGCGCCATGTTTGAGTCGGCATCGGTAGCCAGAGAGATGGCGGGGAAAACGATGCCCGGTGTGGACATAGAAATACTCGACTGCACCACTGCTGCCGCCGGGCAGGGACTGGTGGCTTTGGCTGCCGCCAGGGCGGCGGCAACTGGCCAGAAACTGAAAGGGGTAAAGGAAACGGCAGAGCACGTTATGGAGCGTGTAAACCTGTTCGCCGCGCTGGACACCCTGCAGTATCTGGTAAAAAGCGGGCGTGTGCCTCAGGCGGCGGCACTGGTCAACTCCATCCTGCAGATAAAGCCCGTTTTTACCCTCAATCACGTCGATGCCCGCACGGTGGCACTTCCGCGCACCATCGAGAGTGCCATGAAGCGCATCCTGAAGCTGATGGAGCGGAACGTGGTCAAGGGAGAGCCGCTCCACGTTGCCGTGATGCACGCCGACGCTCTGGATAACACCATCGTTCTGAGAAATCGCATTGCCTCGCAGTTCAACTGCTCCGAGCTCTTCATCACCGAATTCACCCCGGTAATGGGCGTCCACACCGGACCAGGGCTCGTCGGCACCGCCTTCTACGGTGAAAGCGCGTAACAGGTGCTAAAGACCGGCAAAACCAGACATTTAATCTCCCCAGCCATCTGGCGCAATCATTGAAAACATTTTATAATCAGAGTGTGACCGATACGCAGGTTGTCAGCGACACAGAACAGCTACTGAAAAGCCTGGAGCAACCGCCCGAGCCGGTCGTCAGGCCAGCTTTCATTGTGGTCAGCGGCCTGCCCGGAACCGGCAAATCACATTTCTGCCGCCAGCTGGCGGCGAGAACCCCCGTTATCATTCTGGAAAGCGATGTGATGCGCAGGACACTTTTCCCTTCGCCTGCCTACAGCGCCGCAGAAAGCGCCCGCCTTTTCCAGGCCATTCACCATCTTATTGGGCTGCTGCTGAAGAGGGGAATACCCGTCGTTCTGGATGCCACCAATCTCTCGGAAAGGAACCGCGAGCGCCTGTACCACATTGCTTACCAGCTGAATGTCAGGCTGGTCCTGGTGCGCGTTGAAGCACCGGCCAAGGTCGTGCAGGAACGACTGAGAAATCGCACCGAAGGCGCCGCTTCAGAGGAAGACCACTCGGAGGCTGACTGGGCGGTTTTCCAGAAGATGAAAAACTCGGTGCAGAAAATCGGTCGCAACCATTTTGCCGTTGATACCTCCCGGGATATCGCTCCGGTCCTGGACAAGATAGTCAGAGAGGTAAACCGCTGAAAGGAGATTTATACTATGGAGATTAACGTTATTGTGGGTGACATTGCTGGTATTGCGGCTGACGCCATTATGGTAAACCATTTTGAAGGCATGAAAAACCCTGACGGGGAAACGGCCGCTGTGGACAGAGCACTCGATGGCGCCATCTCGCAGCTTATCAAGCAGGGCGAAATAAAGGGAAAAGCGAATGAGATAACGATGGTGCACAGCTTCGGCAAGCTGCCGGCAGCCCGCGTGGTGGTGGTCGGGCTGGGCAAGCCGTCCGAGCTGTCCGTCAACAAAATACGGGGGGCGGTGGCCGAGACCTGCCGCTGGCTGCGTTCCAAAGAAATCAGCGACATCGCCACCATCCCGCAGGGGGCGAACAGAAACGATGTCAGCCCCGGTGATGCCGCCCAGGCCATCACTGAAGGTGCCCTGCTCGGGACCTACACGTTTCGCAAGCACATGACCAAGGAAGAGGACAAGCCCGGTGAAATCAAACAACTATCCATCGTGGGGACTGAGAAGTTAAAGCTGGAACTCGAAGGCGGAGTAAACAAAGGGCAGATTGTATCCGAGGCGACCAACCTTGCCCGCGATATGGTCAACGAACCCGCCAACTACATGACGCCCACCGATATGGCGGAAATGGCCGCCAAATTAGCCAGAAGTTCTGGAATGGAAATCACCGTAATTGACCTTGAGCAGATGAAGGAAATGGGTATGGGTGGACTTCTCGGCGTCGCTCAGGGAAGCCTGCAGCCGCCGAAATTCATCGTGCTCGACTACAAAGGCAGCGCGGCAAAAGAGCCGGATATCGCCCTGGTGGGCAAGGGAATCACCTTTGACTCGGGCGGCATTTCCATAAAACCCTCGGAGAAGCTTGAGGAAATGAAAGGAGATATGGCGGGAGGCGCCGCAGTCATAGCCGCCATGCTGGCCATCGCCCGGCTCAAGCCCAAAATCAACGTGATGGCGCTCATTCCGGCAACGGAGAACCTGCCCGATGGCAATGCGTTCAAGCCGGGTGATGTCCTCACCGCCATGAACGGCAAGACCATCGAGATAATCTCCACCGACGCTGAAGGAAGGCTGGTACTGGCCGACGCTTTGAGCTACGCCAAAAAGCACGGTGCCAAGAAAATGGTTGACGCCGCCACGCTGACCGGTGCCTGCCGCATTGCGCTGGGTGACATCTGTACCGGCGCTTTCGGCAACAACCAGGAGCTAATGGACCGCATTATTGCCGCTGGCAAAGAAGCAGGTGAGCTGGTATGGCAGATGCCGATGTATGACGAGTACAAAGAGCAGAATAAAAGCGATGTGGCCGATATCAAGAACGTTGGCGGCCGGCCGGCCGGGGCCATCACCGCGGCCAAATTCCTGGCCGAGTTCGTCGATGACATCCCCTGGGTACATCTGGATATCGCCGGCACCAGCCTGACTGATAAGGAGCGCGGCTACCAGGTAAAGGGGGCCACCGGCGTGCCGGTACGGACACTGGTCAATCTGGTACTTTCCCTGGCGCAGGAAGAATCAAAATAGCATCAAGAAGGAGGCCTGAAATGAAAATAAAATGGCTGGGACATGCATCGTTTCTGATTACCTCAGACAGTGGGGTGAGAATCATCACCGACCCTTATGAGCCAAACGACAGACTCCGCTACGGAGAGATCAAAGAGTCGGCAGAAATCGTTACCGTAAGCCATGACCACTCCGACCACGGCAATGTGGCCGCCGTAAAGGGCAATCCCCAGGTGGTTAAGGGTGACGCCGAGGTCGAAGGAATCAAGTTTAAGGGCATCCCCACCTTCCATGATGCTGCCGGCGGAAAGGAGCGGGGCAAAAATACCATATTCTGCTTTGAGGTCGATGGGGTAAAGGTATGCCATCTCGGCGACCTCGGCCACGAACTGACTGCCGGGCAGGTGGCGCAAACAGGCGCCGTGGACGTGCTCCTGTTGCCGGTGGGAGGCTTTTATACCATTGACGCCAGCGTCGCCAGCCGGGTTGTCGAGCAGCTGAAGCCCAGAATTGTCATCCCGATGCATTTTAAAAACAAGAAGTGCGGTTTCCCCATAGCCGGCGTGGAGGAATTCCTGCGCGGCAAGAAGGACGTCAGCCAGCCCGATGCCAGCGAAGTTGAGCTCAAGGCCGGTGAACTGCCAGAGGCCACCCAAATCATCGTGCTGAAGCCAGCACTGTAGACAGCAAGCTGAGCATGGAAGACGAGCACGGGTCCGAGGTCGCGGGTAAAAAGCTGCGCCAGTTGATGCCCTGGCTGGCCAAACCGTAGCCAGAAGAAGCGAAAAACCAGCTTCCACCTCTGGAAGTTTATTGATTATCGTGGTAAAATAAGTTAAGGGGTCGAGGCTGCAGGGACGATTTTATTGCGTTGGAAATAAGCAGTATTGTTCTTGCTGGTGGCAGGAGTTCGCGTCTAGGGCGCGATAAGGTTTTCAAACCTGTTGGCGACCGAAATTTGCTGGACTTTGTAATCGACCGTGTAGCCCCGCTTTCTCGGGAGACGATACTTGTCGCCGCCAGCAAAAATGCTCTGTTTCAATCTGGTAAATATCCTGGTTTAAAGTTGGTAACCGATGTTTATCCGGATAAAGGTCCATTGGGCGGCGTTTACACGGGTTTGCTGAACTCCACATCATTCTTGAATCTCGTCGTCGCCTCGGACATGCCTTTTCTGAATCCGGCACTGCTGCGCTATATGATACAGGTTTCGACTGATTTCGACCTCGTGGTACCCAGAATCGGCGATCTGGTTGAGCCGCTGCATGCGGTTTATACCAAGAGATGCCTGGAACCCGCAGAGCATTTGCTCAAGCACAATGCGCTTTCGGTACGCCAGCTCTTCTCCATGGTCAGGACCAGGTATGTGGAAGCCGATGAAATCGACCGGTTTGACCCCGACCACCTGAGCTTTTTCAACGTGAACACGCGGGCCGACCTCTCCAAAGCAGAAGAAATTGCGCGAGGAATGAAACCATGATAAGCGTTGAAGAGGCACTGGAGAAAGTGCTCGGCCATGTAGATGTGTTGGAAGCCGAGGAAACCCCAGTTCTGGAATCACTGGGACAGGTACTGGCGGAAGATATCGCCTCTCATATAGACATACCGCCACTGGACAATGCCGCTATGGACGGCTATGCCGTGATAGCTGATGATACGCGCGGCGCCAGCGGCCGGTCGCCGCGTTTTCTGCGCGTCATCGATACCGTTATCGCCGGCTCCATCTCCCAGCATGAGGTCACGCCAGGAACAGCCATCCGCATTATGACCGGGGCGCCGGTGCCCAAAGGCGCCGACAGCGTTATTCGATTTGAAGACACGGACGAAGCCCGGCGCCAGAGTTCAGACACCGGCGAAATTGGAATATTATGTGAAGTCAATCCCGGCCTGAATATCCGTCAGGCCGGAGAGGATATCGCCAGAGGTGCTGTTGTGCTAAAAAAAGGCACCGTAATCAGGCCCGCTGAAATCGGTGTGCTGGCCTCCCTGGGCAGAAGCGCGGTGAACGTAATCCGCCGCCCGGTGGTGGCGATTCTGGCCACCGGCAACGAGCTGGCCGATATCGACCAGCCGCTACCCGCCGGAAAGATATATAACAGCAACACCTACAGCGTTGCCGCGCTGGTCAGGCGCTATGGCGGCATCCCCAGAATACTGGGCATCGCCTCTGATAACGAGGAATCGCTGGTGGCCAAGCTCCGCCAGGGACTTGACGCCGATATGCTGCTCACCAGCGGCGGCGTATCCGCCGGCGATTATGATATGGTAAAAGACGTCCTCGCCAGCGAAGGTGAAATCACCTTCTGGACGGTTCGCATGAAGCCGGGCAAGCCGCTGGCCTTCGGCACAATCAGGGGGGTAGATAAGAAAGGAAACGCGAAAAGGATACCCCACCTCGGCCTCCCCGGCAATCCGGTAAGCTCCATGGTTACCTTCGAGCTGTTTGCTCGCCCGGCAATGCTGAAGATGATGGGGAAAAAGAACCTGGCCAAACCTGTGGTTGAAGCCGTGCTGGAGGAGCCCGTGGCAAACACCGACGGCCGCCGCGTTTATGCCCGGGCAATCGTTACCAGGCGCAATGGCCAGTACTATGCCCGCCCTACCGGTCCCCAGGGCTCCGGGATTCTCACCTCGATGAGCCTGGCCAACGGGCTGGCCATCGTTCCCGAGGATACCGCAGGCGCTGAAACCGGCCAGGTAGTAAAGGTGATGCTGCTGGGCTGGGATGACGAGGACAATATCTAACTGATTGAGAAGGTTTGGTATCTTGATGAGGAGGAAATCTTGATATTCGAGGCCGATGATTTTGTGTTTAAACCACCGGCTGTGGTCTCAAGGGCGCGCCGGATTTTAATCAAGCCGACAGCCTCACGTGCCGATGCCTACCCGGTTTCAACGAGCAAGGGCATGCTGGCGACGATTATCAAGGGCATTCGCCGGGTCAGTGATGCCGATATTATTATTCTGGAGGGTGCGCCGGAGAGCGAGCCGATTTATCCAATATACCAGGCCCTGGGTTACGATTTCCCCCGGATATTGACCATGGACGTCAAGGACTGCGTCTGGGTTGAGGTGGATAATCCGCTCCCCAAGCCCCTGGCCGTGCCCACATTCTGGGTACCAAACGTCATCCTCTCCAGCGATTACCTGATATCGGTAGCGCCTCTGAAGGTAATCGGAGGCAGCGGCAACCTGAGTATCATGAATTTGCTTTCACTGCTGCCAAGCAGCAAGTACTATGATAAGTTTTCCAACGGCCTTCCGTTGTATAGCCTGGGCATTGATAGGGTCATCGCTGACCTATATTTCACCCTTCCCTTCGACCTGGGAATTATCGAAGCCCGAAAAAAGCTGCTAAGTAAAGATGACTCGCCTCGCAGCGAGGTTGAGGAATATGGTAAGATATTTATCGGCGAACCCTATGAGGTGGACTGCGAGGTTTCCGAAACGCTTGGATTGAAAACGCCGTATCTGGATTTTATTAAAACAGCCAAAGTCGAGTTTGAAAAATAGCCGGGCTCATATGAGCAGCATGACGAAAGACGACATCAAAACTGACCGACCAAAAACGCGCTGGTTTATTGACCTTAACTGGTATCCACAGCATCGTCGCTCTATTTCCGCTCTTCTTCAGAGCTGTCTCTGCGACGGTTGCCATAAAAAGCTGAATAAAGAGAGCAATCAGCCCTCCGACACTGAACTCCTCGCCTGTATCAGAAAATGCTGTAATAGTAGTGCTGAGTTTATCACCAGCAAGATGCCCGTTCTGGAAAGCGCATTTCGACTCTTTATCGCCAGTGGCAACGAGCCAATGACGGTGGGGGAACTGGGAAGACAGATGAACGAACGGCGTGGCGGCGATATTTTCCGCACGTCCGAGGAGCTTCTGCTCCACCTGCTGCAACATGACCGCTATTACGGATTTCGCCCGGCGGCTGACTAATATCTGACCCTGAAGTCTGAAAAGTTGCCTGTATATTCGGACCAGATGGTTTCCACCCTGCCCACCCTGGCCGCCGGTGGCCCCATCTTCAGGTACTCCACCAGCTTTTCCACGGATTCCCGCTCGCCCTCCGCCACCACCTCCACATCACCCGAAGGCAGGTTGCGCACGTAGCCCTTCAGGCCGAGCTGCTGCGCATACTCCTCCACAAAAGTGCGAAAGAACACTCCCTGGACTAGACCGTAAACGGCAACGCGAACGGAGACCAACCCGCCCATCATCAATTATATATGTTACCAGTGAATAAGTCGCAATGGAAGAGGAACCCGTTCATCAAGGCGATGCAAACCATAGCGCCGGGCCAGTTCCATCGCCGCCGAGAATTCCTCCCCGGTTATCGGCCGTGATATCTGCGGATAATCATAAGCGTGATAGCAGAGATGACACCGGGCAAGAAGTGACCGGGCTTTTTCTACCCTGACTCTCAGCTCTCCGGTCCGAAAAAGGTGCTGGTAAGCAGCTACCCTTCTTCCTCCTCCACTTCTCCCCGTTTCTTTTTCCCCTTCTTGATTACTTCTACCTGTACCGATGGCTGCAGGATATTGACCGGTGCTATTTTTTGCGTATCTTTTTTTGGCTTCTTTGACTCTCTGTGTCGGTAATCTCGTCTTCCCATCACTGGCCCTCTGATTTGATTAGTAAACCGCAGTGCCGAAACCTAATTGCAGTTTAGCAAAGAGTCACTACCCTGTAAAGTCGCTTCCGAGCCGCTCCAGGGCGCTGCGCGCCGCTTCCGTCTCGGCCAGCTTTTTGCTTTTGCCGGAACCCCTCCCCAGAACCCTGTCGCCAATCTGTACCTCAACGGTGAATGTCTTATCATGGTCCGGGCCGGCAGCCTGTAGCGTCCGGTATGAAGGCGACGAACGATATTTCGACTGTACCAGTTCCTGCAGCCGCGATTTGTAATCGCCTTCTTTTTCCCCTGTCATCACCGCCTGAAATTCCCCGGCCAGCCACCCCAGCACCAGCTCCCTGGCCACCGCCAGGCCCCGGTCAAGATAAATGGCGGCAATCACCGCTTCCAGTGCGCCCGACAGGTTAGCCGGTTTCTGCCGCCCGCCGCTTGCCTCCTCACCCCTTCCCACATACAGGTAATTCCCGAGCTCCAGGCTCCCGGCCACATGCGCCAGCGTCTCCCGCCGCACCAGGGCCGAGCGGACTCTGGTCATCTCGCCTTCCGCCAGGTCAGGGAAGTCCCGGTACAGCTTCTCCGCCACGATGAGGCCCAGTACAGCATCACCGAGGAATTCCAGCCTCTCGTTGGAAGCCGGCACCGCCGTGGGGTATTCGTTAAGATAGGAGCTATGAATCAGGGCCTGCTCCAGCAGCGCCGGGCTTTTGAACTTGACGTTCAGTAACTCCTGCAGCGAATGGATATCGGACACGCTTCAAAACCCTTCCTCTCCGGGTATTTAAAGGATAAGCATCCAGATAAAGTATGTCAAACGGGACGGCATTGCCTGATGTACCGCTAAATGCTATAATTTTCCCGTGCTGGGGAATCGTCTAGCGGTAGGACAGCGGACTCTGGATCCGTAAGGGAAGGTTCGAATCCTTCTTCCCCAGCCACTTTGGAATGGGGTGAGCAATGCACAAGGCGGGATGCGGAGAAAGCCAAAGTTTCTTGATTATCCAAGGGAAACACAACCTTGCTTTGCCAAAACACTGGTATTTCGGAACGTGAGGGAGGTATTTGAATGGGTTTCTTCAAGAGACATAAAATACTGTCTGCATTCCTCGGTATAGTCTGCGTAGTGATTGTGGGCTTCTCTCTCTTTTGGCTGGCCAAGTCCATTGTCGTCAGCAACACGGATTGCCCCACAGAGAGAAAATACGTGGACTTCATGACGGGTGTCGTCGATCCGCAGACTCCTTTTCTTCTCGGTAAGGACGACCTTGCCCGGATGAAAGAAGACAATATGAATACCCTGCAAATATACTTCTCTCAATACTTACCAGGTTTCCTTTATTATATGGAGAAACCATTCATTTTAGGGGTTATCAAAGAAGCCAAGAAACAGGGGCTTGCAGTGCACGTTGCCGGTCAAACCGGCCCGGCCGGGTCATCGGAAGGCACCACCGAAAAAGATATAGAGATATATACCAGGAGAGTCCTTGAATGGGCTGAACTGTGCGAGGAGTGCGGGGTTGAATATTTCTCCCCGATAGCTGAAGCTGATTTGCTATTGGACAGAGACCGGGCGATAGCCTGGCACGCCGAGATACTGCCGGAAATCAGGAAGGTCTTTTCCGGCAAAGTGCTGGCGCACTGGTCCAATTATGGTCCTGATGACGTGAAAACGCAAAAGGAGAGGGAACAGAAAGGGCAGGAAGGATGGGGTATGGTTGACGCCTACTGCTACCGGGTAAAGGCGAGCGGTGACTTTGACGGCGTAATGCTTGACTTCCCGTCACCGACGCCGCTCCAACTGAAATACTGGTTCGACCCGTCAAAACCAAAGGAAGCAGGCGACCCTTACCGCCCCGACAGCCTGGAAACAATAGCCATCGCCACCTCTGAAGCCGCCGCCGAGTTGGGCATACCGATTTACGTCGGCGAGTTCTACGTGTTACACATGGAACTGCCATTTGGATTAATGAGTGAATACGCTGTCATAAGCGGAGAAGCACGGGCGGAATTCTTCGGCAAGTTTATCGACATCTTCGCAGCGCACTACGACGGGATTATTCACTGCGGCTGGGACTTTAAAGACGAACCTGCGGAACAGGTCATGAAGGAGAAGTTCGGGGCACTTCAGTGACTCATCTTTTGGTGAGCATACAGTGGCAGCTCGCCGGGCTCATAACCCGAAGGTCGTTGGTTCGAATCCAACCCCCGCAAATCTATGTTAGATTTAGACCTTCCCAATAGGGACCACGCCAGAAACTCTACGTTGTTGTTTTGTGCCTCTACTGATATAATAGCTATGGCTGGCGTGGCAAAGACTTAGTAAGCAGTTCACGCAATCTTGGAATAAAGTCGGGGCGCAAGAAGTTCGATATGGTTCCCGAGTGCCCAGCCATAATATCTCGGTGGCGCATTCGTCTAGGGGTTTAGGACACCTCCCTCTCAAGGAGGAGATCACCGGTTCGAATCCGGTATGCGC
>DAOUDY010000055.1:0-18051 GCA_034430755.1 Dehalococcoidales bacterium
TTATCTCTGGAGAATGGCTCCAGACTCATTTCTTCCGCCAGTTCGCCAAAATCCTCGTCGCTCTCCAGCCTGCTCCTGACGTCCCGGGCCTGTGCCTCGCTCTCCAGCATCATCGCCATAACCTGCCTTTGCTCGGCATACAGCGGCACCTGAGGGTCAAAATGCACATCCAGCAAACGCTCGGTCAACAGCTGATATCTGACCAGGTCACGATAGCTCTCTTTATCCGGCAGGTCATTATTTTTGAGCGTTTTTTTCACTTCTTCATCAGCGACGCTGATGCCCAGCTCCATGGCCCCCTGTCTGATGAGCTCATTGCGCTGTATATTTTGCAGTACCCCGTCGGCAATATAGGACAGGTATGTTTCCGGCTGGTTGGCGCCTTGAAGTTTCAGCATTTCCACATAGTAATCCATGGTGAATTCAGCGTTATTAACCCTGAGGATAGTTTCACGTGATGGTTTGTATTGGCCAAGATACCAGCCAGCGCCCACAAAAGCAAGCGCCACAGCGATAACGAAGATGCCTGCTATCAAAATTATGCGCTGACGCTTTTTATGCTGCTCCCAGCGTGAAATCTGGTGCGGCGTCAATATGCGCTGCGGTTTTTCCGGTTTCTTCTTGGCCAAACTCGAATCCTTCTTGCCACCACTTTGGCACAGTACTCTATATATTTATAACGCAAAAGCACCATCTTTTCAATCAGGAATCGGGTAGAGGGCTTCAATAGTCACCGCGGTCAGCATAACGTCAAGATGCCACTGAATAACATATTTTAACGCAACTGTAACGGGATTTTAATGAATATTTAATATCGGCCGGTTTAATATGAAAGTGGTTTTGCGCACAGGTGGTACGATAGTCCTGTGAAGGTAATATTGACAATTGCGAACAGGCTGCCTACAGTTTAACTTACTTGACATTTGACATTTGGCAAACTATATTATTTATGTAAATCAGACCGAAAGCGGCTTGGGAAATAACGGAGGGACGATACGGTATGTTCAGGTTGCCCGGACGGAAGCGCGAAGCAAAAGAGACAGAGAGCAGGCCGCTGGAAGAAAGCCGGGGGGCTGGGGTTGCTGAGGATGCTGGAAATGGTGAACAGCTGAGAGAGCTGGTGGACAACCTTGTAGAGCCGGGCGGCCCTTCGTCTTCGGCTTCAGTTCGTTCCATTCTCAAGGCGGCAATCAGCAGTGCGGAGCAGATTGTTGATAGCGTGAAAACGCGAGTGGTGGAGGAAGCCCAGCAAGAGGCCGCGAAGATCATTGTTGAGGCCAAAAAGGAAGCGGAAAAGATAAAGGGGGGAAAGGCGCCGGTTTCAGAGGAAATCACGGAGGATATCATTTCCTTAGCCGAAAAGGTCGCCGAAGAACGAATGGAGGAGATAGCACCTCTTCAGGAAGAAGCGGTCGCTGCAGAGGAGGCAGAGGAGGTTCAGCTTCAGGCGGAAGCTACAGAACAGGCGGCGGAAGCAATGATTCCGCAGAATGAAGAGCCTGCTTCAGCGGAGACCGTGGTCGAGGAAGCGGTGCCGGATAAAGCCGGTGAGGAAAAAGAGGCGAAAAAGAAAGCCCCTGAGATAACTGCGACCAAAGAGGAAGGAGAGTCGCAGTATACCGGCGAGGTTGAATTAACTGTTGAAGCGCCGCTTGAGCCGACAACGGTATCCAATCTGTATAACTATCTGCAGACCACACCGGAAATAAAGTTTGTCCGTACCACAGGTTCCTGGAACAAGGGAACCAGCATAACCATAGCGGTGGATAAACCGGTCTCGTTGATTTCTGAGCTCGCTTCCAGGTTGCCTGGAGTGGATATTGTGCCGGAGCGAGTTGGGAGTGATGCTCAGGCGGTGGATAGACGGCGGGTGCGAAAAATAAACATTTCACTCAGGGATAAATAGACGTCTTACTGCAGGCGCGGTGAGCATTGAATTAAAAGCCTTTTTACTCCTGGTCTAGTCGGGGGAGGAGCAATGGAAGCACCGGCGAAAAGTGTAAAGAAAGATATCCTCCATATTCTGATAGAAGCTGGGATAATCAACGATGAGCAGTTACAGCGCGTCCAGGAACTGCAGCGTAAGACGGGTGACAGGTTAGACCACATACTGCTTCAGCAGCGGATGGTCACCCAGCAGCAATTGGCCTTTTTTACCAGCCTGCAGCTGGGGATACCTTTCATCAACTTGAGAAGAGAAGGGGTAAAGGTCGAAATAGTGAAGCAGATCCCTGAATCTGTAGCCAGGAAATATGGCGTGATACCGGTAAATGAGAAAAACGGGACCCTTGTGATTGCCATGGAGGACCCCAAGGACATTGAGGCGATTGAAGACCTGGCCGCGATAACCATGAAAAGAGTTGAGCCGGTAATCAGCACGGCTCAGGACATTCAGGAAATGATCGACCTCAACTACCGCATCGGTGGTGAGCTTGAGGAACAGCTCAGTCAGATTCCCACCCGGTATCGCGGCAGTGCCGGACGAGAAGCCAGAGTTTCGCCGGAAGCAATCGCCCAGGCACCGGTAGTACGCGCCATTGACCTGCTGTTAAAACAGGCGGTACGGGACCGGGCGTCTGATGTGCATGTCGAACCGCAGGAAGACAAGTTGCGCGTTAGATACCGAATTGACGGCATTCTGAATGAAGTAATGACACTGCCGTTAAGTGTGCACGCACCCCTGCTTTCCCGTGTGAAAATCATGGCCGGCTTGAACATCGCCGAGCGCCGTCGCCCTCAGGACGGCCAGATTACCTTTGATATGGGTGACCGCGAGGTTGATATCCGCGTGGCCACGTCCAACACCATCTATGGCGAGATGGCGGTGATGAGAATCCTGGACAAGACCTTTGCCTTCTTGCCATTGCCGGAAATCGGATTTTTGCCGGACATACTGGAAAAATACTTGAGGATGCTGAAGACGCCTTTTGGCATGATACTGATAAGCGGTCCCACCGGTTCCGGTAAAACGACCACGCAGTACGCCTCGGTAAATACGCTTGACTCCGTTGGGCGCAAGATTATCACCATTGAAGACCCGGTGGAATACCATTTTTCCAATATCAATCAGATGCAGGTTAACCCCACGGCAGGCGTTACCTTTGCCACCGGCCTGAGGGCCACGATGCGGCTTGACCCCGATGTGATACTGGTCGGTGAGATACGTGATGCGGAAACGGCCCAGATATCCACCCAGGCAGCCCTTACCGGACACCTGGTGTTATCTTCCGTCCATGCCAATGATACCGTAAGCACCATCATCCGCATGATTGACCTCGGTATTGAGCCGTTCCTCATTACCTCGGCGCTCATCGGTGTCATTGCCCAGAGAATGGTGCGCCGCGTTTGCCCTTATTGTTCACGCCCCGCTGAAGTAGCCACGGAAGAGCGTGAAGCTTATGAACAGGAAATAAAGGAAAAACGCTCTGAATTCGTTGTCGGTGCCGGGTGCAATTTCTGTGCCGGCACGGGCTATCTGGGGCGAACCGGCATCTTTGAAGTGTTGGTGGTCAATGAGGCCATCCGCAGGATGATTATTAAAGGGGCCGATTCCGATGAAATACGTAATCAAGCCCGGGAAGAAGGCATGGGTTCCCTGTGGCATGACGGCATGGTGAAGGTCAAAGAGGGCATTACCACGCCCTTTGAAGTCCTGCGTAACGTATTCTCTATTTCTTAAACTGGGGGGAACAATGGCGGGGACAGTTGAAGCGCCCGAAAAACAGAAAGATGTTACCTTCCGTTACATCGCCTCAACCAGACAGGGTAATATAGTAAAAGGCAATATCAAGGCGCCCAGTGAGATTGCCGCAGAGCGCCTTATCATTGCCAAGGGATACATTCCGGAGCACGTTGAAGTCGCGCCGTCTATGTTCAGTTTGGAAGAGGCGTTACCCTCCCTCTTCAAGTTAAAGCCCCGTGACATCGTCATCTTTTCCCGCCAGTTGGCAACCTTGCTGCGCTCTGGCATCTCGCTGCTGCCGGCGCTGGAAATCCTGCAGGGGCAGGTGGCCACCAGCCGCGCTTTCAAGGGCGTTTTAGCCAGCATCGTGAATGATATTCGTTCCGGGGGTTCGTTCTCACAGGCAGTGAAGAAAAACCCCAAAGCGTTCAGCGAGATTTACAGCCGCACCATTGCCGTTGGTGAGGAGACGGGTAATCTGGACACGGTGCTCCACCAGATGGCTGACTACATGGAGCGGCAGACGGCCACGACCCAGAAGGTGAAAAAGGCGCTGACCTACCCGATGATGGTCATGGGCGTTGGAGTCATCGTAATTATCTTGATGATTACCGTGGTGATGCCCAAGATGCTTGACATGTTCACCGCGATGAGTGTGGAACTGCCTTTGCCCACCAGAATTCTCATCGCGCTTACTAACTTTGTGCAAAATTACCCCCTTTATATTATTATCGCTGGTTCGGTCTTGTTTGCGGTGGTACTCTGGATGGTAAAAAGGCCGTCCGGGAGGCGCATACTCGACCGCATGCGTCTTAACATGCCGATTATCGGGCCACCGGCGCTTATGTCAGAGCTGGGGCGCTTTGCCAGAACGATGTCCGTGATGATAAGCGCCGGGCTCAAACTGCAGGAAACTATGGAGCTGCTGCCACAGTCGACGACCAATATAGTCTTCCGTGATGCTTTGAACAAGGTTAACGAGCGGCTGCTTCTCGGCGAGGGGTTATCCGCGCCGATGGCCCGTGTCAGTTTGTTCCCCCCGCTGCTGGTGCAGATGGTTGCCGTGGGCGAAGAAAGCAACACCTTGGACTTTACCATGGGAGTGGTAGCTGATTTCTTTGAAACAGCCGCTGAAGAAAAAACGTCCGCCATGGTGGGCATGATAGGCCCCGTCAGTACCATCGGCATCGCCCTGCTGGTCGGCTTCATTGCCCTCTCCGTTATTATGCCGATGTACGCACTCACCGGCGCCTTCGGCTAATTGACAGAAGGCAATTCACCCTTTACACTGGTGTCGGAATTTGGACTCATTGTGACTGAAAAGCTGAAAATAGCGGGGGTGAAAATGCCGGGGCCTGCCGGAGGAACAAAACGTCAGGTTGGTTTTTCCATTTAGGCAAATAGTTCCTGTAGTAGAGCAGGTAATCAAGGGAGTATAATAATCTCAAGCCTATGTTCCGCATTAACCGGGCGAAAGGAGGAGCCATTGAGTCAGGAAACAGTGCCTGAGCTGGTAAGAGAAGGAGCAAAGCGGGAAGCTGCTCGGCGGGCGAAGGTGAGGGCCAGAATTGCCAGATGGGACCTTGACGTGGCGGTATTTCTCTTTGTGGTGCTGATTATCGTAATTATCCTGCTATTTCAAGGGATTGGCATCGGGATTGTGGCGCCGGTAGCCATTTTTGGTCTGGTAATGGTCTGGGTAGTGGGCTGGAGACGCGGCCGGCAGCTGTACCAGAGTTTCTACGATGAGGAGCTTGTCCGGTTAGAAAGGGAGATAAGAGAAGCTGAAGAGAAAGAGAAGAGAGAGAAGAAAGTAGAGAAGACCATGGAAGAAACGATTGAGGAAACGGTGCAGAGGGCGTTGCGCGAAAGGTGGAAGGAATAAAGCATAGTAGCCCGTCTGCACTTTAATTGCGGATATTTTGTATGGTGTAACGGGGACAGGGTAAAATGCAGGAATTACTGGCCAGAGTACGTCGCATCGGTTTCATCGTCACACTCGGTGTCTGTGTCATTCTTTATATCGGACTCGGCTTTGTTTATATGCAGCAGGGGCCAAAACAGAAGGACCTTGAAGAGCAGATAAGGAAGACCATGATGGTGGTAAACAAGCCTTTGCCGAGTATGGAGGAGCTGAAAGCCAAATATGATGCCGTGAACGTGGCCCTGGAACCGATGGAGACCCCTGAAGCACTGGAGGTAATCGTCAACATCGCCAGAGAAAGCGGCATTAATGTTGACCCGGAAAGCGGAAAGTTTCACATTGTTGCGCCTGGTGAACCCAGAGAACGAAGCTCTGGTGAAAGCGCCTATAGTGTTTTATCTCTCAGTAATATCAGGACACAGGGTGACTTTGATACCGTGATGGCTTTCATATCTGATATTGATGCTGGCGGTACGCTGGAAACCATGGTTCTCAAAAGAGTGGACCTCGAGTGGGTACAGGTGAAATTTGAGGAAGAAGAGGTGATACGGAGAAACGAATTCAGCGCGGTAATACAGGCGGTGGCTGATATGATGGAGGACAATGGGCTTGATGAGATTCCCAATCCGGTAAATTTTGAGGAAGGGTCTGTGGTGAATGAAATGACCGCCTTTCCCGATGCCATCACCACGGCGGATGAGAAGGGGTACACCGGAACGGGAACTCCGTTGGACGGTTACATACTATATGAGCATGATCGAATTACGGCTGATAATACAACCGATTATCAGACGATGATATATATTGACAAACCCATTACTGAATATTATTACACCTGTGAGGCCGATGGCACTGTCCGGCAGTTTGATGGGCCGGATGTGGAAACGGCAACCGAGTATTTTGGCAGCGAAACGGTTGTCTTTGATGCTGTTGCCAAGTTATCTGTTGACCTGTATTCCAAATCTACCAAAGGGTAATAGGCCTGGCGGCACTGTAATAAGAGGTGGACGACCTTGGCGGGACAGAAAGAGGAAGCTAAATCTCAAGGCGTCATGGCGCTTGACCTGGGCACCGCGGTCAGGAAGCTCCTTAAAGCATTGGAGAGAACACTGGCGCGGTTGGTATCTGGTGCGGTGGTTACCCTTGATATATCCCAGACTGGCATCAGGATAATGGAGACGCGGGGTGGGGTGGTGAGAAAGTGGGCTGATGCCTTGTTTGAACCGGAGGAGGCGGAGCACACAGCTCCCGGTGGCGAACCCGCCCTGGGTGCCATGGTCAGGCAACTTATGGTTTCAAGTGGCATCAAAGCAAAGAGCGTGATTGCCAGTATAAGTGGTATGTACACAGTGAGCCGTATCATACCGATGACCAGCCTGCCGCCAGCACCCACACTTGAGGAGGCGGTTAATGAGGTTTCCCGGGAGATAATGCCGGTTCCCACGGAACACCTGTACTTTTTCTGGCAGACGGTAAGTAGCAACGAGGGAGAACGGCAGGTATTCGCCGTTGGTGTACCCAGGGATGTCATGGATGAAAAGGTAAGGGCCTTGAAAATTGCCGGTATCAGTCCCCAGGTTGTAGAGCTCAAGGCAATGGCCCTGGCCAGAGCGGTTAGCAAAGAGCAGGCGCTTATACTCAATATTGAGCCCACGAACTTCGACATTATTATGGTGGTTAAAGGTGTTCCTGAAATCATGCATTCGCTGGCCTGGCAACAGAATAGCATGAGCATTGAAGATGCGGCGGAATATCTGGCGACAAAACTTGAGATGACCGTTGATTTTTACAATTCTCACCATCTTGATTCATCGTTCGATACGACCAATCCACTTTACATCACCGGGCACATGTCTGCTGAGGCGGAGCTGATAGAGAAAATGCAGGCCAAGCTGGGGTTTAATATCGAACAGCTGACACCACAACTGGAATGTCCTGTTTTCCTTCCGGTATCCCAGTACGCGGCGAATATCGGGCTTGCCATGCGTAAGGAAATGCCCAGAATCAGTAGCGATGGTGGAGTCGGTTTTTTGCCGCTCGATATGAACCTTCTTCCCCAGGCCTATCGGCCCTGGCGTCCAACAGCCACGCAGCTCTATGCTGCCGTAGTCCTCATAGCTGCCATTGCTCTCATTTTCCCCTTATTTCAGGTCACTACTGAGTCCATGGGCCAGACGGCTGTTTTGCAGAGCCAGTCCGATATCCTTAATAACCAGCTGATGCTGAAAAAGATGGAGATAGAGAGACGTGAGCCATTGCAACGGGCGATTGGTGAATATAATTCCGTTGTTACCAGAGAAGGTAGTTTCCATGAGGATATCACGGTGATTATGAAAGAGGCGGAAAAATTGGATGTTGAGGTGAGCCATATTGTGCATAAGGGAAGCGAAATGGACGTTTCCTGTGATGCCAAAGATTACCTGTCTTTTCGAGCATACCTTACCGCGCTTGAAGAAAGCGGGCGTTTTGCCACACCCATTCCGCCACCTGAAGGGTATCCCTATACCACAGGTGGAACCATCACCATTAGGACCCAGGTTCAGCCGGTGGAAGATTAGATTGATATCCAAGGGCTGTTAGATTGCAGCTTGGGAAACACGCGCCAGAAAATTGCCGTTCAAATAGAGAGAGATGTCCCGATTTCGGGACATCTCTCTGACCTCTCCCCCCAGCTACCTCCACATTACTTACCACCGCCCCACATCCACCGCCACTTAGCAATTAGTCGTATCCGGTGCTTGCCTGGGTTATCGTGCCGTTGGCATCACACGTGTAGGTGCCCTTGGTGGTCTGGGTGGCGACGTAATTAACCAGGGTGGTGTTGTCCGTGTCACCGGCCATATCGTGCTGGTAGAGCACATACCCAGGTTTGTCGCCGGCACCGAAGGGATCGCCGTTGATGTCCGTGGTTTTGCCGCCGATAGTCCAGTCAGAATCGGCATCAGGGAAGGCGGCCATGTCACCGGTTGCCACGCTTACCGCGTTGGGCAGCGTGCTCAGCTGGTTGTCAACCATCATGGCCACCACCGCCGACTGGACATTGCTGAACTCGGTATCCGCCGCCTCGTCCTCACCGCGGCCGATGAACCGTCCCACGTTGGGGATGACCACCGCCGCCAGCACGCCGAGGATTGCCACCACGATGAGCAGCTCAATCAGCGTGAAACCCTTCTCTCCTCTATCAGGTAATCTCATTTTTATCAACCTCCTCCTCACCTTATTCGCCTGGTGAAAATTATTCATAACCGGTGGTTTCCTGGGTCACCGTGCCGTACGCATCAATCGAGTAGGTGCCCTTGGTGGTCTGGGTGGCGACATAGTTCACCAGGGTGCTGTTGTCCGTGTCACCGGTCATGTCGTGCTGGTAGAGCACATACCCCTCCTTGTCGCCGGCACCGAAGGAACCGCCGTTGATGTCGGTGGTCTTGCCGCCGACAGCGGCCCAATCAGAAGTGGCGTCCGGGAAGGCGCCCATGTCACTGGTGGCATTGGCCTGTAAAATCGGGTGGGGCAGTGTCTCCAGCTGGTTATCGGTCATCATGGCGACGGCCGCGCTCTGGATGTTGGAAAACTCGGTATCCGCCGCCTCGTCCTCACCGCGGCCGATAAACCGTCCCACGTTGGGGATGACCACCGCGGCCAGCACGCCGAGGATGGCCACCACGATGAGCAGCTCAATCAGCGTGAACCCCTTCTCACCTCTCTTTGGCAATCTCATTTCTTCACCTCCTTTTTCCCTTTTATTTTCTGCCTTTTTCAGAACGAGACTACCACGCAGCAATTCCATCATAAGCTATTCACACAACACATACAATCCTGCTAAGTAATGATTTTCCCGGCGCTCTAGGCTCATCCTTTCGGGTGAGGAGGAATACGACTAACTGTCTAATACCGCATTACTCGCGGCTGTAGGAAACGAGCCCCCGCTTCACGGCGTAAGCGGCGGCCTGGCTGCGGTTAGCCAGATGCAGTTTGTCCATTATGTTGCGCAGGTGTGTCTTCACCGTGTTCTCCGAGATGAACAGCGAGTCAGCGATTTCCTTATTGGTAGCGCCCTGGGCCACCAATTGCAGCACCTCATCTTCACGGGGACTCAGATTAGCCTCTTCATCGGCTGTCTTTTTGGCCTTGGCATTGGTGCCTGAATCCCTGAATTCGGCAAGCAGTTTGGTGGCCATGACCGGGGAGATAATGACGCCGCCCTGAGCAATGTGATAAATACCCTGAACGAGCTCCTCCGGTTCCGTATTCTTCAATATATAACCGGTAGCCCCGAATTTGATGGCAGCGAAAAGGTCGGCTTCATTTTCGGAAACGGTTAAAACCAGGATACTCACCTGCGGCATCTTGGCCTGTAGCGCCTGCGTGGCTTCAAGTCCACTGCATTGCGGCATGTTCAGGTCCATCACGATGACATCAGGCGCCAGCTCTTCCGCTTTTTCTATCGCCTCCAGCCCGTTGACCGCCTCTCCCACCACATTGATATTCTCCTGATTTGTCAGTACGGTGACGATGCCGCGGCGAAAGAGAGCGTGGTCATCTACAACAAGTACCCTGACCGGTTCCATTTCACAACCTCACTTTCTCCACCGGTAGATGGACCTTTATCTCTGTACCCTGGCCGGGGGCAGTGGTGATGAGCACATCGCCGCCAAGCCCCTCGGCCCGCTCCTTGATAATGGACAGACCGTGATAGCCGGGTGTAGACTGCTCCAGTTTTTCAGGGTCAAAACCCTTGCCATCGTCTTTAACAATCATTTCCAAGGCGTCCGCGGTGTTTTTCAGCGTTAACTCAACACCGCTGGCCATGGCGTGACGGCGGACATTGGTCAATGCTTCTTGGGCGATGCGCAGCAGTTGCAGTTCCGCCACCGGGGAAAGCCGGGCAAAGGGCTTGGAGACCTCGAACTGTATGGGGATGCCGTTGTTGCTGCTGAATTCCCGGACATAGTTGCCCATCGCGGCGAGGATGGACACGCTTTTTATCTCGGTGCTTAGCTGGTCGATTGATTCCCGGATATCCTCGTAGGTATCCTGCACCACTTCGCGAATCTCATTAAGCTCGGTGAGCGCCTGCACGGTATCCTTTGACGTGAGCAGGTCACTTACCGACTTTGTCTTTAAATTGAGGTAGCTTAATGACTGAGCGACGCCGTCATGAATCTCACGGGCAATACGGCGGCGCTCTTCAATGATGGCATCCCTTTCAATACGGCGCCGGATGTTCAGGTTGATTCTATACGGAACGGTGGCGACGACAAAGGAAAAGAGCGTGTAAACGATGAGCAGGGTCAGGTTATATCCCTGCATAATCCAGGTAAATCGTGCGGTGAACTGGCTCAGGAATAAATGGGTAAGTGAAAGTGACAGTGAAGCGGTGGCCGCCAAAGCAAGTGCCACCTTTTCCTCGAAGAGCAGTGCCGCGGTCATGATTGGCGTGAGAGAATAAAGCAGGAAGATGCTGTTAAGGCCATTGGTATAAATTACAAGCAGTATGCAGAGGAGAAAATCACCGCTCAGGATTAAATAGGTCATGGTGCCTCTCGCCTGCCAGCGGAGCGGCGAGAAAACTTTCAGGGCGGAGTAGACACCCAGAGTGCCCAGGATGATATAAAGCTGAACCGCGGGCATGGTGCTCATAACCGGGGCTACCTGGGAGAAGAGCACCGCCAGCGCGTATGCCAAGAAGCGGTAGACGGCGAGAAACTGATATGCCTCTTTTTCGTACCGGTAACGCATTTAAAGCCTTTTTCCTCTGGCCCTGTCGTTTCAATGGTAATTCGCAGGCTGCTCAATGTCAAGACCGGACATAAATAATTTACACTAAAGAGAGGTAACAAATGCTGCCGTCCGAAGGAAGCCTGGATACACATCAATCGAGGGAAATCAATCCCTGCCTGATGGCGACGACTACCGCTTCGGTACGGGCGTTGGCGTTCAGCTTGCGTAAAATGGAGGTAACGTGGTTTTTAATCGTCTGCTCGCTGATGTCCAGCTCGGCGGCAATCTGCTTGTTCAGATAGCCCTGAGCTATGTATTTCAGGATTTCCATCTCTCTTGGGGTAAGCGGTGCGATAAAAGACTCCGCCTCACTGCGCAGTGATAGCTCTTGGAACTGTTGCAGCACCTGTTCCGCCAGCTTGGGCCGGGCGGTCAGGCTATCATTTATCGGGTGCTCCCCGCGGGAAACGCGCTTTATAATATTAACCAGCTCGCTGGCAGTGATTTCCTTGCTCAAATAGGCAACCGCCTGCGCTTTGAGCGCCTGGAAGAGCTGGGCGTCATCCGGATTGGACGTGAGCACCACCACGCCTATCGTCGGCAAGCGCTGTTTTATCCGGCGCGCCAGCTTCAGGCCGGCATCCGCAGGGGTATCGATGTCCAGCAGCGCCACATCGGGCGGCAGATTATCGATAATGGAGAGCACTTCATCAGAGACCTCAGCCGTGGCGGAGACGGCGATGTCACGCAATCTGGAGAGGGAGTGTTCAATTCCCTGCCGGAAAAGCACCTGCTGGCTGATGAGAATAACCTGTATTTTGTTCATTTTTAACAACCTTTATTCTAGCAATTTATTTTCCGCTGCGCCAGCCTCAGGCGGAGCCGTCTCCTTGCCTCCCATTTTCACCTGTGTGGCCGAACTGCTCCGGAAGGCGGTGGTGAAGATTTCAGTCAGACTTGGGTCGAACTGGGTGCCGGCACCTCGTTTCAATTCCTCAAGTGCCTCTTCTATGGATAAGGCGTCAGAGTAGCTCCGCACTGTGGTCATGGCGGCAAAAGCATCGGCTATCGCCAGGATGCGGGCCTCCAAGGGTATTTCTTCACCTTTCAGGCCGATTGGATAGCCGGTTCCGTCATATCTCTCGTGGTGATGCAGGATGCCAGGCAGGCATGGGGCCAGTTCCGGGGCGCGGCTGGCGATGTTCACTCCCACCTGAGGATGGGTTCTGATTACTTCCCACTCGTCAGCCATCAGCGGCGTCCGTTTATTCAATATTTTTTCGCTGACGCTGATTTTGCCAATATCGTGCAGCCAGGCGCTGGTCTCCAGTTTGCGAATTTCCTCCGGCTCCAGCTCGATGGCTGTGGCCAGAAGGACGGCAAGCTCCTTAACTTTTCTCCAGTGGCTGCTGGCGCAGTGTTCCTTGGCATCAACGGCTTCGGCCAGGGCAAATATAGCGCTCAACGTGTCGCCGTTCTTGCCGTCTTTTAACCCGAGCGTGGTATCATCCAGGTCCAGTAAAGTTCCCGAAGCACAGTGGCTGCGGTTACCGCCTTCACGTTTGGCACGGTAAAGGGCGGTATCAGCCGCGGCCACTATTTCATCAGCGGCGACTCCGTCTGCGGGCCAGTTTGCCAGGCCAAGGCTGGCGGTTATGGTAACGTGGCCGTCTTTGGTCTTGGCCGCAACCTGACGTCGGACACGGTCCGCCACCTGGATGGCGGCATCAACGGGGGTATTCGGTAGAAGAATGGCAAACTCATCACCGCCGTAACGGAAGGCCTGGTCAGTGCTCCGCACCGTAGCCTTCAGGACACCGCCAACCTCCCTGAGCATTTTGTCGCCGGCCGGGTGTCCGTAGTTATCATTAAAGGCTTTGAAATTGTCAAGGTCAATGATGATCAGTGAGAAGACGCCTCCGTAGCGCGAGTGCCGGTTGATTTCCGAGGTCATCAGTTCATCCAGAGAGCGGCGATTCAGCAACTTGGTGAGCTCGTCAACCCGCGCCTTCTCTTCGGCTTGAGCATACAGACGCGAGTTTTCAATTGACATGGCAATCTGGGAGGCGAGCTGCTCGAGAAGCGTCATATGTCTCTGCGAGTAGGCATTCGGCTCGCAGCTGGCGACCACGAAACTGCCGATGGCTACCCCTTTGGCGACCAGCGGGAGGTAAGCGATGGTGCGTATCCCCTGCCGGTGGTGATATTTTGCGGTGACGAACTGTCCGCCCTGTGACAAGTCAGACTCCAGAAATGCCTGTTTATTAAGGGTTACCCATTCCGTACCCGTGCCCCTGAGGGGGATTCGCTCTCCCAGTTTCCAGGCCGAGCCTATCTCGGAATACAGGGCCAGGAAGTTCAGGTGGCTGTTCTCGGTGAGAACGATAGATGCCCAGTTAATATCGACCACTTTCTTCAGTTCGCCGATGAAGCTGTCATAGATTTCTTGAATATCGAGGCTTGACGTGATAATGGCGCTGCACCGGTTTATCACCGATAGCTCCACTTCGCGTTCCCTGAGCCGCTCGCGGAGATATTCTTTTTCCATGCTGACGGCGACCTGTTTGGTAACCTCCTCAAGCAGGCGGAGGTCTTCCAGGGAGTATCTGCCGGACTCTTTTTTGTCCAGTACCAGGATGCCGATAAGTCGTTCGCGGCTTATCAGCGGCATGAAGAGTTCTAGCTCATGCAAATTGATTTCGTTTTTTTCCTCCTCCCATAAGCCCCGGAATTCGGGTAGAATGGCCAGGCTCTCTCTGGTCAGCAATTTGCGCTCACGCTGCAGGTATTCCGCGATAAGGCTCTCGCCGCTCAATCTGAATTTATACATGGAATCGTCTTTTCCTCTGGGCTCAACAAACTGGGTGGTAAAATCCTGACCACCGACTTCCAGGAAGAGGAGGCGGGCTCGCTTGCAGCCAACTGCTTTGGAGACCAGCGATAGAACTTCACCGCCCTGCTCTTTCAGGCTGAAGACGTTGTGTATCTTGCTGGCAAATTCAGAGAGCTTCTGACGGTAATCGTAGCTCTGGCCCTGAAAGGCTTTACCCAGCGTGGTAAACAGGTAACTGCGCAGCTTGTAAATAAATATGGCGATGGCAATGGCAATTGCGGTTGCTAGCGAGGTCGTGGTAGCGTCAATTTTCAGTCCAAATACGCTATTTAAAATAATGAGCAAAGTCCCGTAGCAGACAATGCCGACAATGCCAAGGATAGCCCATCCCAGACTGCGCCGGAGCACGATTCTGATATCTACCAGCTGGTGCCTGATAACGGCGTAGCTGAGGATGAAAGCGTTGATCAGATTGCCGACGTGAATTATTGGGTACTCTCTGCCCCACGGTATCAGGGCGGCGAAGGCAAAGAGTACTAGGGTAAAGAGACCAAAGAGCAGAGAGATTATCTGATTGTAGATAACGGGGTTATCCAGTTTCCTCAATCTCCTCGCGAATAAGAAGATGGACCTAGCGGCCAGAACCATAAGCGGCGCGGCCAGAAAGATAACCCCTCTTCCATAATCCAGGTAGAGTTTATCACCATTGGCGGTATAAACGCCCTCAGGAATGACCCCAAACGCGATAAGCCCGATAACACCCGCCAGCGAGATATAGGCGAAGGGCAGCCATCTGCCTTCTCCGGCAGCGTAGAAAGAGGAGGCGAAGGTGTGGAACTGGATTGCCGTCAGGGCGAAGAAGAAGAGAATGAGTTGCAGGAAGAAGAATTGGAGATTTGGGAAATAGTTACCGCGCAGAATGACGTCGGTGAGGCTCCACATCATGGCCGGTATGATGACAAAGATGAAGAGCCGGTGGCGCCTGTGCCAGGGACGGCTGCTTGCGGTGATGACCAGCAGTATAACGTAGGCAAAGGTGGCCATCAGGGGAAAGAGCGCGTATATATTCATTATGAGGTAATTATTACTTCAATCAACGAGGCTGTCAAGCAAAACTAAAGTCGCTTGACCAAAGTGAGGTGGACTAAAGTACTAGCGAATCGTCGCCGTCTCGCTCGTGGTCTCGGCGCTGACCCTGACCACCTCCGCCGGTTTCTCCGACAGGAGGTCAAGCACTCGCTGGGAGGGATTTATGTGCGGCGGCTTGAGGTGTGCTATATCAGCCCCTTCCGACCGCCGCTGCTCCGTAAAGTGGGCGAAGGCTCCGGGCGAAAGCACATTCACCTCAACCTTGAAGTCAATCATGGCGGCAAAGTCCTCGCGATACAGTGCTCTGGTGTCTTTATTCTGGCTGTCCGAATTCAGTATCTGTTCCCGTACCGCAGCCGCGATTTCCGCCTCATTGCCCTGATGGTCGTTTTTCAGCTCGATGTACAGGCTGAGCACCGGCTGCCCTTCTTTTTTAAAGGCGGTCCAGTCTTCATAGGCGGTTCCCGTATTTTCAATCGCCTGCCAGATGGTTTTTTCGGTCAGCCGGATAAAGACGAAGTCAAGCAGGTCGTCGGCGCGCCGCTCGAACGCCATCTGCGGGATGTCAATGCCCAGCCGTTCATTGCGCAGTGCGGTGATTCGAATCATATCCCCGGGACGGTATCTGACCAGTGCCCCGCCGTAGAAGTTGGTGATTACCATTTCGTAATTCTCACCGGGTTCCACTTCGTCAAGCAGAACCGTCTTTGGCTGATATTCGGGGTCAAGGCGCGATTTGAGGTGTTCCTCTTCCGGGATGAACTCGAGGAAGTTGAGGCTGGGAACGAAGGTCATGCCCTCGTAGTCCCAGGTCTGCGTGGCGATGATGCCGCCTTCGGTGCCGGTGTAGAGGTCCAGCGGGTATTTCCCCCAGAGCGTCTTTATCTTTTCGCGGTAGACGGAGCTGTCAAGGCCGCTGCTCATGATGCCCTTCACCGACCAGATATCCCTGGGCAGCATCGGCCGCCGTGCCAGCTTGCTCCTGGTCATGCCTTTCGCCAGGCGCAGCAATGCTCTGGGTCGGGCGAGCAGGGGGCGGATATCAACTTTCTCGGTTGACTGGCTGAACTTGTTGCCCACCACCACCAGCACCATGGAAATTCCGAAAAAGAAATCAATTCCCTTGGACAGGGCCTGACTGAAGCCGAGCTTTGTCCTCTCTTCAAAGGCAAGCTCCTCGGATTTTTCCAGCGGCGGCAGGTAATGAATCGGCGACTGCATGCCGAGTATATCCGCCATGGCTCCGGAAATGTAGGGTCGGGGCGCTACGGTATAGACGATATTGGGGTGGCTGTTGACCTGGGAAGTGTCTCCCCAGTCCTTGCAGCTGGAGAGCAGGCCCACACCGTACATTATCCGGCTCAATTCCTCGGCGAAGGCCCGCGTAATTGGTACCCACTTGCAGGGCTGGTCTCCGGACCGTCCTGACGTATGCACCCAGAAGGCGGGGTCAGCAGGGAGCGGTGCTTCTCTTTTGTCGCTGAGCTCGGGGCAGTAGTCAGCGTAGGTTGTCAGGGGCACCTGTTCGCGGAATTCCTCCACCGTTACCGGCCTGGCTTTGCCCATGACTTTTCTGCCCAGTGTGCACCCGTTTAGCCGCTTTATCTGTTCCAGGAGCAGCCTTTTCTGTATGGTCATGAACTGCTCCAGAGGAAGCCTGAGGTAGCCACAGCACATCTGCCATAGCTCTTCATCTCTGCCCTGCTGGAGAAGCTCCACCGCTTTCAGCATCTGTCACCTCACATGCCAACTGGTCGTCAGTTGAATATGGCATGTCTCAGTTGGGATGGGAAGTGACTGTGTTCTAGAATATAGTTCTATTTAGCCGTGAATTGAAAGGTATGTGGGCTTTTTGCCCGATGGTGGGAGGGAGGGTTAGAGGTTTTTGTTCTTGTTGCCGGAGCTACCCAGCGCCTGCAGCTTCTGGCTCAGCTCCTGAAAGGTCTTGTCCTGAGGCTGTTTACCCAGTTCGAGCCCGTAACTGAGGAAAAATTCAAGGAAATTGCGCAGCAGCTCCTTCATGCCCGCGGCAAACTGGTGGAATTCCTCTTTATCAACGTAAATGTTGTTGCCAGTCTGCTCCTGCAACTGGCTGTCAATCAGGTAGTCCAGGAACTCCGAATAGCTCATTTCGCCGCGGTTCTCGTCAATCTTCCTGGCGATGTCGGCGTCAACTACTAGCATTCTTTTACCTGGCACGCTCACCTCCTTGTTTCTATATTTAAAAAGAGACCTGAAGCTATCAGCCGTCCTCAGGTCACTGTTATAAACGCCACACCAAGGTTATAAGCGGTAATCCTCATCCAGCCCAAGCATTTCCTTGATATTGTTTATCAACTGAAGCAGTTTCAGGCCGCTGTCCGTTACCTGGTAGGTTACGGAGGGATTGCCCATCTTCATCTTGTCAATAAAGCTGTTAGCCACCAGGAATCCGAGATACCTCTGTATCTGGCGGTAGCTCATATTGGCGCTGTACATGATTTCCGTCTTGCCCGCGCCGTTCTCGCCTACCTTGAGCATATCGGCAATGATTTCAATTTCAGAACGCCGCCGATTTACTCTCACCGTTATCCTCCATTACTTCTTAGGTAGGACTATTGTACTAACCATTTGGCCACTTGTCAATATGATAGAGGGTAATTTAGGGAAAGAGGCTGTCGTGGCCCGTTACCAAAGGCCGCCAGCGACCCGTTTTTACCCTTTTCTGGCTGACCGGGAGGCGGTGTCAGAAAAAATTTACAGGTGGAGCAATCCGAGATACCAGTTGAGGATGTCGCTTCCCCAGATGAGGGTGAGCATGGC
>DAOUDY010000056.1:0-1709 GCA_034430755.1 Dehalococcoidales bacterium
AGACATGGAACTGTGCGGCAAGTGTAATATCTGCAAGTTCATACCTCTGGAAAAAGTCAAGAGTGCCCAGCCGTCATATATCTGCCCCAGCATATCCCGGTATAATTTCAATGCTTACTCGGGGGGCGGCCGGGTGAATATCGGCGTGGCCATGCTGGAGAACCGCCTCGAATACACGGACAAGCTGAAGCATATAATTTACAACTGCCAGACGTGCGGCGGCTGTGATATCTCCTGCAAGTATGCTATGGACATGGAAGTACTCCAGCCGATATACGAGTTCCGGATTAAGGCCGTCGAGGAAGGCCACACCCACCCGGCTCTCGATAAGGTCATCAACAGCCTGCGGAAGCAGGGCACCATGGTGCCGGGCGCCAGGGTCAAGCGTGGTGAGTGGGCCGAGGGACTGGATGTTAAGGACGCCACCAGGACAAAGGTGAAAGTCCTTTACCATGTTGGCTGCCTGACCAGCTACAATAAAGACTTCTGGAAGGTAGCTAAAACTACCGTCAAGCTGCTGAACAAGGCCGGCGTCGATTTCGGTATCGCCGGCAACAATGAGACCTGCTGTGGCGGCCGGGCTTACCAGATGGGCTACCAGGAGGATTTCCTCAACCAGGCCAGGAAGAACATGGAGATGATTAAGAAAGCCGGCGTGGAGACGCTGGTGACGACCTGCGCCGATGGCTACGGTGCCTTCAAGGTGCTCTACGATAAATTCGACCTGAAAGGCGACCTGGAGGTGCTCCACATCACGGAGTATGTTGACCGTCTCATTAAAGAGGGCAGCCTGAAGCTGACGAAAAAGGTGAAGATGAATGTCACCTATCATGACCCGTGCTACCTCGGCAGGCTGGGTGAACCCTGGATACACTGGCAGGGCAAGCCGATTCCCGGGCATCAAAGACGGTTTGACCCGCCCAAGGAGCTGCGGCGGGGTACCAAAGGCGTTTACGAGCCGCCGCGCGATATCCTCAAGGCCATCCCCGGCATCCAGCTGATGGAGATGGACAGGATTAAAGAATACGCCTGGTGCTGCGGCGCCGGCGGCGGCGTCAGCGAGTCGAACCCCGAGTTTTCTATGTGGACGGCCACGGAGAGGATTAGAGAGGCCGAGGCCACCGGCGCCGAGGCGCTGGTCACTGCCTGCCCGTGGTGTGTCCGGAACTTCAAGGGTGCTGTAAAAGAAAGCGGCAGCAGCCTCAAGGTGTACGACATCATGGAGCTGCTGGAAAAAGCAATATAAGCGAGGTGTGAATCATGGGTTTAGATAAAAATATATATAAGGCGTTCGAGGATGTGGTGGGGCCGGACAATATCTCCGATGACCCGGCGATTCTGGACTCTTATTCTTTCCGCTGGGGGCCGGCCCCCGAGACGTTTGTACAGCGGTATGAAGCGGTCACTCTGCCCGGGGATACTTTCGAGGTTCAGGCAATTGTTAAGCTCTGTAACCGGTACGGGATGCAGTTTAAAGCGACCAGTACCGGCTGGGGACACTATGCCGACCCGGAAGGTCCCGGCTGTATTAAAATGGACCTGCGGCGCATGAACCGCATCATCGAAATCAACGAAAAGAATATGTACGCCGTGGTCGAGCCGTATATTATCAGCGACCAACTCCAGGCCGAGCTGATGAAGCGGGGACTGAACTGCAACATCATCGGGGCCGGCGGCAACTGCTCGGCGCATCCGATGGCGGCCCATTA